>JBJMIH010000209.1:0-16728 GCA_045806985.1 Mycobacteriales bacterium | reverse complement strand
CGTCTCGGCGTCCTCCTTGCCGAGCGTCTTGACCACCAGCGCGCCGTCGAAGCTCTCGTGCGCCACCGACGACAGCTCGGCACGCAGCTGCTGCGCCCTGGTCACCCGCGGTGACACCTTGCGGGAGTACAGGACGTTGACGGTGACCACCGCCGGGAACACGCAGAACCCGACCACGGCGAGCACCCAGTCGGTGAGCAGCAGTGCCACCCCGGCGATGCCGATCATCAGCACGGTGCCGACCGCCATCGGGAACGGCGCGATCACCCACCAGGTGGCCTCGACGTCACTGTTCGCATTGGACAGCAGCGAGCCGGTGGGGTGGCGCTGGTGCCAGGACAGCGGCAGCGTGAGGTACTGGCGGGTGACCCGGCGGCGGTAGTCCGCCATCAGCCGGTACTGCATGACCGCGGCGCCGAGCCGGCGGCCGAGGATGCCGACGATCTTGAGCAGGACGACGCCGAGCACGGCCATGCCGGCGCCCACCACGGTGCCGGTGGCCACGTGGCCGGAGTCGAAGGCCGGCGCCACCACCCGCCCGGTGACCGCCCCGATCACGAACGCCGTGCTGACCGTCATCCCCGCGAACAGCGCGCTGCCCACCGCCGCGACCGCGAACCTGGCCGGCTGCTCGCGGACCGCCGTCCCGAGTACGCGCAGGCCACGGACGAGGACGTCGGCGGACGGTCTGGGCACCGGGGCTCTCCCTGGAGGCTCGTGGGCGGGCGGGTTTCGATCAGGGGGCGGGGCAGGCTCCCATCCCCGTCCTACCATCCGGGGGTGACAAACTATTCCCGATCGGAGCGGATCGCCCTCGCTGACCTGCTCGAGGAGCTCGGTCCGGACGCCCCGACGCTGTGCGAGGGGTGGACCACCGCTGACCTCGCCGCGCACCTGGTGGTCCGCGAGCGGAGGCCGGACGCGGGCCTCGGGATCGTCGCCTCGCCGCTGGCACGCTGGACGGCAAACGTGCAGGCCAGCGCCAAGAAACGGTACGGCTACCAGCAGCTGACGCAGCTGGTGCGCCAGGGCCCGCCACTCTGGTCGCCGCTGCGCCCGGTGGACGCGCTGGCCAACACCGTGGAGTACTTCGTCCACCACGAGGATGTGCGCCGCGCCACCGGACTGGCGACCGCGCGCGCTCGACCCCGGACTCGAGGACACGCTGACCAGGCGGCTCGGGTTCGCCAAGACGCTGCTGCGGAAGGCGCCGGTCGGGGTGGTGCTCCGGCTGCCCGACGGTTCCGAGCCGGTCTCCACCGCCGGCGAGCCGGTGGTCACGATCACCGGCACCGGCCCCGAACTGCTGCTGTGCGCGTTCGGCAGGCAGTCCGCCGCCGACGTCGACTACGCCGGCCCCGACGACGCCGTCGCCGCCTTCAGGGCCGCCAAGCTCGGGATCTAGCCAAGCTGGAGAGCTAGCCCGCGGAGCCACCCGTGGCGAGGCGCATCAGGTCGGAGTCGAGGTCGATGGTCAGCTCGGCGCCGCCGGCGCTGCCGTACTCGTGCCGGTAGTTCCGCCACGACTGCTCCCTGACCTGGCTGGCGAAGCCGCTGGCCATGAGCAGGACGAGTTCGAGCGCGGCCCGGCCGACGCGCTCGGCCAGCGCCGGGTCGTTCCAGTCCTCCGGGGCGGCGAACACCGAGGTCGGCACGATGGTGGCGCGCAGGTACGCGAACAGCGACCGCAGCTGGTCGTCGATGACGAGGGCGTGCCGGGCGGTGCCGGCCGTGGCGGCGAGCACGACCGGCTTGGCGATGAGCAGGTCGTTGTCGAGAACCTGGAAGAACGAGGTGAACAGGCCGCTGGCGCCGGCCTTGTAGACCGGGGTGCTGGCGACGATGCCGTCGGCCTCGCCCAGTGCCTCGACGGCCGCCCGCAGTTTCGGCCCGACCAGCTGGGTGACCATCGCGGTGGTGACCTCGGTGGCCAGCTCGCGCAGGTCGACCACCCGGACGGCCACCGGGTGGCCGCGGTCGGCGGCCAGGTCGGTGGCGCGCTGGACGATCTGGTCGGCCAGCATCCGGGTGGCGGACGGGTCGCTGACGCCGGCCGTGACGACCACGAGCCGGAGCGGCTGCTTGCCGGTGTCGGTCATGGGCTGGTGTCCTCCTTCGCGAGTTTCGAGCAGAGCGCATTCAGTTGGCGTACCTCGTCCGGACTCAGCGCGGCGGTGACCGCGCGGGCCACGGACCGGGCGTGCAGGCGGCCGATCTGGCGCTGCTTGTCCCGGCCGGCGGCGGTGAGCGCGAGCCGGACGCCGCGGCCGTCCGCGGGATCCGGGCACCGCTCGAGGAACCCCCGCTCGACCAGCCGGTCGATCATGCGGGACAGCGCCGGCTGGCTGAGCAGGACGTGCCGGTGCAGTTCGCGGGCGCGCTGCGGCTCCGGGCACTTGGACAGCGTGTAGAGCACGTCGTACTCGCGCATGGTCAGGTCCTGCCAGACGTCCTCGGCCGCGAACTCCTTCATCAGCCGGGCGTGCGCGGACAGCAGGGCCTCCCAGGCGTCGTTCGCCAGCCGGGTACCGGTGGCCATCACAGGCTCGGGTAGCTGGTCCGCGCCGTCTCGGTGTCCTGGTACGGCGCGGTGTCGGTGACGTTGTCGCCGCGGTTGGCGTTCGGGCGCGGCTGGCGGGGCGGCTGGTCGCCGTACTTGGCCCGGACCCGGCTGGCGTGGGTCGGCCCGTCCGGGACCTCCGGGTCACGCCGGTCGGCCGTCTCCTTGCGGAGGGTGGGCAGGACCTCCTCGCCGAGCAGGTCGAGCTGGTTGAGCACGGTCTTCAGCGGCAGGCCGGCGTGGTCGATCAGGAACAGCTGGCGCTGGTAGTCGCCGAAGTGCTCGCGGAAGGTCAGGGTCTTGTCGATGACCTCCTGCGGGCTGCCCACCGACAGCGGGGTCTCCCGCATGAAGTCCTCCAGCGACGGGCCGTGCCCGTACACCGGCGCCTCGTCGAAGTACGGGCGGAACTCCCTGACCGCGTCCTGCGACCGGCGGGCCAGGTACGCCTGCCCGCCCAGGCCGACGATCGCCTGCTTCTCGGTGCCGTGCCCGTAGTGGGCGTAGCGCTGCCGGTAGAACCGGATCAGGCGCATGGAGTGCTCCTTCGGCCAGAAGATGTGGTTGGCGAAGAAGCCGTCGCCGTAGAAGGCGGCCTGCTCGGCGATCTCCGGCGTGCGGATCGAGCCGTGCCACACGAACGGCGGCACGTCGTCCAGCGGCCGCGGGATCGAGGTGAAGCCCTGCAGCGGGGTGCGGAACTTCCCCTGCCAGTCCAGCACGTCCTCGCGCCACAACCGGTGCAGCAGGTTGTAGTTCTCCAGCGCCAGCGGGAGGCCCTGCCGGATGTCCTGGCCGAACCACGGGTAGACGGGAGCGGTGTTCCCGCGCCCGAGCATCAGGTCCACCCGGCCGTTGGCCAGGTGCTGGAGCATCGCGTACTCCTCGGCGACGCGCACCGGGTCGTTGGTGGTGATCAACGTGGTCGCGGTGGAGAGGATCAACCGCTCGGTCCGGGCCGCGATGAACGCCAGCAGCGTCGTGGGCGTGGACGAGAAGAACGGGGGGTTGTGGTGCTCGCCGATGGCGAAGACGTCCAGCCCGACCTCCTCCGCCTTCCGCGCGATCCGCACGACGGCGTCGATCCGCTCGGCCTCGCTCGGCGTCTCCCCGGACACCGGGTCACGGGTGATGTCGCTGACCGAAAACACCCCGAACTGCATGGCACCCACGCCCTTCAAGCTCTATGCGTTTGCATGAACTTGAACCGGCCCGGCGGCCGGACTATTCCGCCGGCGAGGTGTCAGGCGGTGCCGGCGCTGTCCAGGGCGGCCGGCTGTTCGGTGGCGGTGGCCGGGGGCTCTTCGGCGCCGTCGTCGGCGGCGGTCTCCTCCTGCCGGCGGGTGGACCGCCACAGCAGCACGTAGGAGAGCACCGAGGCGGCGAGCAGCAGCACGTTGCGCAGCACCAGGGCGCCGGCGCCGTACCAGGGCTGGTGCCGCCAGATGATGTCGAACCAGCGGATCGGGAACTCGATCTGGGTGAGCCCGTACACCAGCAGCAGGAGCAGCGCGACCGGCCGCTGCGAGGAGCCCTTCACCGCCATGCACACCGCGGCGATGCCGGCCAGCCAGATCATGTACTGCGGGCTGATCACCTTGTTGGTCAGTACGAAGAACAGCGTGGCGGTGAGGGCGGCGTCGTACGGCGTGGCGGCGGTGAAGCGGGCCCGCCACCACCACAGCACCAGCAGCGCCGCGGCGATCACCATCAGCGCCATGCTGTACCGCGCCAGCTTGTCGGCGTGGTAGTTGACGACCTCCATGGAGCCGTAGCGCTCCTTGACCCAGAAGCCCTGGAACCGGTGCCAGTGGATGCCCATCCGGGGGCCGATCCGGCCGAAGAACATGAACGGGGTCGCCGGCAGGGCCTCGACCTCCAGGCCGCGCTTGTTCTGGTTGTCCAGGAAGCCGTACGCGTGCGACACGAACACCGTGGCCGCCACCATCGCGGCGATGAACCCGCCGGTCCAGGCCAGCTCACCGCGGCCCTTGCGGCTGCGCGGGTTCATGCCGACGACCAGCGTGGCCGGCCACAGCTTGACCATCACCGCCAGCGCGGTCCAGAAGCCCCTGGTGCGCGGCAGCGTGACCACCAGGGCCAGCACCACCAGCATGGTGATGTGCACGTCGTAGCGGCCGAGCGCGATCGGGCCGACCAGCGGCAGGCCGACCACCCAGTACCAGGCGCCGAGCTTGGAGCCGGTGCGCCGGCCGAACCACAGCAGCGCCACCAGGATCACCAGGTCGGCCAGCAGCGCGGTCGCCATGAAGGCGTTCAGGTAGCCGCCGAACGGCACCAGCCGGGGCGCCAGGATCGGCAGCGTCGCGCCGGGCGGGTACTGCCACCGCGCGTCGGTGGGGAAATGCCCGTGCAGCAGGACCTTCGACCAGTCGTGGTAGAACTTCACGTCGCCGACCGCGTCGCCCCGGTACGGGAACCAGTGCCTGACGAAGCCGAGCAGCATGATACGGCTGGCCAGCCAGACAACGAGGATGCTGGCGGACGCGCTCGCCAGGCTCTTCACGCGTGACATCGGGCGCTAACTCTAGCGTCATCGGTGCGGACCGCCCGCACGTCCTTGCCCGGAGCGGCAGATCTCCGGACGTTCGTGACAAGAGTCACGTCGCGTAACATTCTTCCGCTCCTGGCGATCACGGTGCGTTCCCGGCTCAGTCGAGAGCCGGCGGTGTGGCGGTGAAGCGGGCCTCGACCTGCGCGCTGACGTGCTGCGTCGCCGGATCGAGATCGAGCGGTGGCGGGCCGCCGCCGGGAGCGCCCCGCTCCGCCGCCAGCGTCATGGCGCCGTACGCCATGCCGTCCTGGCGGACGCCGGTGCTGAGGCCGGTGTCGGCGAGCTCACGCAGGCCGGTGAGCCGGCAGCCGACCGCGGCGGCGTACTCCCGCGCCCGGGTCAGCGCGTCCCGGACCGCCTCCTGGCGGGCCCTGGTGTACACCGGGCTGTCCTGGCGCAGCGACCACCACGGCCCGTCGACGCTGGTCATGTCCTCGTCGCCGACCCGCATCACCAGGTCGCCGAGCACGGTGAAGTCGCTGACCGTGACCGTGGTGCGGACGGTGCCGAGGTACCCGGCGACCTTCTCGCCGGCCCGCTTGCCGTGCAGTTCGGGCCGTACCCGCAGGCCGGCGGTCTCCAGCTTGTCGACGGCGTCGCCGAACGACTCCAGCACCGCCCGGACCGCCCGCTGCCGGTCGGACAGCCGGCGCAGGGTCCGCTCCCGGTCCTTGTCCCTGGCGGCGACCTGCACGGACAGCTCGGCGATCTCCGGGTCGACCTCCAGGGTGACGGTGCCGCGCACCGAGATCAGCGGTGCGGTGCCGTCCGGCGCGGAGATGTCGGCCACGGCCCCAGAATAGTGCGGTCCTCAGGACTCGCGGCCGGTACCGTCCAGGTGCTCCAGGATGGTGGCGACGAGCAGGTCGGGGACCCGCAGCTGCGGCAGGTGGTCCACCCCCGGCATCCGGATCAGCCGGCAGCCGGGGATGCGCGCGGCCATCCGCTCGTTGGCCTCCACCAGCGTCGGCGTGTCCGCCTCGCCGAGCAGCAGCACGGTCGGGACGGCGACCTCGCCGAGCCGGTCGTACACCGGCGGGTCCGGCCGGCCGAACTCGTCCTCGGCGGCCCAGGCGCGGGCGGCCCCGGCCATCTGCGCCCTGGCGACGGGGTCGTGCCCGGCCGCGCCCCACCGGCGCAGCCCGAACCCGGTGAGCCCGTCGACGTCGCCGGCGGCGACGAGGGCCTCGTACTCGGCGTCCGCCGCCGGCTCGTCCGGCCAGTCGTAACCGGACACTCCCGGTGTGACCAGCACCAGCGCGGACACCCTGGCGGGCTGGGTCAGGGCCAGGCTGAGCGCGGCCCTGCCACCCATGCTCGCCCCGACCAGCGGCACCCTGTCCAGCCCGAAGTGGTCCAGCACGGCCGTCAGGTCACCGAGCGTCGTGTACGGCGCGGTCGGCAGCGGCGAGCGGCCGTAGCCGCGCCAGTCGAACCGGATCACCCGGTACCGCGCGGCCAGCGCCGGCAGCATCCCGTCCCAGATGGTGGAGTTCCCCACGCCGGGATGCAGCAGGACCAGCGGCGGCAGCTCACCGCCGCTGTCGTCGGCCCAGAGGGTCCCGCCCTCGACCGGAATGGTCAGCTCCATGACGGCCATCCTGCCCGTGACTACGGCTCACCGCACCGGAATTCCGGCCGCCCGCAGGGCCCCCTTCACCTCGCCGACGCGGAGCTGGCCGAAATGGAACACGCTGGCCGCCAGCACCGCGTCCGCGCCGGCCGCCACC
The DNA here is from genome assembly GCA_045806985.1 of Mycobacteriales bacterium. Lineage (GTDB taxonomy): Bacteria > Actinomycetota > Actinomycetes > Mycobacteriales > JBJMIH01 > JBJMIH01. The sequence goes on along the minus strand of JBJMIH010000209.1, from coordinate 9,863 downwards.
GCCGGGGCGAAGTGCTCCAGCGCGCCGGCGCCGCCGGAGGCGATGATCGGAATGTCGACGACCTTCCGTACCGCCCCGATCAGCTCCAGGTCGAAGCCGGCCCGGGTGCCGTCGGCGTCCATCGAGTTCAGCAGCAGCTCGCCGGCGCCCAGCTCGGCCACTGTCGCGGCCCACTCCACCGCGTCGATGCCGGCGCCACGGCGGCCGCCGTGCGTGGTCACCTCGAAGCCGGACGGCTGGCCGGCCGCCCTCCGCACGTCCAGCGACAGCACCAGCACCTGGTTGCCGAACCGCTGGGCGATCTCCCTGACCAGCTCGGGCCGCGCGATCGCGGCGGTGTTGACGCCGACCTTGTCGGCGCCGGCCCGCAGCAGCACGTCGACGTTCTCCACCGAGCGCACCCCGCCGCCCACGGTGAGCGGGATGAACACCTGCTCGGCGGTGCGGCGCACCACGTCCAGCAGGGTCTCCCGGCCGCCGGAGGAGGCCGTCACGTCCAGGAACGTCAGCTCGTCGGCGCCCTCGGTGTCGTACACCCCGGCCATCTCCACCGGGTCGCCGGCGTCCCGCAGGTCGGCGAAGTTCACGCCCTTGACCACCCGCCCGGCGTCCACGTCCAGGCACGGGATCACCCGCACCGCCAGGTCGGTCCCGACAGGGTTAGTCACGACAGCCCCACGCCGGGCCGGTACGCGTCGGCCTCGATCTCGATCAGCATCCGCTCGTCCACCAGCCGGGACACCTCCACCATCGAGGTGGCCGGCAGCGTGTCCCCGAACATCTCGCCGTGCGCCTTGGCGTACTCGGCGAACCGGCCGATGTCGGTCACGAACATCCGCGTCCGCACCACGTCCCGCAACGTGCAGCCGAGCGCGCGCAGGCCCTGCTCCAGGTTGAGGATGGCCTGCCGGGCCTGGCCGTACGCGTCGCCGGGATGCACGATCTCGCCGTCCACCACGGCGGTGCTGCCGCTGACGAACACGTAGTCGCCGGCCGCGACCGCGCGGCTGTAGCCGGCGACCGGCTCCCACGGCGTGCCGCTGGCGACCTTCCGCGTCATCCCGCCACCTCCAAGGCTTCCTCCAGGGTGAACGCGCCCGCGTAGAGCGCCTTGCCGACGATCGCGCCCTCCACGCCGAGCGGCACCAGCCCGCGCAGCGCGCGCAGGTCGTCCAGGGTGGACACCCCGCCGGAGGCGATCACCGGCCGGTCGGTGCGGGCGCACAGCTCGCGCAGCAGCTCCAGGTTGGGGCCCTTCAACATGCCGTCCTTGTTCACGTCGGTGACCACGTACCGGGCGCAGCCCTCCCGGTCGAGCCGGGCCAGCACCTCCCACAGGTCGCCGCCGTCCCGGGTCCAGCCGCGGGCGGACAGCGTGGTGCCGCGCACGTCCAGGCCGACCGCGACCCGGTCGCCGTGCGCCGCGATCGCGGCGGCACACCAGCCGGGGTCCTCCAGCGCGGCGGTACCGATGTTGACCCTGGCCGCGCCGGCGTCCAGCGCGGCGGCCAGGGACACGTCGTCGCGGATGCCGCCGGACATCTCCACCTGCACGTCCAGCGCCTTGACCACCTCCGCCAGCAGCTCGCGGTTGGAGCCGCGGCCGAAGGCGGCGTCCAGGTCGACCAGGTGGATCCACTCGGCACCGGCCCGCTGCCAGGCGAGCGCCGCCTCCACCGGATCGCCGTAGGAGGTCTCCGTGCCCGCCTCGCCCCGCACCAGGCGGACGGCCTGGCCGGCGGCGACGTCGACGGCGGGCAGCAGCACGAGCCGGTCCATCATCTGCTCCGATCGAAGGTCGCGGTGGCGAGCGCGGGCAGCGCGATCGCGGTGAGGCCGAGGGCGCCGATCCGCAGCGCCCACGACGGGGTGACGAGGAAGACGGCGACGTTGAAGCACAGGCCGGTGAAGATGACGCCGCCGCGCTGCGCCCGGGTACGCCGGGTCCAGGCCTTCCCCCGGCGCCGGCGCGGGATCCAGCGGGTCACCCGCGCCCACCGCTCGCGGCGGCGGGCGGTCCTGGCGGCCCGGCGTTCCCGCTCGACCCGCAGCCGCTCCCGCTCGGCGAGCCGCGCCGCCCTGGCCCGCTGCCGCTCCTTGCTCACCCCTGGCTCACAACGTCTTCAGCCAGTTGCGCAGCAACGCCAGGCCGGCGTCGCCGGACTTCTCCGGGTGGAACTGGGTGGCCGACACCGGTCCCCGCTCCACGGCGGCCAGGAACTCCGTACCGTGCGTGCAGGTCGTCGGCACGCCCCGGTCGTCGCCGGCGGGACGGGCCGCGTAGGAGTGCACGAAGTAGAACCGCGCGCCCTCCACCCCGGCGAACAGGCTGGTGCCGGTGCCGGGGCGGACGGTGTTCCAGCCCATGTGCGGCACCCGGTCGGCCTCCAGCCGGGTGACCTCGCCGCCGAACAGGCCGACACCGGCGGTCCGCACCCCGTGCTCCACCCCGTACCCGAACAGGATCTGCATCCCCACGCAGATGCCCAGCACCGGGCGGCCGGCGGCGACCCGCCGCCGGACCAGGCCGTCCCCGCCCACCCCGCGCAGGCCGGCCATGCACGCCGCGAACGCCCCCACACCCGGTACCACCAGGCCGTCGGCCCGCTCGCCGGCGGCGACGTCCGCGGTCACCGTGACGTCGGCGCCGGCCCGGCGCAGCGCCCGCTCGGCCGAGCGCAGGTTGCCCGACCCGTGGTCCAGGACGACGACGGACGGCGACCGGCTCACTGTTCCTCCTGGTCGCTTCGCTCCGCGGCCTCAGGCCGTCTCGACACGGCGCCGCTCGCTGCGCTCACAGCATGCCCTTCGTACTGGGCACGCCGCTGCCGCGCGGGTCCGGCTCGCACGCCGCGCGCAGCGCCCGCGCGACGGCCTTGAACTGGGCCTCCACGATGTGGTGGGCGTTGCGGCCGGACAGCACCCGCACGTGCAGCGCGATCCGGGCCTCCGACACCAGCGACTCCCAGATGTGCCGGGTCAGGGTGGTGTCGTACGCGCCGATCATCGGCGCCATCGGCGGTTCCTCGCACACCGCGTACGGCCGGCCGGACAGGTCCACGGCGGCCTGCGCCAGCGTCTCGTCCAGCGGCACCAGCGCGTCGCCGAACCGGCGGATGCCGGCCTTGTCGCCGAGCGCCTCGCGCAGCGCGGCGCCCAGCGCGAGCGCGGTGTCCTCGACCGTGTGGTGCGCGTCCACGTGCAGGTCGCCCTCGGTGCGCACCACCAGGTCCAGCAGGCCGTGCTTGCCGAGCTGGGCCAGCATGTGGTCGTAGAAACCGATGCCGGTCGCGATGTCGGTGGTCCCGGTGCCGTCGAGGTCCAGCTCGACCAGGACCGAGGACTCCCTGGTGGTCCGTTCGACCTTGGCGTGGCGGGTCATCCGCGCCTCCTATCGGGGGCTGTGCGGGACGTACGGCACCGGCTGCGAGCCGGTGACCATCACGTCGTGCAGGGCGGCCAGGAACGTGTCGGTCTCGTGCGGTGCGCCCGCGGTCACCCGCAGCCAGCTCGGCACGCCGACATCCCTGACCAGCACCCCGCGTTCGAGCAGTCCCTGCCACACCGCGGCCTGGTCGGGGAACCGGCCGAACAGCACGAAGTTCGCGTCCGACGGCACGACCTCGTGACCGCCCTGGCGGAGCATGCTGACCAGCCGGTCCCGCTCGGTGCGGATCAGGTCCACGGTCGCCAGCGTGTCCCGGGCGTGCGCGAGCGCCACCCGCGCCGCCACCTGCGTGATCGCCGACAGGTGGTAGGGCAGCCGGACCAGCCGCAGCGCGTCGATCACCGACGGCCCGGCGGCCATGTAGCCGACCCGCGCGCCCGCGTACGCGAACGCCTTCGACATCGTCCGGGTCACGATCAGCTTCGGGTAGTGCGGCAACAGCTGCACGGCGCTCGGCACGCCGGGACGGACGAACTCCGCGTACGCCTCGTCCACCACCACGATCCCCGGCGCCACGTCGCAGACGGCCGCGATCGTGGCCAGGTCCAGCGCGGTGCCGGTCGGGTTGTTCGGCGAGCAGAGGAACACCACGTCGGGACGGTGCATGGAGACCGCGTTCGACGCCGTGGTCGGGTCGAGCTGGAAGTCGGACCGGCGCCGCGCCGCCACCCAGCGGGTCGCGGTGGTGAGCGCGATCAGCTTGTGCATCTCGTAGGTCGGCTCGAACCCCATCGCGGTGCGGCCCGGCCCGCCGAACGCCTGCAGCAGCTGCTGCAGTACCTCGTTGGAGCCGTTCGCGGCCCACACCTGCTCGACGCCCAGGCCCATGCCGGTGCTGTGGCTCAGGTAGCCGGCCAGGTCGGCACGCAGGTCGCGGGCCTCGCGGTCCGGGTACCGGTTGAGCCCGGTGGCGATCTCGCCGATCGCCCGTTGCAGGTCGGCGATCAGGCCCGGCGGGGTGGCGTACGGGTTCTCGTTGGTGTTGAGCGGCACCGGGACGTCCAGCTGCGGCGCCCCGTACGGGGTGAGGCCCTTCAGGTCGTCCCGGAGCGGCAGGTCGTCCAGGCGGGTCATGGCCGGTCCTCCACCCTGATCATGACGGCGTCGACGTGCGCGGCCAGGTCCTCGGCCCCGCCGAGCGCGCGCACGTGCGGCGCCACCGCGGCGAGGGCCGGGCCGCTGGCCTGTACGACATGTACCCCGCGGAGGAAGGAATGCACCGACAGCCCGCCGGTGTGCCGCGCCGTGCCGCCGGTGGGCAGCACGTGGTTGGAGCCGGCGAGGTAGTCGCCGAGCGAGACCGGCGAGTACGGGCCGACGAACACCGCGCCCGCGTTGCGCACCCGCGCCGCCACCGCCTCCGCGTCCGCGCAGATCACCTCGAGGTGCTCGGCGGCCCAGGCGTTCACCACGTCCAGGCCCGCGTCGATGCCGTCGACGAGCACGTACGCGGACTGCTCCCCGGTGAGCGCGGCCTCCACCCGCTCCCGGTGCCGGGTCTCCGGCACCTGCTTGCCCAGCTCGGCGTCGACCGCGTCGAGCAGCGCGGGCGCGGTGGTGACCAGCAGGCAGGACGCGAGCGGGTCGTGCTCGGCCTGCGCGATCAGGTCGGCGGCCAGGTACGCCGGCTCGGCGGTCTCGTCGGCGAGGATCGCGATCTCGGTGGGGCCGGCCTCGGCGTCGATGCCGACCTCGCCGCGCAGGTACCGCTTGGCGGCGGCCACGTAGACGTTGCCCGGCCCGGTGACCTGGTCCACCCGCCGGCACTCGTCGGTGCCGTAGGCGAACATCGCCACCGCCTGGGCGCCGCCCACCCGGTACACCTCATCGACGCCGAGCAGCGCGCACGCGGCCATGATCTGCGGGTGCGGCAGCCCGTCCGGGCGCTGCGGCGGCGACGCCACCGCGATCGACTCCACCCCGGCGACCTGCGCCGGGACGACGTTCATGACCACGCTTGAGGGGTAGGCGACGCGGCCGCCGGGCACGTACAGCCCGACCCGGCCGACCGGCACGTAGCGCTCGGTGACGGTGAGGCCCTCGGCGGGGGCGACGGTGACGTCGGCGGGCCGCTGCGCCTCGTGCACGGCCCTGGCCCGGCGGGTGGCCTCCTCCAGCGCGGCCCGCACGGCCGGGTCGAGACTGTCGAGGGCGGCGTGCAGGGCCTCGGGCGGCACCCGCAGCGTGTCGATCTCGACCCCGTCGAGGCGGGCGGTGATCTCCTTCACCGCGACCGCCCCGCGATGCCGGACGTCGGCGCAGATCGGCCGGACCGTGTCGACAGCGGCTTCGACGTCGAGAAGCGCGCGCGGCAACACGTTCCGGGGATCGTCCAGGCGTCCGCGGAGGTCGATTCGGGTCAGCACGCTGGCAAGTCTAGGGGTCGGGCCGGCCGGTCCCGATATCCGCCCCGTTACCGATCGTTTATCTAACCGGGCCACCGGCCACTAAACTTGATGAGTGCCCACGCTTCCCCTCTTCCCGTTGGGAACCGTGCTGTTTCCCGGCGTAGTGATGCCGTTGCACGTGTTCGAACCGCGCTACCAGCAGCTCATCGCGGACCTGCGGTCCGGGGCCCGGCAGCGGTTCGGGGTGGTGGCGATCCGGCGGGGCGGCGAGGTCGGCGAGGGGGCCGCGACCGACCTGTACCCGATGGGCTGCGCCGCCGAGGTCCGCCGGATCTCCGACCGGCCGGACGGCAGCCACGACGTGATCACGGTGGGCATCGAGCGTTTCCGGCTGGAGAGCCTCGTCGCCAGCGACAGCCCGTACCTGGTCGGCGAGGTCAGCTACCTGCCGGACCCGGCCGAGGAGGACGCCCGGCCGCTCGCCGGCCTGGTGGCGGACGCGTTCCTGGCGTACCTGACCGCGATGACCGAGGTCAGGGGCGGCGACGACGCGCTGCCGGACCTGCCGGAGGACCCCAGGGTGCTGTCCTACCTGGTCGCCACCACGGCGCTGCTGGAGCTGAACGACCGGCACGAGCTGCTGGCCTGCCCCAGCGTCGGCCGCCGGCTCGCCGCCGAGCTGCGCCTGCTCCGCCGGGAGACCGGGTTCCTGCGCGGGATCAAGGCGGTGCCGGTGCCGCTGCGCGAGCTACAGGTCCCGCCCGGCCCCAACTGACTCCTTCTTCCTGTTCGCCCCGAGGTCGCGGCGGGACGACCAGGCCGCGCACGACACGTACACCGCCACCGCGCCGAACGCCTGCGCCAGCAGCACCACCTTGGCCCGCAGCCGGAGCGGCAGGTGCAGCCTGGTGCCCGGGGTGAGGTTGTGGGTGACCAGCGCGCGGCCGGTGCCGGCGTAGCTGACGATCCGGCCGGTGCGCCAGGCCAGGTAGCTGGCCAGCAGGCTGCCGGCGGTCAGCGCGACCACCAGCACCGGGCCGCGGACCGGGCGTACCAGCCAGGCGATCGCGCCGACCAGCACGCCGGCGCCGAGGGTCAGGAAGAGGAACCAGCCGTCGCCGGCGAAGAACTCGTCGCTCTCGTAGTGCGCGAAATCCAGCGCGGACTGGCCGGACGCCTGGTAGATGATGCCCTGCGGGCGGGTGGCGAGGGCGGCCCAGAGCAGGCCGACGAGCACGCCGCAGACGGCGAGCGCGGCCACCACGGCGACACCGCCGATCAGGTCGGCGCGGGTGAGCACCGGCCCCTCCGGCGGCGCGGTCGGCGCCGGCGGCACCTGCCCCCACGGGCCGGCCGCGCCCCACACCGGGCCGGGCGGCCCGCCCGGCTGGCCGGGCTGCCCCGGTGGGGCGGCCGGGTACGCCGGGGGCGGGTACGCGGGCCCGGGAGCCGGCGCCGGGCCGGGGGGCGGGAAGCCGGTGCCACCCGGCTGGCCCGGGTGCGGACCCGGGTGGGGGCTCGGCGGCGGATTCTCCGCCGAGGCGGGCGGCTCGGATGCGGTGCTCATCGACTCCATTGTCCCGGTACGGCGGGGCGGCACGCGCGCTACCCCGTGCCGGCGGGTCCACCGCCAACGGTACCTGCCGGGAGTACCGCGACCGGGCCGGTTCCGTCGCTGGTCAAGGGGTCCGCGTCGAGCGCGACGAGCACGGCGGGCGCGCCCGGCGCCAGCCGCCCGGCCCAGCCGGCGGGCGCCCGCCGGTCCAGCCCGGCGGCGTGGGCCGTCGTCGCCGCCCGGAGCGCCCCGATCGGTCCCGGTCCGGCCGCCGCCAGCAGCCGCAGCTCCCGGGGGTCGACGCCGGGGCGGGTGCCGGTGTTGCCCAGGTCAGTTCCGTAGAGCAGCGGCACGCCGGCCGCGTGCAGCGCCGCGGCGTTGGCGAGGGTGGCACCCGTGTCGCGGTGGGTGTGCAGGGTGCCGACCACCGGGACGCCGGCGGCCGCCACCCGGTCCACCAGGGCTTGTGGCAGCGGCTCTGTCGGGACGTGGCACAGCTCGTCCACCCCCGCGTCCAGCGCCCTGGCCACCATCGGCGCGCGCAGCGCGTGGGCGGTCACCGGCAGGCCGCTTTCGTGCGCGGTGCGGACGACCGCCGCGGCCGTCGGCGGGTCCGGCACCGGCCAGCCGCCGTCGCCGGGCTCGAACGCCACCTTGATCACGTCCACCCCGGCGGCCGCGAGCTCGCGCACGGCGCGGCGGGCCTCGTCCGGGCCGGCCACCTCGGCCCCGAAGCCGCCGCTCCCCCAGCTCCGGGTCGGGTACCCGCCGGGCGCCGTGAGCAGCGGCCCGGCCACCGCCACCCGCGGCGCGGCACCGCGCTGCCAGCGCAGGGCGTCGGCGAGCGGCGCGCCCAGGTCCCGTGCCAGCAGCACCCCGCCGGCCGCCACCGCCGCCGGATCGGCGAAGGCGAGGTGCACGTGCGCGTCCACGAACGCCGGCCCCACCCAGGCGGCCCGGTGCGTCTCGAGGCCGTACGGCACCGCCACCCTGGCGGCCGGCCCGCAGGCCGCGACCCGCCCATCGACGTCCACCACCACCACGCCGTCCGGGAACGGCGCGGCGTCGCCGCCCGCCCAGACGACCGAGCCGAGGTACACCACCCCGCGCGAACTCACCATCACCCGGATGATCGTAGGGAAGCACGGGACAATCGAGCCATGAGGACCATGACCGAGGCCGAATGGGTGGCGTTCGTGTCCGAAGGCACCCGGACCGGGAAGCTCGCGGTCGTCCGGGCCGACGGCCGCCCGCACGTGACGCCGGTCTGGTTCGTGCTCGACGGCACGGACCTGCTCTTCAACACCGCCGCCACCAGCCTGAAGGGCAAGGCGCTGCGCCGGGACCCGCGCGTCTCGATCACCGTGGACGACCAGGTGCCGCCGTACTCGTTCGTGAAGATCGACGGTGCCGCCGAGATCGTCGACGACCTCGCCGAACTACGCCGCTGGGCCACCGCCATCGGCGGCCGCTACATGGGCGCCGACCGCGCCGAGGAGTTCGGCGAGCGCAACGGAGTCCCCGGCGAACTCCTCGTCCGCGTCCACCCCACCCACGTCGTCGCCCAACGCGACATCTCCCTCTGACGGAGCGGCGGGTCGCGGCGCCGATGCCGGCGCCGCCGCCGCGCCGGCCGGGGCGTCGGCGCCACGCGCCGTCATGAGGCGAGGGCTACGGCGCTGGGGCCGAGGAGGGCTTTGAGGTCGCCCATGAGGGCGGAGGTGGGGTCCACGCGGAGGGCGGCGTCGAGGCGGAGGAGCGTGGTGCGGCGGCCGTTGAGCAGCTTGAGGTGCACCTCGGTGGTGCCGGGGTGGGTGGAGAGGACCTCCTTGAGGCGCTCGACCAGGGGCGGGGTGCACCTGGTGGCGGGGAGGCTGAGGACGACCGGGCCGTGCGCGTTGTTGTCGGAGAGGTCGGGGACGGTGAGGTCCATGGCGATGAGCTTGGGGACGTCCTCGCGGCGGTCCACCTTGCCGCGGACCATGACGATGGCGTCCTCGTGGATGTGGGTGGCCACCGCCTGGTAGGTGTTGGGGAAGAACATCACCTCCACCGCGCCCTCCAGGTCCTCGCAGGTGGCGATCGCCCACGAGTTGCCCTGCTTGGTGACCTTGCGCTGGACGGCGGACAGGATGCCGGCGACGTTGACCAGCGTGCCGTCGGCGGGCGCGTCGGACAGCAGCGCGCCCAGTGACATGTCCGCCGACGCCGACAGGATGTGCTCGATGCCGTACAGCGGGTGGTCGGACACGTACAGCCCGAGCATCTCCCGCTCGAACGCCAGCAGCTCGGTCTTGTCCCACTCGTGCGGGGAGTACTCCAGGTCCAGCCCGAAGGCCGGGCCGGACGCCGCCTCCTCGTCGTCGCCGCCGAACAGGTCGAACTGGCCGACCGCCTCGTTCTTCTTGATGTCGACGACCGCGTCGATGGCCTGCTCGTGCCGCTCGATCAGGCCCTTGCGGGTGTGCCCGAGCGAGTCGAACGCGCCGGCCTTGATCAGCGACTCCACCGT
>JBJMIH010000208.1:0-6502 GCA_045806985.1 Mycobacteriales bacterium | reverse complement strand
GCGTACGCCGACGAGGACGGCGACCTGCACCTGGTCGACCGGCTCAAGGAACTGGTGCTGGTGAGCGGGTTCAACGTGTACCCGCGCGAGGTGGAGGACGTGCTGGCCGCGCACGCCGACATCGAGGAGGCCGCGGTCATCGGGGTGCCACATCCGTACACCGGTGAGACGGTGAAGGCGTTTGTGGTGCTTCGGGAGGGTGCCGGGCTGTCCGCTGAGGACGTCATCGCCTGGTGCGAGGGACAGCTGGCGCGGTTCAAATGCCCTACCTCGGTAGAGTTCGTGACCAAGCTGCCACATTCGGCAACCGGCAAGGTACGTAAGGCGGAACTGCGGGGCGATTGAATGGGACACCAGGTCACGCTCTACTCGCGGCCCGGCTGCCACCTGTGCGACGACGCGCGGGAGGCGGTCAAGCGGATCGCCGGGGAGTTCGACGGCATCGACGTATCCGAAGTGGACATCACCACCTCCCCGCAGCTCACCGCGCGGTACGGGGAGTGGATCCCGGTGCTGTTCGTGGACGGCAGGCAGCACGGCTTCTGGAAGGTGGACGAGGACCGGCTACGCACGGCGTTAGCCGCTTAGGGCCGCCAAACTCGGACGTCGTCCACGGTCAGGTGGGGGCCGAGGAGGGCGTCGAGGGTGGCGGTGAGCGACTCGGCGTTCGGCGCGGAGCGGGGGGCGAGGGCAACGCAGTCCGCCCGCCAGTACGCGAGATCGGCGCGTGCCCGCGCGCGCATCCCCGGGGTGACCTGTGGCGCGCTGCCGGTGGTCACGATGTCGGCCAGTAGCTTCGCGGTCGGGCGCTGCTCCGCCACCCCCACCCAGCCGTGCCGGTCCTTGCCGATCGGGCCGAGGAAGAACCCCTGCGGCACCGCGAAGTCCGTGTCCGCCGCGGTCGCCCACCGCATCCCGTCCGGCTTGACCGGGTCGGGCAGCGGCACCGGCACCAGGGTGTGGCCCGGCCGGACGTAGTCCCGCCAGTCTCCGCTGGTGACGAACGCCGGCACCGGCGGCCGGTCGGTGGTCGGCAGCGGCGTCGGCACCACCGGCAGCAGCGCCCCGACCAGCGCCGCCACCCCGACCACCCGGAAGTCGCCGAGGTCGCGGATCCGCTCCACCATCGCGGTGAGCACCAGGCCGACCAGCGGGATCACCGCCAGCGCGTACCGGGCCGGCAGCGCCATGTCGAACTTGGGCAGGTGCGACAGCAGCTGCCACGGTCCGGTCGGGCCCGACCGGTCGTCCGGCCCGACCAGCAGGTGCGGCCCCAGCGACAGCACCGCCATCACGACCGCGGTGACCACCGCGGCCACCACCGCCGGCGAGCGGCGCAGCCACCACAGCGCGCCGAGCAGCACCACGACCAGCGGCAGCCCGAGGAATGCGCTCTCCTCCGGCACGCCGGGGGCCAGCCGGGCCGCCGCCGCGCTGTCCCCGAACAGCGACTGGGTGGGGAAGGCCAGCCAGGAGTCGGCCCGCAGGGAGAAGTACGGGAGCACGAACGGCAGGTGCTTGAAGTGCTGCGGGCCCGCCACCTGCACCCACAGCCACCACGACAGCAGCACACCCGCCACCGCGCCGGCCAGCGGCAGGCCGCGCAGCAGCCCGGGCAGCGCCGCCCGGACCGCGTGCCGGGCCAGCGCGGCGTACACCAGCCCGAACAGCACCAGCGTCACGCCGGTGAGCAGCAGCACCTCCGCGCCGGTCCACGCCTGCCCTGCCGCCGCCAGCCCGAGCAGCACGCCGTCCCGGACCGGCCGCCGCCCCTCGACCAGCCGCAGCACCAGCCAGACGATCAGCGGCACCAGCACCTGGGTGGAGATGTGCGCGTGCCCGTTGGTCTGGGCGATCATGCCGGGCGCGAACCCGCAGAACGCGCCGCCGACCGCGGCCGCCGCCCGGGACCGGCCCAGGCCGCGGGAGAACAGCAGGTACCAGGCGGTGGCGGTGCCGGCCAGCGCGAGGGTGAGCAGCAGCGCGTACGCGGTCGGCGCGCCGAACAGCAGCGTGACCGGGCTCAGCAGCAGCGACGGCAGCAGCAGCGACGCGTTGGCCGGCAGGTTCACCCCGTCCGGGGCGTTCAGCAGGTGGGTGACGAACAGCCCGCCGCCACCGTGGGTGACCACGTGCGCGCCGTGCGCCAGGAACCATTCCTCGAGGATCTGGTCGGCCGGGTTGTGCCGCAGCGCGCGCCCCTCCGGGTCCGCCCACAGCCGGTACAGCACCACCACCGCCGCCAGCAGGTAACCGCCGGTGACCGCCAGGTCGCGCCAGGGCCACCGCGCCGAGGGTGGCGGGACCTCCGCGTCCTCGCCGAGGTCGTCGCCAGGGCCGTCACCAGGGCCGTCGCCGGGCTCGACGGCGGCGGCCCCGGTGCCGGCGTCGGTGTCGGCTGGATCGGTCACGGACGGCATTCTTCCTGGTGGGTGACTGTTGGACCACACGGCCCCAACCCGGCCACCGGTGACCCGGGTCACCTGATCTGGACAGCGACTTTGTGCCTGCGTTCACAAGCGGATACCGTGTCCGAGGCACACACCTAGCACAGCGGGTGAGCCGTCCACGACGGGGGTCGTCACGCATTTCGCCCCGTAGCCCTGGAGAGGGAGCCCGAGTGTCCGATCAGCGCCGTACCGCCGCGGGGGGAGTACGGGTACGCCCGCTCAAGGACGCCGTGCACGACACCGTCCGCGAGGTACCCGACGCCACGGTCGCCCGGCTGCCGATCTACCTGCGCGCCCTGCACACCCTGGCCGAGCTCGGCGAGGCCACGGTCTCCTCGGAGGCGCTGGCCACCGCGGCCGGCGTGAACTCCGCCAAGCTCCGCAAGGACCTGTCCTATCTGGGGTCCTACGGCACCCGCGGGGTGGGCTACGACGTCGAGCTCCTGGTGGACCAGATCTCCCGCGTGCTCGGACTCACCCGGCACTGGAAGGTCGCGCTGATCGGCGTCGGTAACCTCGGCCACGCGCTGGCCAGGTACACCGGCTTCGCCGGCCGCGGCTTCCAGATCGCCGCGCTGTTCGACACCGACCCGGAGCGGATCGGCGAGCGGCTCGGCGACCTGGCGATCCGGTCCATGGACGAGCTGGCCGACGTGGTCGCGGCCGAGGAGATCTCCATCGGCGTGATCGCCACGCCGGCGCCGGCCGCCCAGGATGTGGCCAACCGTTTGGTCGCCGCGGGCGTGAGCAGCATCCTGAACTTCGCCCCCGCGGTGCTCGCCGTCCCGGACGGCGTGGACGTTCGCAAGGTCGACCTGGCCATCGAGCTGCAGATCCTGTCGTTCCACGCGCACCGGCGGGAGCCGCTGGAGGTGGATGGCGTGGACGCGGTGGAGACGACGGAGGCGGTGGCGACGTGACGGTACTGGTCGTAGGCCTGTCGCACCGGACCGCGCCGGTGCGGCTGCTGGAGCGGGTCGCGGTCGGCCCGGAGGCGCTGCCCGCGCTGCTGGACGAGCTGGTCGCCGCCAGCGAGCACGTGAACGGCGCGATGGTGCTCTCCACCTGCAACCGCACCGAGGTGTACGCCGAGGTCGAGCGGTTCCACGGCGGCGTGGCCGACATCAGCGCGCTGCTCGCCGAGCGGGCCGGGGTGGCCGTCCAGGACCTGGGCGAGTACCTGTACGTGCACTACGCGGACGCCGCCGTCGAGCACGCGTTCACGGTGGCCGCCGGGCTGGACGCGATGGTCGTCGGCGAGCCGCAGGTGCTGGGGCAGCTGCGGGCGGCGTACGCGGCCGCCGCCGAGACCGGCGCGGTCGGCCGCGAGCTGCACCTGCTGGCCCAGCGCGCGCTGCGGGCCGGCAAGCGGGTGCACAGCGACACCGGCATCGACGCCGCCGGCGCCTCGATCGTCACCGCCGGCCTGGACGTGGTGGAGACCAGCACCGGGCCGCTGGCCGGCCGCACCGTCGTGGTGGTCGGGGCCGGCTCGATGGGCGCGCTGACCGCCGCCGTGCTGCGCCGCCGCGAGGTGTCCGGCCTGGTGATCGCGAACCGGACGCTGGTCACCGGGGAACGGCTCGCGGCCAGGGTGTCGGCCCGCGCCGTCAGCCTGGACCGGCTGGAGGAGGTCCTCACCGGTACCGACGCGGTGGTCTGCACGACCGGCGCCACCGGCCTGGTACTGGCCCGCGACCTGCTGGAACGAGTGGTCAAGAACCGCGAGGGCCGGCCGCTGGCCGTGCTCGACCTGGCGCTGCCCCGGGACGTCGACCCGGCAGCCGCCGACCTGCCCGGCCTCACCCTGGTCGACCTGGAGACGCTGCGTACCGCGCTGGCCGGCGCCCCGGTGAACGCCGAGGTGGCCAGGGCTCGCGAACTGATCGCCGAGGACGTCGCCACCTTCCTCGGCGAGCAGCGCTCGCAGCGGGTGGCGCCGACGGTGACCGCGCTGCGGGCGCACGCCGACGAGCTGATCGAGGCCGAGCTGCGCCGGCTGGACGGCAAGCTGCCGGATCTGGAGCCGGCCGTGCGCGCCGAACTTCACGATACGGTACGTAGAGTAGTGAAAACGTTGCTGCACACCCCCACCGTGCGGGTGAAGGAACTGAGCCTCGGTCCGGACGGCGACCGCTACGCGTCGGCGCTGCGGGAGTTGTTCGAACTGGACCCCGCGGGCCCGGACACCGTGACCCGCGCCAACGTGACCCTGAAGGAGCAGGCGTGACACCACCGCCGTTCCCGCCCGCTCCTACGGCCTTTCCGTCAGGAGCCAGCTTCCCGAATTGCCCGAAAATTCCTGTAAAGGGCATTAGGGCGGCTAAGGTGCCCCCGGCGGCTGGCGAGAGGGGTGGCGCATGAGGATCCTGCGCCTCGGGACGCGTGCCAGCCAGCTGGCGCTGGTCCAGGCCGAGTCGGTCGCGAAGATGCTCAGCGGCTTCGGCGTGGACGTCGAGCTGGTCGAGATCAGCACCGAGGGCGACCGGTCCAGCCGGCCCGTCGCCGAGTTCGGTGGCCAGGGCGTCTTCGTCTCCGCGCTCCGCGACGCGCTCCTCGCCGGGGACATCGACCTGGCCGTGCACTCCTACAAGGACCTGCCGACCCGGCCGGCCGACGGCCTGGTCATCGCCGGAATCCCGCGCCGCGAGGATCCCCGCGACGTGCTCTGCGCCCACGACGGGCAGGGGCTTCTCGACCTGCCGACCGGCGCCAGGGTGGGCACCGGCGCGCCCCGCCGGGTCGCCCAGCTCCGCCGGCTGCGCCCGGACCTGGAGTACGCGGGCGTCCGCGGCAACATCGACACCCGGTTGCGCAAGCTCGCCGACGGCGAGTACGAC
The DNA here is from genome assembly GCA_045806985.1 of Mycobacteriales bacterium. Classification (GTDB taxonomy): domain Bacteria; phylum Actinomycetota; class Actinomycetes; order Mycobacteriales; family JBJMIH01; genus JBJMIH01. The sequence continues at coordinate 1,212 of JBJMIH010000208.1, read as the reverse complement.
GCGATCGTGATCGCCCGCGCCGGCCTGGCCCGGCTCGGGCGGCTGGACGCCGTCACCGCCACCCTGGACGAGGTGCTGCCCGCGCCCGCCCAGGGCGCACTCGCGCTGGAGTGCCGGGCCGAGGGCGCCGGCGAGACCCCGGCCGACGCCGCCCTACGCGGCCTGCTCGCGCAGCTCGACGACGCTCCCACCAGGGCCGCCGTCACCGCCGAGCGGGCGCTGCTGGCCACCCTCGAAGGCGGTTGCAGCGCTCCGGTTGGCGCACTGGCCGTCGCCACTGAAGAATCCGAGATATACGTGCGGGCCTGCGTGGTCGCGTTGGACGGCTCGGAGGCCGTCACGCGCACCGCGACCGGCCCGATCCGCGACGCCGACGCTGTCGGCCGGCGACTGGCGGGCGACATGCTCGACGCCGGAGCCGCTCACCTGTTGGGGAGCAAGCCATGACCCGCGTACGCAAGACAGGCCGCATCGCCTTCCTCGGCGCAGGACCGGGTGACCCCGGTCTGCTCACCCGGCGTGCCCTGGACTTCCTCGCAGGGGCCGAGCACGTGGTCCACGACTCCGACGTGGATCCCGCGCTGCTGGCCCTGCTCCCGGACGGCGCTGAGCGCAGCCCCGCCGAGGGCACCCCCGGCGACGTGGCGAAGGTGCTGCTGTCGGCGGCCCGGTCCGGGTGCGCGGTGGTGAGAATCTCGGCCGGCGACCCGTTCGCCAGCGAGGACGTCGTCAAGGAGATCCAGGCCGTCGCTCGCACCGCGGTGCCGTTCGAGCTGGTGCCGGGCATCCCGGTCGACTCGGGCGTGCCGGCGTACGCCGGGGTGCCGTACTCCTGGCAGCGCACGGTCGCCGACCTGCGCGCCGGCCGGGTGGACGACGCCGACTGGCGGGCGCTCGCGGCCGCGCCGCAGCCGCTCGTCTTCACCCTCCCGTACGCCGACACCGGCAAGGTGCGGGCCGGGCTGGCCGGCGCCGGCATCGCCGAGACCATGCCGGTGTGCGTCACCGTCGCCGGCACCACCGAGGACCAGCGGTCCGCCTCCGGCACGCTGGCCGAGGTGGAGCAGTTCGCCGACGAGCTGGACGCGGCCGACGACACGATCGTCGTGCTGAGCATCGGCAGGCAGGTCGCGGCCAGGGACAAGCTGTCCTGGTGGGAGTCGCGGCCGCTGTACGGCTGGCGCGTGCTGGTGCCGCGGACCAAGCAGCAGG
>JBJMIH010000207.1:0-12259 GCA_045806985.1 Mycobacteriales bacterium | reverse complement strand
TTCCCGGTGCCGGTGTAGTCCATGTAGTACCGCGGGTTGTCCTCGACCAGCCGGTAGTACGCGGCGTTGTCGATGCCGCGCAGCGACAGCGTCGGCCCGGAGTGGTTGCCCTCGGCGGTGTGGTTGTAGACCACGTCGAGGATCACCTCGATGCCCGCGTCGTGCAGCGACTTCACCATGCCCTTGAACTCCTGCACCTGCCAGCCCGGTGCCGAGCCCGGCATCGCGTACCGGTGGTGCGGGGCGAGGAAGGCCAGCGTGTTGTACCCCCAGTAGTTGCGCAGCCCGCGCTCGACCAGGTGGTGCTCGTCGATGTACTGGTGCACCGGCATCAGCTCGATCGCGGTGACGCCGAGCCGGGTGAGGTGCTCGATCACCGCCGGATGGGCGACCCCGGAGTACGTGCCGCGCAGCTGCTCCGGCACGGCCGGGTGGCGCATGGTGAGGCCACGCACGTGCGCCTCGTAGATGACGGTCTCGCTGTACGGCGTGTTGGGCGGCCGGTCCGAGCCCCAGTCGAAGAACGGGCTGGCCACCACGCCCTTGGGCAGGTACGGCGCGGAGTCGGTGTCGCTGCGCTCGTCCTCGGCGCCCATCCGGTACCCGAACAGCGAGTCGTCCCACTCCAGGTGGCCGTCCACGGCCTTGGCGTACGGGTCGAGCAGCAGCTTGGCGGGGTTGCAGCGCAGGCCGCGAGCGGGGTCCCACTCTCCGTGCACGCGGAACCCGTACTTCTGTCCCGGTCCGACCACCGGCAGGTAGCCGTGCCAGACGAACCCGTCCACCTCGGGCAGGTCCACCCTGGTCTCGGCACCGTCGGCGTCGAACAGGCACAGTTCGACACGCTCCGCGACCTCGGAGAAGATCGCGAAGTTGGTGCCGACGCCGTCGAAGGTGGCGCCGAGCGGGTAGGGGGTGCCGGGCAGGACCCTCATCCGTTCCCCTTCTGCCGGGACTCCTCGAGCACGGCGACGGACTCGCCGGGCAGGAGGACAGTGTCCCCGACGACGTCCGCGTCCGAGGCGGAAGACAGTAGCACCGCGTAGTCGGATGCCCGACCCAACGGTATGACCTGCGGTTCCGGCGCCAGGTTGGCGGCCACCCGCAGCGGGCCACGGTATACCACCAGCCACCGGCGGCCGGCATCGGCGTCGACCGCGACCCGGTCCAGGCGCGGGTCGGTGAGCTCCGGCCGGGACCGGCGCAGCGCGAGCAGGGCGCGGTGGAAGTCCAGCACCTCCCGGTGGACCGGCCGGTCACGCTCCGTCCAGTTCAGCACCGATGCCCGGAACGTCGCCGGGTCCTGCGGGTCGGGCACGTCGCCGGTCCAGCCGTGGTGGGCGAACTCGGCACGCCGGCCCGCCGCGACGGTCGCGGCCAGCTCCGGCTCGGGATGGCTGGTGAAGAACTGCCACGGCGTGGACGCCGCCCACTCCTCGCCCATGAACAGCATCGGCGTGTACGGCGCGGTGAGCAGCAGCGCCGCGCCGACCTGGAGCAGGCCGGGGGAGAGGCTGGCGGCCAGCCGGTCGCCGGTGGCGCGGTTGCCGATCTGGTCGTGGTTCTGGAGGGAGACCACGAACCGGTGCCCCGGGGTGCGGTGCTGGTCGACCGGCGCGCCGTGGTGGCGGCGGCGGAAGCTGGACCACCGGCCGTCGTGGAAGTACACGTTCCGGTAGGTACGGGCGAAGTCGTCCAGCGAGCCGAAGTCGGCGTAGTAGCCCTGCCGCTCGCCGGTGAGCAGCGCGTGCAGGGCGTGGTGGAAGTCGTCGTTCCACACCGCGTGCAGGCCGTCGCCGCCGGCCTCCGGCGGGGTGACCAGGCCGGCGTCGTTCAGGTCGGACTCGGCGACCAGGCTGAGCGGGCGGCGCAGGTGCGCGGACAGCGCCGCCACGTCGGCGGCCAGCTCGGCCAGGATCGGCGTGGCGCGGCTGTCGGAGAACGCGTGCACCGCGTCGATCCGCAGCCCGTCCAGGTGGTAGTCGCGCAGCCACATCAGCGCGTTGTCGATGACGTGCCGGCGGACCGGGTCGGAGTCGGGGCCGTCCAGGTTCAGCGCCGGACCCCAGGTGGTCAGCCTGTCGTCGTGGAAGTACGGGCCGAACCGGGGCAGGTAGCCGCCGGACGGGCCGAGATGGTTGTAGACCACGTCGAGGTACACGGCCAGGCCGGCGCGGTGGCTCGCGTCCACGAACCGGGCCAGCCCGGCCGGCCCGCCGTACGGCTCGTGCACCGCGTACCAGTCCACCCCGTCGTAGCCCCAGCCGTGCGGCCCGTTGAACGCGTTCACCGGCAGCAGCTCCACGGCGTCCACGCCCAGGTCGACCAGGTGGTCCAGCCGGCGTGCCGCCGCGTCGAAGGTGCCCTCCGGGGTGAACGTGCCGACGTGCAGCTCGTACAGCACGCTCCCGGCCAGCGGCCGGCCCGTCCACGCCGTGTCCGACCAGGTGAGCGGGTACGGCACCCGGCTCAGGCCGTGCACGCCGGCCGGCTGCCAGCGGGACCGCGGATCGGGCAGCGGGGTCGGGTCGCCGCCGAGCAGGAAGCCGTAGTCGCTGCCCGGCCCGGCGCCCGGCGCCGCGGCCGCCCACCAGCCGCCGCCGGCCGCCGCCATCGGCAGGGTCCGGCCGTCGACGCGGAGCCGGACCTGGCCGGCGGCCGGCGCCCACACCCGGAACTCCACCGCTCAGCCGTCCCGTACCAGCAGCGCCACCGGCAGGCTGGCGAGCACGTCGGCGACGGCGGGCTCCGTACCGTGCTCGCGGCCGGTCAGCACGTCCCGCCACCGCCGGTTGCCGCCGGGCAGCGCGAGCGTGGTGCCGCGCCAGCCGCCGGCCCGTTCCAGGCCCACCGGCAGCCGGGTGGCGACCGTGACGACCTCGCCGGCCTGCCCGGGCGATCGCGCGAACGCGACGGCGTGGGCGGCGGCCGGCCCGGTCGCGGCCAGCGGCTCGTAGTCGCCGGCGAACACCTTCGGCCGGTCCCGGCGCAGCCGCAGTGCCCGCGCGGTGACCAGCATCTTCGCCGCGCCGGTCGCGTCGACGGCCGGTACTGCCGCCGGCTCGGCGGCCCGGTCCAGCGCGGCCAGCATCCGCCGCCGGGCGGCGAAGTCAACCGGCCGGCGGTTGTCCGGGTCGACCAGCGAGAGGTCCCACAGCTCGCTGCCCTGGTACACGTCCGGCACGCCGGGCATGGTCAGCTGCACCAGCTTCTGGCCAAGGCCGTTGGACCAGCCGTACGGGGCGAGCCGGGCGGCCAGCGCGCCGATCTCCTCGCGCAGCGCCGAGTCGTCGTACACGCCGGTGGCGAACTCCGCGACGGCCTTCTCGTACGCCGGGTCGGGGTCGGTCCACGAGGTGTGCGTCTTGGCCTCGTGCACGGCCTTCAGCAGGTACGCGGTGAACCGGTCGGGCGGCAGCGGCCACGCGCCCACCAGCGTCTGCCAGGCCAGGTGGGCGAGGTCGGGGTCGGGCGGCGTGCGCCGGTCGTTCCAGCGGTGCACCGCGTCCGCCCACGCGGTCGGCAGCTCGGACAGCACCGCCAGCCGGGCCCGCACGTCCTCGCCGCGCTTGGTGTCGTGAGTGGACAGTGCGGTCATGGTGGCCGGCCGCCGTGCCCGCCGGTCGGCGCAGGACGCGTGGAACTCCGCCGGCGACACGCCGAAGCGGGTCGGGTCGCCGCCGACCTCGTTCAGCGCGACCAGCCGGTGGTACCGGTAGTACGCGGTGTCCTCGACGCCCTTCGCCATCACCATGCCGGAGGTCTGCTGGAAGCGGACGGCGAGCGGGTCGGCGGGGTCGGCGAGCCGGCCGGCCAGCCGGTCCAGCGTCCCGGCCAGCTCCGGGCGGCGGCCCCTGGCCGCGGCCAGCGCGCCGGCCAGCAGTTCGGCGCCGTAGGGCAGGTACGTCCGGTAGACCGGCAGGCAGGCCGCCACCTCGGCGAGCGCGGCCACCGCGTCGTCGGCCGGCAGGTCGGGAGCGAGCCGGGCCAGCCGGGCCAGCTCCGGGCGGAGCAGGCCGGTCGCCACCTCCACCTTGGCCGCGTGGGCGAGCTCGGCGAAGTCGGCGGCGCCGCCGGTGCCGGTCCACAGCGCGGTCAGCGGCTCCTCGCCGGCCGGGTCCACGAACAGCCCGCACACCTCGCGCAGCGCCTCGTAGCCGGTGGTGCCGGCGCACGGCCAGTCCGGCAGCTCCTCGCCGGGATGCAGAACCTTCTCCACCACCAGCCACACCGGCCCGGCGGCCCGCGTGGAGCGGTCCAGCCGGTCCAGGTACCCGGCCGGGTCGGCCAGCCCGTCCACGTGGTCGACGCGCAGGCCGGCGACGTCGCCGGCCGCCACCCAGCGCAGCACCTCGTCGTGGGTGGCGGCGTACACCTCCGGGTCCTCCATCCGCATCCCGGCCAGCCCGGTCACGTCGAAGAACCGCCGGTACGCCAGGTCGGTGCCGACCCGCCGCCAGCACACCGGCCGGTACCGCTGCCGCGCCAGCACCTCCCGGGCCGTGCCGCCGCCGGTGTCCGGCGCCACCGGCAGCCGCAGCGCCCCGGGGCCGTCGCCGAACCGCAGCACCCGGCCGTCCGCCTCCAGCACCGGCTCGGGGTCGTCGTCACCCAGCACCGGCAGCGGCAGCCGGCCGCCGTTGGCCCGCACCCATGCCCAGTCGATGTCGAAGTACCGTGCGTACGCCGACTCCTCGCCGTGCGCCAGCACGTCCCACCACCACGGGTTGTCCGCGGGCACGGCCACGCCGAGGTGGTTCGGGACGATGTCGAGCACCAGCCCGAGCCCCAGCTCGCGCAGCCGGCCGGCCAGCGCCACCCGGCCCGCCTCCCCGCCCAGGTCGTCGCTGGCCCCGGTCGGGTCGACCACGTCGTACAGGTGGGTGGAGCCGGGCACGGCCCGCAGCTGCGGCGACGAGTACAGGTGGCTGACCCCCAGTGCCTCCAGGTAGTCGGCCAACCCGGCCGCCTCGGCGTACCCGAACTCGCGCCACAACTGCGTCCGGTACGTCGCGTCCGGCGTTCTGACCTGCCTGTTTGCCGAGCCCATCACCGCCAGGGTAAGTGGGGTGGCGGGAAAGCCCCAGCCCAGATCGAGAGCGGGTCGAGGTAGGGGTGGAGGAGGGCGGTGAGGATCGGGTCGGGGTGGGCGTTGAGGGCGTCGGAGGCGATCTTGCGGGCCGCGCCGGCGAGGATGTCGGCGACCTGGACGCGCGGGTCGGCGCCGGAGCCCACCAGGGTCAGGTCGGCCAGCCGGCCGGGCCCGAGGGCGGCGGCCAGGCGGGCGACGCGGGCCGGGGAGAGCGTGTTCTGGCGGTCGTGGACGACGAAGACCGGTTCGCCGCCTTCGCCCCAGTACGCCACCGCGCGGGCGATCGCCGCCGGCAGCGGGTCCAGCGGGGACACCAGCTCGGGGTCGGCGGCCAGCCGGGACCGCCACGCCTCCGCCCGGTGGCCGGCCCGGCGCAACCGCGCCACGGTGTCCCCGACCGGCCCGGCGGCGCCGGCGGCGGCCAGCGCGTCGACGGCGGCCAGGAACCGCTCCACCGGCCCGCGCACGTCCAGCCGGTCCCGGGTGCGCAGCAGGTCGTTGGCCGCGACCAGGAAGGCCGCCCACCGCTCGGGTCCGAAGACGGCCGGGCCGTCCCGGTGCAGGGCGGCCACTGCCGCCGGGTCCGCCAGCAGCGGGCCGGCCACGCCGGTGACCACGTGCAGCGCCTTGTCGACCAGGTACACCCTGGCCCGGCCGTACACCGGGCTGGTCGGCCCGAGCAGCCACTCCAGCACCGCCCGGTGCTTCTCCCTGAGCAGGTGGTTGGCCTTGTACTCGAGCGCAGGCGACCGGATCCTGGCCCGCAGCTCGCCCACGCAGCCGGCCGCGGCGGCCAGGTCCAGCCGCACGCTGGCGTGCGCGAACACGTCGGTGGTCGTCCCGATGAGCTTGTCGCCCTCGTACCCGGACTCGTCGCAGGCGATCTCCACGAGCATGGACGGTAGGCGAAGTGGCTGGGGGAGGGGACGTGTGGTTGCGTCGGAGGCATGGGTGAGTCGGCGAAATCGTGGCGGCAGGGACCGGTCGGGAACGCGGTGAGCGGCCTGGTGGAGGCGGGAGCGGCGGCGGGTACCCGCGCGGTGCGCGCGGCCGTCCGGGTGGCGACGCACGAGCGGGTGCCGCGCCGTCCCCGGGAGATCCACCGCGCGGTGACGGTACGCCGGCCGGCCACCGAGGTGTACGACTTCTGGCGTGACCCGGCGGCGCTGGCCGGCGCGGTCGACCGGATCGCCGGCATCGAGGTGATCGACGAGCGGCGGTCGCGGTGGACCGTGACCGGACCCGGCGGGACACCGCTGAGCTGGGAGGCGGAGGTCACCGAGGAGGTACCGGGCGAGCTGATCGCCTGGCGCGCCGCCGGCGGCGGCGACGGCCACGCCTTCGGGCACGAGGGCCGGCTGGAGCTGCGGCCGGCGCCGGCCGACCAGGGTACGGAACTGCACGTGCGGGTCGCCTTCGACCAGCCGGGCGGGCCGGTGGGCGCGGCGGTCGCCGCCGTGTCCGGCGAGGACCCCGACCAGCTGGTCCGCCAGGCGCTCCGCCAGGTCAAGCAGGTACTGGAGGGTGGCGAGGTGATCCGCACCGAGGGACAGCCGGCCGGCCGTAGCGGGCTGGGCGAGAAGGCCACCCGGCTGGCCGATCACCGGCTCGCGGCGGGAGGCCGGCCATGAAGGCGCTGTGCTGGGCGGGTGTGAACGAGGTCAGCGTCGAAGACGTCCCCGACCCCACCCCGCTGAACCGGCAGGACGCGATCCTCAGGGTCACCGCCAGCAGCGTGTGCGGGTCCGACCTGCACCTGCTGGACGGGTACGTGCCGGCGATGCGCCGGGGCGACGTCCTCGGCCACGAGTTCCTCGGCGAGGTCGTCGAGACGGGGCCGGACGTGCGCCGGCTGAAGGCCGGCGACCGGGTGGTGGTCGCGTCGGTGATCGGCTGCGGGCGGTGCGGGCACTGCGCGGCCGGCAACTGGTCCTGGTGCGACAACTCCAACCCGACGCCGGTGCTGAGCGAGCGGCTGTTCGGCCACGCGCCGGCCGGGATCTTCGGGTACTCGCACGCCACCGGCGGGTTCGCCGGCAGCCACGCCGAGTACATCCGCGTCCCGTTCGCCGACTACGGCGCCTTCACGGTGCCGGAGGGGCTGACCGACGCGCAGGCCGTCTTCGTCTCCGACGCGGTGCCGACCGGCTGGATGGCGGCGGACCTGTGCGATCTCCAGCCCGGCGCGGTGGTCGCGATCTGGGGCGCCGGCGCGGTGGGCCAGATGGCGGCGCGGGCCGCCCAGCTGCTCGGCGCCGAGCGGGTGATCGTCATCGACCGCAGCGCCGGCCGGCTGGCCACCGCCAGGGAGAAGCTCGGCGTGGAGACCATCGACTACGCCCACGAGGACTTCGGCGAGGCGTTGCGGGAGCACACCGGCGGCCGCGGGCCGGACGCGTGCATCGAGGCCGTCGGCATGGAGGCGCACAGTTACGGCCCCGGGTACGCCTACGACCGGATCAGGCAGGCGGCCCGGTTGCGGACCGACCGCCCGACCGCCCTGCGGCAGGCCGTGCTGGCCTGCCGCAAGGGCGGCACGGTCGTGGTGATGGGCGTGTTCCTCGGCCCGATCGACGCCTTCCCGATGGGCGCGGTGATGAACAAGGGACTCACCCTCCGCACCGGCCAGCAGCACGGCCAGCGCTACATCCCGATGCTCCTCGACCGCGTCGCCAAGGGCGAGATCGACCCGTCCTACCTGGCCACCCAGTGGCTGCCCCTGGAGCGGGGCCCCGAGGCCTACGCGATGTTCAAGGACGACAAGGACGGCTGCCTGCGCGCGGTCTTCACCCCGCGAGCGGCGTGAAGCTGGACACGAACGCGCGCAGCGCGGCGCCGATGGCGTGCGGCGAGTCCTCCTGGAGGTAGTGGATCCCGGGCACGGTGACCTCCTGCTGGTTGGGCCACGTGCGGGCGAACTCCAGCGCGCGGCCGACCAGCAGGGCGCCCGGTTCGGCGGAGATCAGCAGCTTCGGCACGGGGCTCCTGGCGAGCCACTCGCCGTACCCGGCCACGATGGCGGCGACGTCCGCCGGCGTGCCGTCGATCGGCAGCTCGCGGGGGAAGACCAGGGTCGGCAGCCGGGACTCCCGTGTCGCGAAGGGTGCCCGGTAGGCCCGCATCTCCTCGTCGCGCAGCGGCCGCAGGACGCTCTTGGGCAGCACGGAGTCCACGAAGAAGTTGGCGTCGAGCACGAGCCGCTCGCCATCGGGGGACCGCATGGCACGGAACAGCCGGTCGCGGCCGTCGGGGAAGTCGCTCCACCGCCGCGGCTGGACGATCGCCTCCATGTAGGCGATCGCCTTGACCCGCCTGAAGTGCCGGTGCGCCCAGTGGAATCCGAGTGCCGAACCCCAGTCGTGCAGGACGAGGGTGACGTCCTTGGTCAGGCCGACCGCGTCGAACCAGGCGTCGAGGTAGCGCGCGTGGTCGGCGAACCGGTAGGAGCCGCCGGGCGCGGCCGCGGAGGCGCCCATGCCGACCAGGTCGGGGGCGAGGCAGCGACCGAGGTCGCTGACGTGCGGGATGACGTTGCGCCACAGGTAGGACGAGGTCGGGTTGCCGTGGAGGAAGACGATCGGCTCGCCGGTGCCGGTGTCGACGTAGCTCATCTCCGTGTCGATGACGGGGATGCGTTTGCGCGGGTGCCTGTCCGCCACGTCGATCGAGGGTTCGGGGCGGGCCTGGGCGTGCGTCATCGCGGGATCTCCTTCGGGTCTTGTCGAGCGCGGGTACGGGCGGTGGTCAGGCGAGGATGGTGGACTCGACGATGCGCCTGAACCGTTCGAGGGGTTCGGGGCTGCGCTCGACCTTCATCCGCATCAGGGCTCCCTGCCAGGAGGCGAGGAGGAAGTCGGCGAGGTCGAGTGGCTCCACGGTGAGGCGGATGTGCCCCTCGTCCGCCGCCTCCCGCAGGCAGTCGGCGAAGGGCTGCCGCCAGACGCGGAAGACCTCGGCGAGCCGGTCACGGATGGCGTCGCTGTCCTCTGTGGACTCCAGGCTCAGGTTGCCGATGAGGCAGCCGTGGCGCCAGTCGCGCTCCTCCATGCGCCGGGTGATGGCGTCGAAGTAGGACCGGAGCCGCTCGAGCGGCGGGCGGCCGGTGTCCCGCAGCGTGCTGCCGACGAGCGCGGTGACATCGTCGAAGTACCGGTCAAGGATCTCCAGGCCGAAGGCCTCCTTCGAGGCGAAGTGGTTGGAGAACGAGCCCTGCGGGACGCCGGCCGCCGACGTGATGTCGCGGACGCCGGCGGCGTGGAAGCCTCGCTGGCGGACCACCTCGAGGCCCTCGGTCAGGATCTGTTCGCGGTTGGATGTCCTCGCCATGCGTTCAATATGTACGACCGTATTGGTGGTGTCAAGAGGCGGGGCGCTCAGTCGGTGCGGCCGGGGAGGTGGGGGACGGGGTCCAGGTCGGCGCGGTTGGCACGGACCTCGATCAGGCCGGGTTCGTGGTGGGCGACCAGTTCCCAGGGGACGTAGCGGGCGTTGCGGTGCAGCAGGCGGACGACCGCGGCGACCAGCTTCGGGCCCATCTCGCCGCGGTCGTACCCGAACAGCGAGCCCCAGGAGTGCCAGCTCACCACCAGGCCGATCACCCGGACGTCGCGCAGCGGCTCCGCGCGCTGGCGCAGCCGCACGTCCACCACGGTGCCGGCCTTTCCGTCCCGGCAGCGCACCTCGCTGCCCATCAGTTCACTGCCCAGACGCATCGTCCACTCCCGGGATCTTGCCGATGAGGTGGCGGCGTACCCAGTGCTCGGACCGGGCCAGGCCCAGGTCGTCCTGGCGTGCCCGCAGGTGGATGGCGGTGTCCCGCTTCTCCACCAGGTCGAGCGGGACGACCGTGGCGTCGTCGTCGCCGAACAGCAGCGTGAACATCCGGCCGATCACCCCGCCGAACCGGTTGGTCAGCGCCCACGGGCCGATGATCAGGCCGGTCACCCGCAGCCGGCCGTCGTCGCCCTCGGTCACCTCCAGGTCGTCGACCTTGCCGACGCTGACCCCGTCGGCGTCCAGCACCTGCCGGTCGAGCAGGTTCAGTCCGGCGTCGATGTCGTCGCTCACAGCCCCGCCTTCGTGATCAGCATGAGTGGTATCGCCGCCACCGCCACCACCACCAGCAACAGCAGGAACAGCACGCCGAGCGTGTTGGCGAGCAGGCCGTTGCGGCGGTCGCCGACGTAGTCGCGGTCGTTGGCGACGACCAGCAGCGGGAAGTACGTCAGCGGCAGCGCGACGGCCGAGAACACCAGCGAGTACTCGGTGACCGTCACCGGGTCGACGGTGGTGAGGATCGCGCCGGTGCCGAGGATCATCGTCAGCAGCACCACCAGGTGGAACCGCGCCGCCCTGACCGGGCGCACCGACTTGCCCCACTGCCAGCCGAAGTACTGGGCGGTCATGTAACCGCACGACATCGCGGTCTCCACGGCCGCGCCGAAGGTGGCGGCCACGATGCCGAGGATCAGCAGGCCGAGCCCGACCTTCCCGGCGGCCAGTGCCACCGGCAGCGCGGTCTGCGCCAGGTTGACCACCTGGACGCCGGCCGGCTGGAACACCGTCGCGGTGACGCCGATGATCGCGGCGAACAGCACCGCGCCGACCGGGAACCCGATGAACACGTTCGCGCGCATCTCCGGCAGGCTCTTGGCGGTCCAGCCCTCCTCCACCCCGCCGGAGCTGAAGAAGAACACCTCGTACGGCGACATCGAGGCGCCGATCAGCGCGACCGCGTAGTACAGCCAGGTCGGCCGGCCCTCCTGCTGGGGCACCGCCGGGTGCACGGTGTCGTGGACGGCCTGGTGCCAGTCGGGCCGCAGCATGAACCACGCGACGACGAACATCACCAGCGCCAGCCCGAGCAGCGCCACCACCCGCTCGATCGTCTCGAACCCGATCCGCCAGATCACGAACCAGGCGACCAGCGCGGCGAGCGGCACCCACAGCAGGTAGTTCACGCCGGTGATCAGCTCGACGCCGAGCGCCATACCCCCGATCTCCGCGGTCAGCGTGAGCCCGGTGACCAGGAACGACGCGACCAGGTTGAGCAGCCCGGCACGCGGCCCGAGCCGCTCCCTGACCAGGTCGAACACGGGCCGGCCCGACATCGCGACGATCCGCCCCGCCATCTCCGCGTACACGCAGATGCCGAGGGTGCCGACGATGACGACCCACACCAGCGAGTACCCGAACCGCGCGCCGACCAGCGAGCCGGACACCAGGTCCCCGATGTCCAGGTAGCCGCCGATGGCGGTGAGGATGCCGAGCGCCAGGGCGAGGAATTTCTTCATCGCCACTCCTGCTCGGCCTTGTCCAGCTGGTCGGCGACGTCGTCGAGGTCCTTGGCGAACCGGTGCAGGTTGCCCAGCTCGCCGCGGCGCACCGCGATGCGCACGCCGGAGACCGTGTCGGAGGCCTGCACCAGCAGCTTGTCGAGGGCGTCGCGGATGTCGTCGGCGCGGTGGGACGGCGGCTGCCGGGAGTCGAAGGTCTGCTGCACCGAACTGAGCTGGTCCTCGGCGCGGCCGACCAGGATCGACAGGTACGGGCCTGTCACCTTGTGCCGGTCGTCGGCCTGCACGCCGAGCCGCACGGTCTTCACCGCGGACCGCGCCGTCTCGGCCGTGTTGGCGGCCTTGTGCCGGTAGTCGTCGTCGGTACGGGACGAGCCGGCGCAGCCGCCGGCGGCGACGGCCACCGCGATCGCGGCCACGGCGGCGGCCGGCCTTGCCCGGCCGGTCACGGCTTCGCCTTCCGGTGCAGGAACAGGGCGAGGATGAGCAGCAGCACGCCGAACTCCACCCAGGCGGCGAGCACGACGAGTCCGATGGTCACCGCGGGCTCCCTTCGGTGAGGGCGGGTACCGGCCCGCTGGCGGCCGGCGGGGACAGCCGGGTCGCCCGCGGCCCGCCGGGGACGGCCGGGGGCGGCGGGGCGGTGCCGTACCGGCAGGCGCCGCCGCCGGCCACGAACCCGGTGGCCGCCTCGACCGCCGCCGCGGTGGCGGTGGCCACGTCGTCGCCGGCAGCGAGCCGGACCGCGGCGGTGGCCGCGAACCGGTCACCGGCCCCGTCGGAGTCGCCGGCGGCGGTGTAGGGCGCGGCGAGGAGCCGGGCGGGCCCGCCGCCGGCGGTGGCCAGTAGCGCGCCGCGCGGGCCGAGGGTG
>JBJMIH010000206.1:0-24743 GCA_045806985.1 Mycobacteriales bacterium | reverse complement strand
CGCGGGCACAACTCCTTGATCGTGACATTTCAGGCCTGTTATCTCTAGCGACTGGGTGGGTCCGGGCGAGCCGGCCCGCGGAGGCCACGTTCGCGTAGCGCTGTCTCGATCCGGGCGATCATCTGGTCGGGATGGCGGTACACGTCCAGGTCGGTGAAGTAAAGCAGCAGCCAGCCATGCTCACGCAGTACGTTGTGCCGGCGCCGATCGTGTCGCAGCTGCGCCTGGTCACGGTGGCCAGCGCCATCGAACTCGGCGGCCACCATGGCTTCCTTCCACGCCAGATCAAACCGGAAGTGAGCGTCCGCCGTCGGCAGGCGCACCGGGTACTGCAACTGCGGTGCCGGCAGACCGGCGTCCAAGATCCGCAGGCGCATCCGACTCTCCATCGGCGACTCCGCCCGCCCGTCGCCGAGCGACACCAATCGCCTGGCCTGCACAATCCGACTCAAACCCGCATGTCGTTCCAACTCGTCGGCGAGAGCGAGCGGATCGGCTTTACCCGATCACAGGGCGGCGTCCACCACCGGAAGCGCGTCGAGCGGCGGAAGCATGCGGCACAGATCCACAACCGTGCGGACTGGCGTAGTGACCGGAATTCCCTCATGGAGAACCACATCCTCCGGCCGCAGCTGTACAGCATGGACCCGCAGGCCGTGATGACGAGCAGCGTCGGTGCCTGGCGGCCCGAGCAGGTGAATCAGACTGTCGTCAACAACCCCGAACCCATGAAGGCTGGCGGCGGTATTCCTGCCGACGACCAGCCACGGCGGTACCAACAGGCGCGCGGCGCGGACCATCTGAAGCAGCGTCGGAGGTTGATGGCCATACGCGAACACGCCGCGAAGAAGACGTGACCACGTGCCGCAACGGATGAGGTACCGGACCTGCCGCGGGGTATAGCCGGCCGCCAGCGACTGCTCCCAGGTCCACACACCGCCCTGCCGGGATGCGAGCCGGTCGAGTTCTCGTGACACGGGACTACGATGCCGGCGCGGCGACCGATACGGATGTCCGGCCGCCGAATCTGTGGATGCAAGGCAGGCATGTGGATAACGTCCTGCGCATTCCCCGACTCGTGGCCGGGCGAGGGCTTTGTTGCGGTGGCTCGGAGGTCAGGCTCTGGGGGCGAGGGTGGAGCTGCGGACGACCAGCTCGGGCTGGAACACCACCCGCTGGTGGGTGTGCTGGGCGGCGGTGTCGGAGGTCTCGTCGATGAGCAGCTCGGCCGCGGTCTGTCCCATCCGGAACGACGGCTGCCGCACCGAGGTCAGCGGCACCGCGGCCGCCGCGGCGAACTCGATGTCGTCGTACCCGACGATCGCCATCTCCTCCGGCACCCGGACACCGGCCGCGAACATCGCCTGCAGGACGCCGAGGGCCACCAGATCGTTCACGCAGAACACCGCGGTCGGGCGCTGGGCCATGCCGAGCAGCCGGGAGCCGGCGTCCCGCCCGGACGCCACCGTCATCTGCTCGACCTCGAGCACGGCGAGCGCCTCCGGCGGCAGCCCGGCCGCGGCCACCGCGGCCTCCGCGCCGCGCCGCCGGTCCTGGCACTGCGACAGCGTGGACGGCCCGCTGACGTAACCGACCCGGCGGTGGCCGGCGCTGGTCAGGTGGCGTACGGCCAGCTCGCCGCCGACCACGTCGTCCACCGAGACCGAGCAGCCCTCCGCCGACGGGATCACCCTGTCGACCATGACGTACGGGATGCCGTGCCGGCGGAACGCGGCGATGTTGCCGCCGCCGGCGTCGGCCGGGGTGACCAGCAGCCCGCGCACCCGCTGCTCGGCGAACAGCGACAGGTACTCGGCCTCCTCCGCCACGTCCTGCCCGCTGTTGCAGAGCATCACGCCCAGCCCGGCCGCCCTGGCCACCCGCTCGGCGCCGCGGGCGATCTCCACGAAGAACGGGTTGCCCATGTCCAGCACCAGCAGCGCGACGATCCGGCTGCGGCCGGCCCGGAGCTGGCGGGCCGACTCGCTGCGCACGTACCCCAGCTCGGCGATGGCCTCGGTGACCCGCCGCCGGACGTCGGTGGACACCAGGTCCGGCCGGTTGATCACGTTCGACACCGTGCCGACCGACACCCCGGCGCGCCGGGCCACGTCCTTGATACCGACCATCCCCCACCTCTCGTCACACGGCGGTGCGGCCCGAAACCAGGGGCACTTTCGCCCGGCACGCGTCGCGGAGCAAGCGTGTCGCGCGGAAGCGCCCCTGCACGAAGGCTGGAAGCCCTCACTCGCCACCGTGACGTCGCGACCGTGACGTCCCTTGACGCTGTTTGGGCCGAAGCCTAGCATGTCGTCATGAAACGATTCAGCGTTCCATAGCGTCCAGCCGGGGCCAGGTTTTCGCTGCCAAGGCGGAGCGGTGCGCCGCGTGCGTTCTTGGCACGCAAGCGCCGTGACAACGCCGGCAGCGGGAAGCGCAGGTCTTGGCTGCCAAGGCGGAGCGGGGCGCCGCGTGCGTTCTTGGCACGCGAGCGCCGTGACAACGCCGGCAGCGGGGACCGCAGGTTTCGGCTGCCAAGGCGGAGGGTCGCGCCGCGTGCGTTCTTGGCAGGCAAGCGGGCCGGCAACGCCGGCGGCCGGAACCTGGGCCGGGTGGACCAGGTCAGTACGAGAGAGCGGGAGCACTTCCCCCATGACCGACCCGACCGCCGTGAGGGCGGCACTGCGATCCCAGCGCATCGAGCTGCCCTCGTGGGCGTTCGGCAACTCCGGCACCCGGTTCAAGGTGTTCGCCCAGCCCGGCGTGCCGCGCGACCCGTACGAGAAGGTCGCCGACGCCGCCCAGGTGCACCGTTTCACCGGCGCCGCGCCGCTGGTCTCGCTGCACATCCCCTGGGACGCGGTGGACGACTACGCGGACCTGGCCCGGCACGCCAAGGAGCTGGGCGTCCAGCTCGGCGTCATCAACGCCAACGTGTTCCAGGACGACGACTACAAGCTGGGCAGCGTCACCCACCCCGATCCGCGGGTCCGCCGGAAAGCGCTTGACCACCTGCTGACTTGCGTGGACGTCATGGACGCCACCGGCTCCGCCGACCTCAAGCTGTGGTTCGCCGACGGCCTCAACTACCCCGGCCAGGACGACCTGCGCGGCCGCCAGGACCGGCTGGCCGAGGCCCTCGCCGCGGTGTACGAGCGGCTCGGCGACGGCCAGCGGATGCTGCTGGAGTACAAGCTGTTCGAGCCCGCCTTCTACGCCACCGACGTGCCCGACTGGGGCACCTCGTACGCGCACTGCCTGAAGCTCGGCGACAGGGCCAGGGTGGTCGTGGACACCGGCCACCACGCGCCGGGCACGAACATCGAGTTCATCGTCTGCTTCCTGCTGCGCGAGGGGAAGCTGGGCGCGTTCGACTTCAACTCCCGCTTCTACGCCGACGACGACCTGATGGTCGGCGCCGCCGATCCTTTCCAGCTGTTCCGGATCATGCACGAGGTGGTCCGCGGCGGCGGCCTCGACCCGGCCACCGGCGTGAATTTCATGCTCGACCAGTGCCACAACATCGAGCCGAAGATCCCGGCGCAGATCCGCTCGGTGATGAACGTGCAGGAGGCGACGGCCAAGGCGCTGCTGGTGGACGCGGACGCGCTCGCCGCCGCGCAGCGGGCCGGCGACGTGCTCGGCGCGCACGCGGTGCTGATGGACGCCTACGACACCGACGTGCGGCCCCTGCTCGCCGACCTGCGCGCCGAGCAGGGCCTCGACCCCGACCCGGTGGCCGCGTACGCGCGTTCCGGGTACGGCGAGCGGATCGTCAGGGAGCGGGTGGGCGGCACCCAGGCCGGGTGGGGCGCGTGAGCACGGTCGCTGACCTGCTCGACCGGTCGCACCGGCTCGGCGCCGACCCGCGCAACACCAACTACGCCGGCGGCAACACCTCCGCCAAGGGCACCGCCACCGACCCGGTCACCGGCCGGCCGGTGGAACTGCTGTGGGTGAAGGGCTCCGGCGGCGACCTCGGCACGCTCACCGAGGCGGGGCTGGCGGTGCTGCGCCTGGACCGGCTGCGCGCGCTCGCCGAGACGTACCCGGGCGCGGACCGCGAGGACGAGATGGTCGCCGCCTTCGATTACTGCCTGCACGGCAGGGGCGGCGCGGCGCCGTCGATCGACACCGCCATGCACGGCCTGGTGGACGCCGCCCACGTCGACCACCTGCACCCCGACGCCGGCATCGCGCTCGCCACCGCCGCCGACGGCGAGGCGCTGACCCGGGAGTGCTTCGGCGACCGGGTGCTGTGGGTGCCGTGGCGGCGGCCCGGGTTCCAGCTCGGCCTGGACATCGCCGCGCTCGCCGCCGCCCACCCGGAGGCGATCGGCGTGATCCTCGGCGGGCACGGCATCACCGCCTGGGGCGCGACCTCGGCCGAGTGCGAGGCCCGCTCCCTGGAGATCATCCGCACCGCCGCCGATTTCCTGACCGCGCGGGGGAAGCCGGAGCCGTTCGGGCCGGTGGTGTACGACACGCTGCCGGCGGCGGAGCGGCACGCGCGGGCCGCCGCGCTCGCGCCGGTGCTGCGCGGGCTCGCCTCCACCGACCGCCGCCAGGTCGGCTGCTACACCGACAGCGACGCGGTGCTCGACTTCCTGGCCCGCGCCGAACATCCCCGGCTGGCCGCGCTCGGCACCTCCTGCCCGGACCACTTCCTGCGTACCAAGGTCGCGCCGCTGGTGCTGGACCTGCCGCCGGACGCCCCGCTGGACCGGACCGTCGACCGGCTCCGCGAGCTGCACGCGTCGTACCGCGAGGAGTACGCGGCCTACTACCGCCGCCACGCCACCCCCGAATCGCCGCCGATGCGCGGCGCGGATCCGGCGATCGTGCTGGTGCCCGGTGTCGGGATGTTCTCCTTCGGCGCGGACCGGCAGACCGCCAGGGTGGCCGGCGAGTTCTACGTCAACGCGATCAATGTGATGCGCGGGGCCGAGGCGGTGTCGCGGTACCGGCCGATCCCCGAGTCGGAGAAGTTCCGGATCGAGTACTGGGCCCTGGAGGAGGCCAAGCTGGCCCGGATGCCGAAGCCGAAACCGCTGGCCGGCCGGGTCGCGCTGGTGACGGGGGCCGGGTCGGGGATCGGCAGGGCGAACGCGCGCCGGCTGGCGGACGAGGGCGCGTGCGTGGTCGACGCCGACATGGACGGCGACGCGGCCGCCACGGTGGCCGGCGACATCGGCACCGCCGACGCCGCCATCCCGGTGACCGTCGACGTCACCGACGAGGAGCAGGTCGCGGCCGCGCTGGCGGTCGCCGCCCGCGCCTACGGCGGGGTGGACCTGGTGGTGAACAACGCCGGCCTGTCGGTGTCCCGCCCGCTGCTGGAGACCACCGTCGCGGACTGGGACCGGCAGCACGACGTGATGGCGCGCGGCTCGTTCCTGGTGTCGCGGGAGGCGGCGCGGGCGATGGTCGCCCAGGGCATGGGCGGCGACATCGTGTACGTCGTCAGCAAGAACGGCGTGTACGCCGGCCCCGACAACATCGCCTACGGCGCGGCAAAGGCCGACCAGGCCCACCAGGTCCGGCTGCTCGCCGCCGAGCTGGGCCGGCACGGCATCCGGGTGAACGGGGTCAACCCGGACGGCGTGGTGCGTGGCTCCGGCATCTTCGCCGGCGGCTGGGGCGCGCGACGGGCCGCCGTGTACGGGGTGCCCGAGGAGGAGCTGGGCGCCTTCTACGCCAAACGCACGCTGCTCGGCCTGGAGGTGCTGCCGGAGAACGTGGCCAACGCGGTGTTCGCGCTCACCGCCGGCGAGCTGTCGCACACCACCGGCCTGCTCGTCCCGGTGGACTCCGGGGTCGCCGCCGCGTTCCTGCGATGACCGCGCGGACGTACGCCGCCGTCGACCTGGGCGCCGCCAGCGGGCGGGTCATCGCCGGCCGGATCGGACCGTCCACTGTTGACATCACGGAGACACGCCGGTTCACCAACCGTCCGCTGGCACTGCCGGACGGCCTGCACTGGGACATCGCCGGCCTGTACCGGGAGATCCTCGCCGGCCTGCGCGATGCCGGCGAGGTCCGCTCCGCCGGCATCGACTCGTGGGCCATCGACTACGGCCTGCTCGACACGGCCGGCGCGCTGCTCGGCCTGCCGTACCACTACCGCGACACCAGGACCGCCACGCTGACCGGCGGCCCCGACCGGGCCGGCCTGTACGCGGTCACCGGCATCCAGCACCTGCCGTTCAACACCGTGTACCAGCTGCTCGCCGAGCCCGCCGGGCGGCTCGCCGCCGCCCGCACCCTGCTGCTGATCCCCGACCTGCTCGCCTACTGGCTGACCGGCCGGATCGGCGCCGAGCGCACCAACGCCTCCACCACCGCGCTGTACGACGTCACCGCGGGCACCTGGTCGGACGCCCTGCTCGACCGGCTCGGCCTGCGCCGCGACCTGTTCCCGCCGCTGCGCGAGCCGGGCGAGGAGATCGGGCCGCTGCGGGCGGACACCGGGCTCGGCGAGCTGCCGCTGGTCGCGGTCGGCTCGCACGACACCGCCTCGGCGGTGCTCGCGGTCCCGGCCACCGGCGACGACTTCGGCTACCTGTCCTGCGGCACCTGGTCGCTGGCCGGGGTGGAGCTGGACGCACCGGTGCTCACCGACGACGGCCGCGCCGCCAACTTCACCAACGAGGTCGGCGTCGACGGCACCATCCGGTACCTGCGCAACGTGATGGGCCTGTGGCTGCTCCAGGAGTGCCAGCGGGTGTGGGGCACCGCCGACACCGCCGCGCTGCTGGCCGAGGCGGCGGCCGCCCCGCCGTTCGCCGCCCTCGTCGACCCCGACGATCCCAGCTTCCTGCCGCCCGGCGACATGCCGGCCCGCATCGACGCCTACTGCGCCCGCACCGGCCAGCGACCCCCCGCCAGCCGCGGCGCGTACGTCCGCTGCGTGCTGGAAAGCCTCGCGCTGGCCCACCGCCGCGCCCTCCGCGACGCCGGCCGCCTGTCCGGCCGCAGCATCTCCACCATCCACCTGGTCGGCGGCGGCGCCCGCAACCCGCTGCTCTGCCAGCTCACCGCCGACGCCTGCGACCTCCCCGTCATCGCCGGCCCGGTGGAGGCCACCGCTCTCGGCAACCTCCTCGTCCAGGCGCGGGCCGACGGCGCGGTCCCCGCCGACCGCGCCGCCCTCCGCGCGCTGATCGCGCGTACCCAGCCGCTCCGCCGCTACCACCCCGTCGGCGACACCCGGGCCTGGGACACCGCCGCCGCCCGCGTCGCCGGCCCGGCAACCGACATGTAAGCGCGCTGAAAACAGCACCGGCCAGAGTGGCCCCCGCGGGCGCCATCCGTACCGCACCGCCACTGACGAGGAGCTCACGTGCCCAAATTCTCCAAACCCGCCACCGTGGCGTTCGCCGCCGCGGTCGCGGCGGGCCTGGCCGGTCCGGGGGTGGTCGGGGACGCCGCCGCGGCCGGCGGCCGGGTGGCCGTGGCCGCCGACCGGCCGGCCTGGCTGGCGACGGCGTCGCCGCGGGCCGCCGTCCCGGACGGCGCACCGGTCCGGGTCCGGGTGTACCTGGCCGGGCGCGACCAGGCCGGCCTCGCCGCGCTGGTCCGCGACGTCGCCGACCCGCACTCGCCCCGGTTCCGGCACTACCTCACCCCGGAGCGGTACCGGGCCCGGTTCGCCCCGGCCGCCGGCGACGTGGCGGCCGTGCGCTCCTGGCTGACCGGGGCGGGGCTGCGGATCGCCGACGCGCCCGCCAACCACCTGTACCTCACCGTCACCGGCACGGCCGCCGCCGCCGGCAGGGCGTTCGGCACCACCCTCGCCGAGTACCGCCACGACGGCGCGACCGTCCGCGAGCCGCGGGCCACGCCGACAGCCCCCGTCGGCGTGGCCCGCCTGATCCGGGGCGTGGCCGGACTGTCCACGGGGACCGGCGGCAGGGCGGTGACCGCGCACGACGCCGGCGACCCGACCACCGCCACCGCCACCGCCACGGTGAAGGCGCGGGCCGCCAAGCCGGTGACCGGCGCCGCGCCCGCGTCGGAGCAGCCCGCCCCGCCGCCGCCCGGCCAGCGCGTCCCCACGCCGTGCTCGGCCTACGTCGGCGAGAAGGTCGACACCACCGACCCGCCGGCGTACGGAACCCATTGGCCGTACGCGCTGTGCGGCTACACCCCGCAGCAGTTGCAGGGCGCGTACCAGATCTCCGGCCAGATCTCGTCCGGACTGGACGGTCGCGGCCGGACCGTGGCGGTGGTCGGCGCCTACGACGCGCCGAACATGCCGGCGGACCTGAACACCTACGCCGGCCGGCACGGCCTGCCCGCGATGGGCTCCGGCCAGTTCTCGAAGGTGCTGCCGGCCGGCGGCTTCAGCCACGGCTACTACGACGGCGACAGCTGCGGCGAGCAGGTGTGGTATCTGGAGGAGGCGCTCGACCTGGACGCGGTGCACAGCTTCGCGCCGGGCGCGAACATCCTGTACATGGCCTCGGCGAGCTGCGACGACGGTGACCTGTTCGCGTCCGACAACGCGATCATCGATCAGCACCTGGCCGACGTGGTGTCCAACTCCTGGTACGTCCCCGGGATGACCACCACACCCGGCCTCGGCGGCCCGAACGGCGCCGCCCACCAGGCCTTCGAGCAGGCCGCGGTGGAGGGCATCACCATGCTGTGCGCCTCCGGCGACTACGGCGACGACGCGACGATCAGCTGGGCGACCGGCGCGCCCGACGGCCAGCCGGCGGTGAACTTCCCGTCCGTCGACCCGGACGTCACCTCGGTGGGCGCCACCGCGCTGGCGCTCACCGCCTCCGGCGCGTACCGCTGGGAGGACGGCTGGTCGATCGGGGCGAGCAACCTCACCAACGGGGCGTGGAGCCCGGCCCCGCCCGGCACGTTCTCGCGGGCGTCCGGCGGCGGCGCGCAGAACCCGGACTACCCGGAGCCGGACTACCAGAAGGGCGTGGTGCCGGACGCGATGGCCAAGCAGAACCCGGCTGGCACGGCCGCCCGCGTGCAGCCGGACATCTCGCTGGTCGGGGAGAACGAGACCGGCTTCCTGACCGGGCAGACGCAGGTCTTCCCGGACGGCACGTACTACGACGAGCGCCGGATCGGCGGCACCAGCCTGTCCACGCCGCTGTTGGCCGGGATCATCGCGATCGCCGACCAGATGTACGGGCCGCAGGGCTTCCTCAACCCGCGTCTCTACGGCCTGGCCGGAACCACCGCGTTCCGGGACGTCGTCAGCCAGGGCCAGCACGCGGAGGTCCGGCTGTTCTACAACAACGGCGCCGACGCGTCCGGCGGGATCCTCGCCAGCCTGCGCACCGAGGGCTTCCCGGAGACGACCGGGGTCGCGCCCGGGTACGACAACGTGACCGGGCTCGGATCGCCGAGGGTCCTGCTCAAATACCTGGGGCCGATCGGGCAGTGAGCGCGCTGACCCCGGGGCGGTGAGCCCCGGGGACGGGCCCGGCCCCGCCGCGGTGACGGTGGCCGGGCCTGTCGCCGCTGGTGGCGACCGCCGCGACCAGCAGCAGGCCGCCGGCCAGCGCGCACGCGAGCGGGAACGCGGCCGGCACCTGGTAGCGCGCGGTCACCGTGGCCAGCGCCGCCAGCTGCGCCGGCACCGTGGCGGCGGCGAGCGCCACCGCCAGCCGGCGCGGCCGCCACCGGCCGACGGCCGCCGCCAGCGGCACCGCGCCTGCGGTGACCGGCAGCGCGTACCGGCCCTGGGAGAACCAGCCGTTCGACCGGATCGACCAGACGTCCAGCGCCACCAGCAGTACCAGCCCGGCCAGCGCCGGCGCCAGCACCGCCGCCCGCCCGCGCCACCCCGCCGTCACCAGCGCCGGCAGCACCACGACGGCGACCAGCAGGTACCAGCCCGGCACCAGCCCGCGCGGCGCGCCGATCTCGCCGTACCCGAACTCCCCCACCATCTGGGTGAGGTACCCGGGGACGCGGCGCAGCGCCAGGTCGGACAGGACCCGGCCGGGCCCGGGGTGCGGCGGGTGCCACGCCACCATCGCCGTCGCCCCGCCGCAGGCGGCGTACCAGGCTGCCGCGCCGGCCGTCCCGACCGCCGCCGCGCCGCCGAGGATCCGGCGGACGGCGGGGTCGCGGGCCAGCGCCCGCACCCGGCCGGGCCGGGCGGCGAGGGCGCAGCTCACCACCGCGACGGCCAGCAGCACCGGCCCGAGCTGGCGGATGACCAGCAGCAGCGCGGCCCCGGCCGCCGCCGGCCAGACCAGTCCCCGGTACGGCTCGCCGTCCGGGCACCGGCCGAGCGCCAGCAGCGCGGTCACGGTGAGCACCCCGGCGGAGACCTCGAGCCCGTTCGGGTTGACCGCACCGGCCAGGTTGGCGGCCGTCGGCGTGGCGGCCAGCACCACCGCGGCGGCCGCCCAGCCGCCGCCGGACCGCGCCGCCGCGGTCATGGCCGCCGCCAGCAGCGTCGCGCTCAGCAGCGCCGACACCAGCCGGGCCAGCCGTATTCCGGTCCGGTCCGGCCACCACCGCAGCGGCAGGCCGACCGGCAGGTAGTACACCGGGCTGTACCGGGCCGCCACGCTCGGCTGGAGCACCCGGGACCGGTCGGCGGTCCACCGCTGGCAGGACGCTGGCCGGCGCGGCAGCCACCAGGTGCAGTCGACGGTCGGCAGCTCCGGCAGCAGGCCGCGCGGCGCCCGGAACGCGTCGGTGTTCCGGCCCAGCCCGTCGCGCGCGTGGTGGTGCGGCAGCAGCTGGCCGGTCGCGACCGCGTACGCCCGCACCACGTGCTGCTTCTCGTCGTACGTGCCGTTGACCGGCAGCGCGACCGCCCACGCCGCCATCAGCAGGAAGAAACCGGTGAACCGAACCCACACACGGTCTTTTGCCCGCGGGCGGCGTGCCGGTTCGCGGCTACCGGTGGATGAAGTCGGCGATCAGCCGCCACGTCTCCGCCGGCGCCTCCTCCTGGGTGAAGTGGCCCGCCGCCGGGACGGTGCCGTGGTCGAGCCCGGTGAGGCCGGCCTTGCGGAAGCCGTCCAGGTACTCGGCGATGTCGCCGCGCTCGTGCTCGCCGCGCAGGTACAGCAGCGGCGTGTCGACCGGCCCGGTGTCGGCCGCGTTGCGCTCCGCGTCCCGGGGGAACGCGCGGTACCAGTCGAACCCGGCGGTGAGCGCGGCCGTCGAGCCGTAGGCCCGCGCGTACGCGTCCCGCGCCTCGTCCGGGATCGCCGCCGGGTCGGCCGACAGCTGGTCGTAGAAGTAGTCGAAGTACCGCCGCTGGTTGCCCTGCACCAGCGTCTCCGGCAGGTCGGGCACGGCGTGCAGGGCGAAGTGCCAGATGTAGGGGTTGGCGATCACCTCCGCCCACGGGTCCAGGCCGGGGATCACCACGTCCATGATCACCGCCGCCCGCAGCTCGTCGCCGTACTCCCGCAGGTAGGAGTAGGTGACCATGCCGCCGATGTCCTGCCCGACCAGCACCGGGTCGCGCAGGCCGAGCGCGCCGACGACGCCGTGCACGGCGGCGGCGAGCGCGGCCTTCGACCCGTCGGTGGCGGCGCCGACCGACCCGCCGATGCCGGGCAGGTCGATCGCGACCGCCCGGTGGTCGGCGGCGGCCAGCGCCATCACCGGCAACCAGGACCGGGACGACTCGGGCCAGCCGTGCAGGAACAGGACGGCCGGGGCATCCGGGTCGCCCGCCTCCACCACGTGCAGCTTCAGCGGGCCTACGGTCAGGCGGTCGTCCCGGAACGGGACCGGTACGGACTTCATGCATCCGTTCTACCGCGACCCCCCGACAGTTTCCCGGCCGTCACCCCTTGGGGCAGAACAGGTCCGCGGTGTTGCCGTCCGGGTCGTACACCACCGCGTACCGCTGCCCCCAGAACGCGTCCCACGGCTCCAGGCGGCTCCGGTACCCGGCGGCGACCAGCTCCGCATGCACGGCGTCCACCTGCTCCGGCGTGTCGCAGCGGAACGCCAGCGACATCCGCGACCCGCCGCCCGGCGGCTGCCGCTCCGGGTCGAACCGCCGGATCTCCGCCCAGGTGTCCCAGACCAGCAGCAGGCCGCCGGGCAGCGTGACGTCCACGTGCGGCTCCCGGTCGGCCTCGGCCGGAATGTCCAGGCCGAGGCGGCGGTAGAAGGCCAGCGACCGCCCCATGTCCTCGACCGCCATGCCGATGAAACCCAACTGCGCGCCCATCTCGTTCGCACTCCCTGACTCGTCCACAGCTGACAGGGCCAGGTTAGGAACGGCCGGGTCGCGCCGGCTTGAACGAATCGGACACGTGCGCGGCCAGCACGCGCAGCGGCAGCGGGCCCGGCCGCAGCACCGCCTCGTGGAAGGCCCGCGGATCGCCGTCGCCGCGCAGCCGCCGCAGCGACCAGTGCCCGATGTGGTACGCGAGGGCCTGGCCGGGGTCGTCCACCGCGTACCGGTACACCTCGGTGCCGATCTCCACCGGCGACAGCGAGCCGTACACCTCCAGGTACTCGGCGGCCCTCGCGCGGCTCCAGCCACGCACGTTGAGTCCGGTGTCGACGACCAGCCGGGCCGCCTGGAACCGCTCCGCGCACAGCCGGCCGTACCGGTCCAGCGGGTTGTCGTACAGCCCGATCTCCTCGCAGAAGCCGGCCGCGTACTCCGCCCAGCCCTCCAGGTAGCCGTTCAGCGCGTACGTCCGCAGCTCGCTCAGCTCGCGCCGGATCGGGTGCAGCCCGGTGGCCTCCCGCAGCCGGCCGAGCTGGAGGTGGTGGCCGGGCATACCCTCGTGGAAGATCA
The DNA here is from genome assembly GCA_045806985.1 of Mycobacteriales bacterium. Taxonomy (GTDB): domain Bacteria; phylum Actinomycetota; class Actinomycetes; order Mycobacteriales; family JBJMIH01; genus JBJMIH01. Next base: position 11,980 of record JBJMIH010000206.1, on the reverse strand, counting down.
CGCTGGCGGCCTGGAGGAGCGGGCGGTTCGCCAGGTCGGAGCCGTTGTAGTGGTAGTAGCCGACGCCGTCGAGGCCGGGCGGCTGGTAGAAGCCGTAGGTGAGGCCGCCCTCCAGGGCCGGTTCCAGCCGGCGCAGCCGGAACGGCGCGGCCGGCAGGGTGGCGAAGTACCGCGGCAGGTGCGGCGCCAGCCGCTCCAGGTGGCGCTGGTACAGCCGCTCCACGTCGGCCGGGCTGGCCGCGTGCATCCGCGGGTCGCCGGCCAGCCGCCGCCGGTGCTCCGCCTCGTCCTCGACCCCCAGCTCCGACCGGATCCGCTCGGTCAGCCGGGCCACCTCGGCCAGGCCGAGCGCGTGCACCTGGTCGGCGGTCAGGTCCAGCCCGGTGTTCAGCCGGATCAGGCCCTCGTACGCGCTCTCGCCGCCGGGCAGCCGGCCGATCCCGACCGTCCCGCCGTCGCCGCCCGCGCCGTCGGCGGCCGCCGCCAGGTCGGCGGCCAGCCGCTCGAACGCGGCCGCGATCCTGCCCGCCACCAGCCGGGCCGCCCGGTCCACCAGCCGGCTGGCCGGGCCTGGCGGCAGGCCGGTCAGCCGGTCGGGGCCGGGTACCAGCACGGCCGAGGCGGCGCCGTGCGCCCGCATCGTGCGCAGCGCGGCCTCGGCCGCCCAGCCGGTCAGCGCGATCCCGCGCCGCCGCTGCTCGGTGAGCGTGTCGTGGAACTGCTCGACGACGGCGGCGTAGTCGGCGAGCAGCCGCAGGTACCGGTCCGCGTCGGCGGCGGAGGCGAGCGGCGCCCCGGCCAGCACCTCGGCGCGGTAGTCGCTGAGCACGTAGGACTGGTACGGCGTGACCGGGAAGCGGTACCAGAACCGCTCGGCCTCGGCGACCTCCTGGGTCAGGTGGTCGCGCAGGAACTCCAGGGTGAGCCGGTCGTCGCCGCCCAACGCCGCACCATCCACAACGGACAGGTCGGCGAGCGCGGCGCGCGCGATCGCCACGTCCCGCTCCAGCGCGGCCGGGCCGCCGCGCGGCAGCTCCTCCACCGGCTGACCGCAGCGGATCGCGGTCACCGGATCGCGCGACAGCACCCGTCGCCATGCCGCATCGGCGTGTGTCCTGACCGTCCCCGTCGCGTCCACCCCTCCATCCAACCCGATCTCGGCGACCGGTGCCTGTCCATTCCCCCGCGGAACGCCGGCTCCTGCCGGTTGCGGCGGCCCGACCCGCGGCGTGGCCCGCGCGGTCCTTCGTGGACGGGGGGCGCGCGTAGGGTACGGGCGGGGCTGGAGGTGTGGGGAGGGCGGCCGCTGGTGAGGATCCATTACCTGGAGTCGCTGGATTCGGTGCGGTTGCCGTGGTCGGGCGAGGGTGGCGTCGATCCGGGCGGGGTGGGGGCGCAGCACCAGCTGCAGGTGTTCGCCGAGGTGTTGATGACCCTGGCGCTGGGGCGGGACCTGGTCGTGCCGCAGTCCTACGCCTTCGACTCGCTGTCGTTCGCCCGGGTCGCCGTCGACCTGCTGGCCGCGCGCAACCAGGTCGCGCCGGGCGCGCGCCCGATCCGGCTGCACCTGTTCCGCTCCGGCTCGTACGCCGGGGCTGTCGCGGCGATGGTGACCAGGACCCACGACCCGGACCGGCCGTTCGTCAGCTCGCTGTACCCGGAGCTGCGCGACGAGGACCCGGCCGAGCTGGCCGTGCTGGACGCGACCACCGTGCCGCGCTGGCTGCTGGGCCGGGACTGGCTGGGCGACGAGCGCGGTGACGCCCTGGAGTTGCTGTTCGCCGAGTTCGCGGGGGCGACGCCGGTGCCGGCCCGGCCACCGCGCGAGCCGCTGACGGCGGCCGCCGCGCTGGCCGCGCTGCTGGACCCGGAGTCACCGGCCCGCCGGGGGCTGGCGGCCGGGCCGCTGGCCCGCTCGGACGCGCTCGCCGACCTGCTCGATGCGCTGCGCGCGCTCGGCGCGGACCGCCCGGAACCGTTCGGCCTGCGCAGCCTGCTGCGGCTGCCGCTGCCCTGGCCGAACCAGCCGGCCGGCGGGACCGCCACCGCCGCGGAGCTGGCCGGCGGGCCGGACCGGCTGTCGCTGGTTCGCGAGGCCATGGACACCCTGTACAACCTTCAGCTCATCGACTCGATCGGCATCGCGCCGGCCGCCCTGTCCACCGAGATCGCCGCCGGCGACCGGCCCGCCGAGGCCAGGGCGATCGCCCAGCAGGCGGCGCTCGCGGTGTACGAGTCCCGGCCTCGGGAGGGTGCCAGCCACGGCCATGGCGACCTGCTTTTCGAGGTGACCGCCGCGGCCCGGCCGGACCACGCTGCCGTCGCCCCGCTCGCCCCGCTTCAGGAGCGGGCCATCGAGGCGTTCGCCGCCATCCTGCGCGCCCGCGCCAGGGACCGCGACTTCGCCCGCGGCATCCGGCGGATCGAGGAGGCGGTACGGGCCGCCGACGTCCCGGCGGCCCGCCGCGCGCTGCGCGACCACGTCAGGGTGGTGAGCCGCACGCTGGCCGGCATCGGGGTGGAGAGCCGCTTCGACGGCGACAAGCTCACCGTCGGGCTGGTGCTGTCCGGGCTGGCGACCTCGGCCGCCTGCGACTGGGGCGTCCTGCCGGGCCTGCTCGGCGCCGCGCTCGGTGGCGCCACCCAGCTCGCCCCGGTGGTGGTGCGGCCGTGGCAGGAGCGGCGGCTGGCCCGCTCGCTCGGCGCGATCGTCGACATCGGCACCACGCCGGGGGCGGCGTGAGCGGGACGATCCGGCGGCGGCGTGCGGTCGGCGTGTACGCCAACGCCTACGTCGAGGTCTTCGACGACGAGGGGGTGTTTCCCGGCGGGGCGGCCGGCAGGTACCTGCGCGTCCACCCGCGCGGCGACGGGCCGGCGGTGGTGGTGCTGCCGGTGCGCGCCGGGCGGATCGGCCTGGTGCGGACCTACCGGTACCCCATCGGCGCGTGGCAGTGGGCGCTGCCGCGCGGTTTCGCGCAGGACGCGGACCCGCTCGCCACCGCCCGTGCCGAGCTCGCCGAGGAACTCGGCGCTTCGGCGTCCACGCTGCGCCGGCTCGGCGCGGTCACCCCCGACTCGGGCCTGCTCACCAGCCGGGCGGTCGTCGTGTTCGCCGAGGTGGAGCGGGTCGGGCCGCGTACCGACACGGCCGAGGTCGCCGCCGTCCGTTGGGAGACGCCGGCCCGGGTGAGCGAGGAGGTCCGGGCCGGCGTCCTGGAGGACGGATTCACGCTGGCGGCGCTGATGCTGGCGTACGCCGCCGGGGTGCTGCGGGTCAGGCGGGGGCGTAGACGGTGATGCCGCGGCCGAGGAGGATCACCCAGCCGCCGGTGACGATGGTGGTGTCGCCGCCCTCCTCGGGGAGCCCGGTGACCGGGATGGCGCCGGTCTGGCGGCCGGTCCTGGGGTCGAGGAGCAGCATTTTGCCGGGGTGGTTCCTGCCGGTGGAGTTCGGCACCACCAGCTTGCCGTTGGCCAGCGCCCCGACCGAGGGAAGGATGTCGGAGGGCCCGGCCGGCCTCGACCACCGGCGGAGGCCGCTGCCCAGGTCGTACGCGACGAGGCCGCGTCCCTGGCCGGACCGCACGATCAGCGTGTCGGCGTCGACGATCCGGCAGGACGGCAGGATGTCGGCGTAGAGCGTCGCCTCGGTCGCGCACAGTTCCAGGTCTGCGGCGCTGACCGTCGGCCGGCCGTCCTGGGTGAACGACCTGATCGCGGCCGGAGCGCTGCCGTCGAGCCGGGCCGCGGTGGCGACCACGACGTGGCCGTCCGCGCTGAGGATGTCGGAGTTGACCGGCACCTGCACGCCGCCGAACTTCCGGATCGGCGGCACGGTGGAGCTGTACAGGTGCAGGTTGTAGGGGCCGTTCTGGATGTCCCAACCGCAGCGGGTGGTCATCGCGACGCCGAGGTCGCCGACAAGCGCCTGGACGAACGTGCAGAAGTCGCCGTTCGGGGCGGTGCCGGGGCCGAGCTTGTACAGCACCTTGCCGGATGCGGAGTCGATCCAGTCCACCCCGCCGCCACCCGCCGCGACCAGCGTCTCCGCGCCCGCGCGCCCGCCGACGGACAGGTGCGGGCTCAGGCCGACGCTGTCGGGAAGCTGGCCCTGCCAGGCCGGCCTGCCGTCGGCGCCGAGCTTGGCGATGGCGTTGCAGTCGCCGTCGGCGGTGGGCCGGAAGACGACGTACACCCCGTCCGCGCCCGGCGTCATCGTGCACATCTTGGCCGGCGACTTCCATTCCCAGCGCGGCCTGCCGCCGCGGATGTCGACGGCGGTCACGCCGGTGTCGCCACCGGAGACGATCGTGTCGGCGACCACGCCGGCCCAGTTCTGCGCCTCGTCGGCGCGTCCCCAGGCGCGCCGCAGCCCGCGCAGCTTCCCGTTCGGGTCGAACGTCGCCTTCGCCGGGTCGTAGTGCCCCTGTGTCGCCGCGGGCCCGCCACCGGATCCGCCGCCGTGCCGCGACAGCGCGACGGCCACCGCCCCGCCTCCGCCGACGAGCACGACGAGCGCCACCACCAGCCCGACCATCCGGCCGTTGCCGCCGGTACGCCGTGGCGGCGGCGGTGGTCCCCATCCCGGCGGGGGCGGCGGACCCTGCTGCGGGTACCCGCCGCCGTGGTACGGCGGCTGTTGCGGTGGGTACGGCGGCTGCGAGAACGGCGGCTGCTGTGGCTGCCACTGCGGGGGCGGCGGCACGGGAGGTTGCTGTGTCACGGTTCGCATCCTGCCCACGGCGCCGGCCATCGAACCGGACAGCGCGGGTCGGCGTGGCGTCCGATGCTGTCCGGTTCCGTCCGGGGCGGTCAGGCCGCGCCGGGAGCCTGCACACTCCAGGTCCGACCGTCCGGGTCACGGACGGTCATCAGCTTGATCCCGTGGTGCTCCTCGAACGGTGTCGCCACCTCCACGACCGGGTCGGGGCGGAAGGCGTCCGCGTCGGCCACGGTGAGGATGGCGTGCGTCTCCGGCTTCCGGTCCGCGGGAACCTCGGCGAGGACGATGTACGGCCCGTCCCCGTTGCGGAGCACGCGGGACGTGTCGCCGGCTGACTCGTCCACCTCGAAGCCGAGCGCCCGGAAGAACCTGGCCGCCCTCCCCCAGTTGTGCGTCTCCACGAAGACGCCCTCGATGCCCTCGGTCGCCATGTCAGCTCTCCTCTCCCGGCCGCCGGGACTGTCCCGGCTGCCGCTCGTGAGTGTCGAGGTAGGCCCGCAGCGCGCCGGCGACCAGCGCCGACAGTGACATCTCCGTCTCGATGGCGTGGTGCTTGACGCGCTTGATCAGCCCCACCGGCAGGTACACGTTGAACTGCTTGACGTCCTCGTCGCCCACGGCCTGATGCTAGCATTCTAGGAACCTAATTGACGAGGGAGGGACCATGTCCGCTTTCGCGGCGGAACCGTACGAGCCGGTCATCGTCCGCCACGACGAGGCCGAGTACCTGCCCGAGATCGACCACCGGCTGCTCGCCGACGCGAGCGCCAGCAACGGCGCACTCAGCGCGCACCGCGTCCAGCTCGCCCGCGGCGCCGACGGCGCGATCCCGCACCGGCACAACCGCTCCTCCGAGCTGTTCTTCATCGTGGACGGGGCGCTGGACGTGCTGGTCTCCTCGGACATCCGCACCGCCCGCCCCGGCGACCTGCTGATCGTGCCGCCAGGCTGCGACCACGCCTTCCGCGCCCACCCCGACCACACCGCCGACGCGCTCGTCGTGATCACGCCAGGTGTCGAGCGGTTCGGGTACCTCCGCCAGGTCGCCCGCATCCGGCGCGGCGAGGCCGCCCGGGACAGCCTGCTCGGCGAGCAGGACAGGTACGACACCCACTTCGTCGCCAGCGACGTCTGGTGAGCCGGCGGCCGGATTAGCACGTACGTTCGAATCCGTGGTGTACGCTCCGGGTATGTCCGTGGCGTTGCAACCGTGCCTCTTCGATGAGGCCCCGCAGGGCGAGGAGGAGGTGGGCCTCCGGCCACTGTCGGCGGCGCACCGCACCGCGCTCGGCCGGGGCGCCTGGATCGACGTGCTGCCGGGCTGGCTGACCGGCGCGGACCGGCTGTTCGAGCGGCTGGTCGCGACCGTGCCGTGGCACGCCGAGCGGCGGCAGATGTACGACAACGTGGTGGACGTGCCGCGGCTGCTGAGCTTCTACGGCGAGGACGAGCCACTGCCCGACCCGGCCCTGGACGCCGCGCACGCCGCCCTCGACACGCACTACGGCCCCGAGCTGGGCGAGCCGTTCCGCACCGCCGGCCTGTGCTACTACCGCGACGGGCGGGACAGCGTCGCCTGGCACGGCGACACGATCGGGCGCGGCAGCACCGAGGACACGATGGTGGCGATCGTGTCGGTCGGCCAGCCGCGCGCGCTGCTGCTGCGCCCGCGCGGCGGCGGCCCGGTCGTCCGGCACCCGCTCGGGCACGGCGACCTGATCGTGATGGGCGGCTCGTGCCAGCGCACGTGGGAGCACGCGGTGCCGAAGACGGCCCGGCCGGTCGGACCCCGGATCAGCATCCAGTTCCGGCCGCGCGGCGTCCGCTGACCGCCGCCCGGTCCGTTTCCCGCCAGCGGACCGCCGGTGCGGCGGGCAGGCTGGGTGGGGTGACGGCGACCGTACGACAACCGACCGACCTCCCGCCCGGGGTACGGACCCTCTCGATCGGGCACGGCCGCGACCCGGCCGCCCGGCTGGCGGCCGCCGCCTTCGCCGACACGTTCCAGCGGGCCGGCGGCGAGGTGCTCGCCGTCGTCGACTGGCCGGAGCGGGCCGCCTCCTGGCTCAAGGCGGCCCGCCGCCTGGCCGCCGGCGCCCCGGACGCCTGGCTGGTGGTGCCGCCCGCGCCGGGTTGGGCACGGGTACGCGAGCGCCTGCGCGACACCGCCGGCTGGGACCCCGCCCGGACGTACGTCCTGCTAACCGCTGAGGGCGCGGACGGCGGGGATCACCTCGGTGGCTAGCCGCTCCACCTGTTCGGCGTGGCCGGGACCAACCGGTTGGAAGTTCATCGCGGTGAAGCCGAGGGGGACGAACGCGGCCAGCCGCTCGGCCACCTCGGCGGGCGATCCGGCGATGACGGCCGGGTCGTGGTGGTCGAGGTCGCCTACCCTGACCTGGACGTTGTAGGCGAGCGTGAGCGCGGCGGGGTCGCGGCCGGCCCGTTCCGCGGCGGCCCGGATCCGGTCCCGCATGGCCGGGATCCGCTCCGGGGGCGCGAAGCCGAGCGACGGGATCCAACCGTCGGCGAGCCGGCCGGTGAGGGCCAGCGCCCGTTCGCCGTACGTCCCGAGCCAGATCGGGATGCGGCGGTCCGGCTTGGGTTCCAGGTCGGCGGCTGCCACGTGGTACAGCCGGCCGGTGAAGCTGTAGGCCGGCTCCGACCACAGGCCGCGGGCGATCCGGATGGCCTCGCCGAGCCCGTCCACCTTGTCCCGCGGGGTCGGCACGGTCAGCCCGAAGGCGCGGAACTCCTCGTCGGAGTACCCGCCGCCGAGGCCGAGGATCAGCCGCCCGCCGGACAGCCGGTCGAACGTCTCGGCCATCTTCGCCACCATCGCCGGCGGCCGGTAGGGCACGCCGAGCACTCGCGTCGCCACCCGGATGCGGGAGGTGCGGGCGGCGATCCAGGACAGCATCGTCCAGCTCTCGTGGCTGGGCGCGGTGCCGCACGGATGGTCGGAGGTGGAGACGAAGTCGTACCCCAGCGCCTCGGCCGTCACGGACTCACCCACCGGATCGGCGCCGGGTCCGGCATCCGCCGACACACCCAGCCCGAACAGCAGCTCAGTTGACATGTCAACAAGATAGGTCGACCTCGGTTGTCATGTCAACTACCGTCAACTACCGAGCAGGGACGACAGCATCGGGAAGATCGGGGTCGGCACCGGCACCGCCGTCGGGTACGGCGCCAGGGTCGGGAGCGGCACGGAGGTGGGGTACGGCACCTGGTTCGGGTACGGCACGGACGGCCGGGCGCCGGGCGGCGGCCCTCGGGTGACGCCCAGTTCGTGGCAGAGCACGGCCTCCGGCTCCGGGACCGTCAAGCCGAGCAGCAGCGGCACGCCCACCTCCAGCCGCCGCGCGCCCACCACCAGGCCGAGCAGGAACACCTCCTCGGTCACGGCGGCGTTGGCGGCCGGCACCAGCCGCGGCTCGGTGGGCGCCGGCGCGCGGGCGCGGTCGGCGAGCCGGTCCACCACCGCCCACAGCTCCGGCGCGGCGGCCCGGTCGACCGGCATGCCGGGGCCCGGGTGTGGCGCGCCGGGCAGCAGCGCGAGCAGCACCCGGCCACCGGCGCCCACCGCCACCAGCGTCCCGCCGTCCGGCCGGTCGACCAGCACCGTGCCCGGTCCGGCGGCCCGTGCCAGCGCGGCCAGCGCCCGGAACCGGGCCCGCTCCCGTACCAGGGCAATCATCCCGGACACCGCCGCACCCGCCAACCGGACCAGAGCGACTGTCACGCCCAGCACCACCGGATCCCGCATCCTCGTCACCGCCTCTCACGAACAGACAGCCCGGCGGCCGGCGAACCTTCACCCGAGGGGTGTACGACCCTGGCCGGCGGGGTAGGCGCAGACTGGACCCCGAACGGAGCCGGAGCAGGGAGGTCGGATGGCCGACGAGCGGCAGATGGTGCTGGAACAGGTGGACACGGGCATCGCCGTGCTGGTCCCGGACGTCACCCGGCCAGGGGCGTGGCAACTGGACATGAACGGCGCGGCCCAGTCCTACGTCGACCTCGTCGACCCGACCCACCTCGAGTTCGCCTACTTCCGGCACCTCGGATACGTGGTCGACCTGGTCGCCGAGCCCGGCCTGCCGCTGGACGCGCTGCACCTCGGCGGCGGTGCGATGACCGTGCCGCGGTACCTCGCCGCCACCCGCCCCGGTTCGCGGCAGGACGTGGTCGAGATCGACGGCGCGCTGGCCGCGCTGGTCAGCCGGGAGCTGCCGTTCGACCCGTCCTGGCAGATCGACGTGCACGTGGCCGACGGGCGGGCCGTGCTGGAGCGGACGCCACCGCACAGCCTCGACCTGCTGGTCGTCGACGTCTACGAGGGCGGCAGCCTGCCCTCGCACTTCGCCGCCGCCGAGTTCGCCGCGATCGCGGCCCAGGCCGTACGCCGTACCGGTCTGTACGCCGGCAACATCCTGGACGGGCCGCCGCTGGCCATGGTGCGCACGCAGGTGCTCGGCCTGCGCGCGGTGTTCGCCGACGTGTGCCTGGTCGCCAACCTCGGCCTGGTCGGCCAGCGGCGGGGCAACGTGCTGGTGCTGGCCAGCCAGCGCCCGCTGCCCGTCGCCGAGCTGGAGCGCCGGCTGGCCGGCGACCCGTTCGGCTGCCGGCCGGTGGTCGGCGAGGAGCTGGACGCGCTGGTGGAGCGCGGCCTGCCCTAACCGGTGAGGCTGCCGGCGATCGCGTCCTGCCAGCCGCGCAGGAACTCCGGGTAGTGGGCGGCGAACCGGGCCAGGTCCGGGCCGGCCTCCGCGGTCAGGGCGGTGAGCGTGTAGGTCACCGCCACCGTGCTGCCGGTGCCGGCCGCGTCGGCGGCCAGCTCGACGGTCACCGTCCCCGCGCTGGTGTCGTGCGCGTGCCGGCTGTACCGGACCCGGCGGCCGGGTTCGCTGTCCACGACCACCCAGGTGGTGCGGGCGCCGTGGCTGTCGGTGAGGAAGACCGTGCCCGGCGCGGTGTCGTCCTCGGCGGGCGACGGGAAGCGCGGCCGCCAGCCGTCCACCCACGCCTCCTCGCCGCGCGGGGTGAACAGGACCCACGCCTCGGCGGGCGGCAGCGCGACGGCCAGCTCGCCGGCCAGCTCGTACCTCATCGGGCCTCCTCCTCCAGCCGGTGCGCGTCGGCGGCGGTCAGCGTCAGGCCGTAGACGGCCTTGAGCCGCTCGACGGTGGCCAGCGTCTCCGGCGTGAACGGCGCCTTGCCTTCGAAGGCGTGCAGCACGATGCCTTCGACCAGGTCGCCGAGGGAGACGTCGAGGTACTCGGCCAGCCCCTTGAGGACCTTCAGCAGGTTGCGCTCGATCCGGAAGCCGGTCTGCACCCGGTCAACGGTTACCATGTTACCAATGTAGCACGGTCACGCGGCACCGTTCCGCCGGAACCGGCCCCACGGCTTGAACACGTTGATCACCGCGACGGTGCTGAGCAGCAGGAACGCCATCGTGGGCGCGACGATGAGCTGCCGGCGCGCGGTGGCCTCCGGGGTGCCGCCCGCGCGGTGGGCGGCGTCGTGCGCCGCGCTGTGCAGGGACGGGTTCAGCACCAGCAGCACCAGCAGCACCATCGCGAGGGTCATCACCAGGCTGATCACCACCCACACGTACCGGAACAGGCCCCACCGGGTGCCCAGCCCGAGCAGGATGCCGGTGACCAGGGCGAGCAGGCTGAGCGGCACCGCCAGCCAGGTGCCCAGCGGCGCGAGGACCAGGTACGCGGCCCGCCGCAGGCCGGGGTCCGAGGTACGCATCCCGACCCAGCCCAGCACCAGCAGGCTGAGGTCGGAGCCCATCCACCCGATCGAGGCGACCAGGTGGAGGGCGAGCAGGGACTTGCGCAGCGCGGGCCGCAGCGGCGGCCGGGTACTGGTACGCGGAACGGTCGTCACCGTCGTCATGGCGCCCATCCTGGCGGACCCGGCGACGGGCGTCGTCCGGCGGGGAGCGACATCCGGACTGCGCGCCGTGCCGTACACCGCCCGGCCAGGGGTTACGGCAGGACGTCCTCCGGGCTGCCGGCCGGCCGGACCTCGACCCCGGCGCAGCCCGGCACGCGGGCGGCGATCCCGGCGGCGCGCTCCGGCGTGGCGCAGTCGACCACCAGGTAGCCGGCGAGCGGCGCGCCCGTGTCGACGTACGGCCCGCCGGTCGCCTCGGTGACCCCGCCGCGCACCCGCACGGTCCGGGTCCGGTCGGGCCCGGCCAGCCAGTCCCCGCCCACCAGCTCGCCGGACGCGGCCAGCTCCGCACGCAGGCCGGCCACTGTCGACGCCTCGCCGCCGTAGATGAGCAACACGTACCGCACGCCCCCATCGAACCAGGTCGCCGCCTGGTGTGGGTCGGCTACTCGACCGGCGTGCGGTCGTCCAGCCAGGTGATGCGCTCGTAGCCGAAGGCCTGGCAGGCGTCCCGGATCGAGGCGAACGGCTCCTCGGACTCGGCCCGCACCACGTACTCGCCGTGCACGTTGTACAGCGACAGGAGCACCACGACCCCGGCCGACGGCTCGCGGGCGATCGGCAGCTCGACCTTGGCGCCGCCGTACGTGGTGACCAGCAGGGTGCCGTCCCAGTTCAGGGTGGCGCGGCTCTCCGAGAACGCGAAGACGACCAGCCGCTCCAGTTCGAGGCTCTGCCTCAGGTCGACGGTGAGCCGCTCGAAGCGTTCCCGGCCGGCGGTGATGACCGGGCGGGTCGAGTCGCGGGGCGCGAGAGCGTAGCCGCCGCTGTGCTGGACGGTGGACGAGTGCCCGGACCGGAGCTGGTAGGCGCAGCCGAGCCGCAGGTCGCCGACCACGTCGGAGCAGGCGGCCTCGAGGGTGAGCTGGCCGATGGCGGACTGGAGCCGGGTCAGCCACACGGTCGGCGCCTTCGGGCCGAGGATCAGGTCGGTACCCGGCCGCACCCTCGGCAGCGGCGGGCGGTTCCGCCGCGCCGGGGTCGGGGCCGGCGGTCGGGCCGGCCGGGACCGCGCGGCCGGCGGCGGTACCGGGGTGGACAGGTCCAGGGACGTGTCGGCCGCCGGCGCGGAGGGCCGCGGCGGGGCGGACGGCGGGGCGGACGGCCGGGTAGACGGCCTGGTCAGGTCCAGCGACGTGTCGGCGGCGGGCGCGGCCGCCGGCGGCGGGCTCGCCGGCGCGGACAGGTCCAGCGACGTGTCGGCGCGCGCGGGCGGCGGTGGCGCGGGACGCGCCCGCGTCGCCGGCGCGGACAGGTCGAGGGAGCTGTCGGCGGCGGGCG
>JBJMIH010000205.1:0-24856 GCA_045806985.1 Mycobacteriales bacterium | reverse complement strand
CGCGGCATCATGACGATATGGACAACGCTCCGCGGCTGCGGCGGTTGCTGCACGACGCCGCCGCGCTGGTCGGGCAGCCCGACGTCCTGCTCCAGGTACGCACCGGCCTGCTGGAGGTCGTCTACGTCGAGTCTGACACCGACGGGCTGATCGTCCACGACCACGGCACCACCTGTGACTACCTGAGCGTCGTGACCGATGACGGCTACCTGCCCTGGTCCGCGGAGACCGCCGCCCGCACCTGCGGCCGGTTCGGCGTCCAGCTCGCCGGCCACCGCTTCCCCGACGCCCAGGTGGTACGGGTCCAGCGCCGGATCGGGCCGCACGAGGACGTGGCCACCGCCGTGCAGGCGGTGGCCGCCGCGATCGACGAGATCTACACCCGCCACCGCCGCCCCCGCGACGCCGAAGCCGAGGCCGAAACCCAGGACACCACGTAACGGCCGGTCCCCGCGGACCGACACCAAGAGCGTGGACCAGCCACTCGAGCCACCCCTGCTCCCCGTCGAGGAAGAGATCGAACGGGAGTACGAACGCGCGCGTCAGGCGCTGGCGTTCGAGCTGTGGATGCTCGGCGTGATCGACGAACCCCAGCTCGACTGAAAGAACGTCGCCTCGACGGTCAGGCCGCCCCCCGGGTGCGGCGCCGGGGTGAGGCGGGCGCCGTGGGCGGCCGCGATGGCGGCGACGATGGACAGGCCCAGGCCGAGGCCCTCCCGGTCAGCGGCCCGGTCAGCGGCCCGGTCAGCGGCCCGGTCGGGGGCCAGGCGCTGGAAGGGCTGGAGGAGCCGGTCGACCTGGTCCGGCGGCACCACCGGGCCGGTGTTGGACACCCTCAGGAAGGTGCGGCCGGCGGCGGTGCCGGTCACCACCTCGATCTCGCCGCCGGCCGGCACGTTGTGACGCAGCCCGTTGTCGATCAGGTTGACGGCCAGCCGCTCCAGCAGGCGGCGGTCGCCCGAGGTCGGCGCCGGGGCGAGCCGGGCCCGTACCCGCACCCGCCGCGCGGCCGCGTCGGGCTCGCGGGCCGCCAGTACCGACCGGGTGACCGCGGCCAGGTCCAGCGGCTCCCGCCGGTCCAGGCCGCGCTGGCTCCTGGCCAGGGTGAGCAGCGCCTCGATCAGCCGTTCCTGGTGCCGGCCGGTGTCTAGCACCTCCTGGCAGGTGGCCCGCAGCGACGCCGCGGACGCCTCCGGGTCGGCGAGCGCGATCTCCAGCAGCGCCCGCTCCAGCGTGAGCGGGGTACGCAGCTCGTGCGAGACGTTCGCGACGAACCGCCGCTGCGCCTCGAACGCCGCCTCCAGCCGTACCAGCAGCCCGTCGATGGTGTCCGACAGGTCCTTCAGCTCGTCCCCCGGCCCCCGCGCGTCCAGCCGCAGGTGCAGGTCGTCGGCGGAGATCCGCCGGGCGGTCGCGGTCATCACCCGCAGCGGCCGCAGCAGCCGCCCGGCCACCAGCCAGCCGACCCCGACCGACACCACCGCCAGCACGGCCAGCGCGATCCCCGCCTCCACCAGCAACTGGTGCAGGTCGACCATCGAGCGGTGGGACGGCTGCGGATGCGGAATCCGAGCGGTCTCCGGCGCGCCCAGGCCCGGCGTCGGGACGGGGCCCCGACCCGGCTGGACCACGTGCAGGCCGCTGACCTGCGTCGCCAGCAGGACGGTCAGCCCGAGCAGCGCCACCCCCGACACCAGCACGAGGCCGCCGTAGAGCAGCGTCAGCCGCAGCCGCACGGTCCTCTTCGGCCATCGCATCCGCACAAGCCCCCTCAGATCCGGTACCCGGCCTGGGCGACCGTCTCGATCACCGGCGGGTCGCCGAGCTTGGCGCGCAGCCGGCTGACCGTCATCTTGACCGCGTTGGTGAACGGGTCGGCCATCTCGTCCCAGGCCCGCTCCAGCAGTTCCTCGGCGGACACCACCGCCCCGCCGGCCTGGAGCAGCACCTCCAGCACGGCCAGCTCCTTCGGGCTGAGCGCCAGCCGCCGCCCTGCCCTGGTCGCCACCCGGCGCGCCGGGTCGAGCCGCAGGTCGCCGTGTGCCAGCACCGGCGGCAGCGGCGGCCGGGCCCGCCGGGCCAGCGCCCGCACCCGGGCCACCAGCTCGGCGAACGCGAACGGCTTGGTCAGGTAGTCGTCGGCGCCCAGGCCGAGCCCGTCCACCCGGTCGTCGATCGTGCCGGCCGCGGTCAGCATCAGGATCCGGCTGTCGCACCCGGACTCCACCAGCTGCCGGCACACCAGGTCGCCGTGCAGCACCGGCAGGTCGCGGTCCAGCACGACCACGTCGTACCCGGTCAGGCCGGCGTGGTCGAGCGCGTCCCGCCCGTCGTAGGCGATGTCCACCGCGATGCCCTCCCGCCGCAGGCCGGCCGCGACCGTCTGGGCGAGCCGCACGTGGTCCTCGGCCACCAGCACCCTCATCGGTCCAGGATGCGGCAGCGGCGGTAACGGCGCCGTAACGACTTCCGTTCCGGTGCCGGTACCGCCCCGCTCGTAGCGTTCCGACCGCTCACCCGACTGCCGAGTGGAAGGACGCGAGATGGTAGTGAAGATCAGATCCCAGGTGACCTGGCTGGTCGCCCTGGCCGGCCTGTTACTGGTCGCCGCCGCGCTGGTGGCGTGCGCCGCGCACGGGGGCGGCGGGCGCGGCTCGGGCGGCGGCTCGAAGGGCGACTCCGGCGGCGCGCACGCCGGCGACACGACGACGACCGGGCACAAGGGCAGCGGCGGCAACCGGTCCGTCGGGCAGTTCACCAAGGAATTCGCCCAGTGCATGCGGGCCAACGGGGTGCCGAACTTCCCGGACCCGAACGGCAGCGGCGGCCAGCTCGGGCCGAACAGCGGGATCGACCCGGGGTCGGCGGCGTACCTGAACGCGATCAACGGCCCGTGCAGGTCGCTGGCCCCGCCGGAGTGGGTGTCCGAAGGCCCCGGCAGCGGCCCGACCGGCCCGGCGCAGTGAGAGGAGACCTCGCATGTTCTTCCTGACCTACCTGCGGCGCGAACTGCGGCGCCGGATGCGCCAGGCGGTGTTCGTCGCCCTCGGGCTCGCCGTCGGCATCGGACTGGTCGTCACCGTGACCGCCGCCTCCGCCGGCGTGCGGGGCGCGCAGGCCACCGTGCTGCACGCCCTGTACGGGATCGGCACCGACGTCACCGTCACCAAGGCCGCCGAGCCGCTCGACCCGACCAAGCAGGGTCCCGGCGCCAACGCCTTCTCCCCCGGCGCGGCCGAGCAGGACGTCGACGTGCTCGGGCTGCCGCCCGGCCTCGACCTGCTGGACGCGGCCGACGCGGACAGGGCCACGAAGCTGCACGGCGTCGCCGCCGCGGCCGGCGGCCTCAACCTGGTCGACAGCAAGCTGACCGTGCCGGCGGTGAAGGACCTCGGGCCGGGCGGCAAGTACAGCCACGGCCTCCCGCCCGCCTCGACGTTCAACGTCACCGGCGTGGACCCCGGCCACCTGAGGCTCGGGCCGTACGGCTCGGCCGAGCTCAGCGCGGGGCGGAGCCTCACGAAGGCCGACGCGAGCGCGAACGTGGCGGTGGTCGACTACGGGTACGCGCGGGAGAACAGGCTGATCGTCGGGTCGACCGTCACGGTGGCCAGGACCGGGTTCACCGTGATCGGGATCGTCCGCCAGTCCAAGGGTGGCGGCGCCGCCGACGTGTACCTCCCGCTGGCCAGGGCGCAGGCGCTGTCGAGGTTCCACGACCTGGACAGCCTGACCGGCAAGGTGGATGCCGTCTACGTCTCCGCCGCCAGCGGCGCGACCGTCCACAACGTCCAGAAGGCGCTGTCGGCGATGCTGCCCAAGGCGACCGTGACGTCCTCGTCCAGCCTCGCCGACGCGGTGACCGGATCGCTGGCCAGCGCCGCCGGACTGGCGGCCGACCTGGGCCGGTGGCTGGCGATCGCGGTGCTCATCGCGTCGTTCGCGGTGGCCAGCGTGCTGACCATGGCCGCGGTGTCCCGGCGGGTACGCGAGTTCGGCACGCTCAAGGCGCTCGGCTGGCGCAGCCGCCGGATCGTCGGGCAGCTCCTCGGCGAGTCACTGGTCATCGGGCTGATCGGGGCCGTACTCGGCACCGCGCTGGGGTTCGCCGGGGCGGCCGCGGTGCGGCTGGCCGCGCCGAAGCTGTCGGCGACGGTCGCCCAGAACCCCGGTTCCTCGCCGCCGGAGAACGTGTCGATCAACAGCAACGGCATGAGCCACCACATCGCCGAGGGCGGCACGCACACCGTCACCGTCCACCTGACCGCCCCGGTCACCCTCGCCGCGATCGGGCTGGCCGTCGCGCTCGCCCTGGCCGGCGGGCTGATCTCCGGCTCGTTCGGCGGCTGGCGGGCGGCCAGGCTACGCCCGGCCCGCGCCCTCGGCCGCGTCGCCTGACCACGAAAGGAGCCAGCGTGTACGCACTGACCGGAGTCACCAAGCGGTACCGCAAGCGCCAGGAGACCGTCACCGCCGTGGACGGCGTGACCCTGACGATCGCCGACGGCGAGTGGCTGATCGTCCAGGGCCGGACCGGCCACGGCAAGACCACCCTGCTGAGCATCCTCGGCGGGCTGGACAGGCCGACCACCGGCGCGGTCCGCTTCGACGGCGAGGACCTGGCCACGCTGTCCGAGAGCGCCGTCACCCGGGTACGGGCGGCCTCCATCGGCTTCATCTTCCAGACCTTCAACCTGGTGCCGACGCTGTCGGCCGCCGAGAACGTCGAGGCCGCCCTGGTACCGCTGGGCATGAGGGCCGCCGAGCGGCGCGCGCGGGTGGCCGGGGCGCTGGACAGCGTCGGGCTGGCCGACCGCGCCCGGCACCTGCCCTCCGAGCTGTCCGGTGGGCAGCAGCAGCGGGTCGGCATCGCCCGCGCGCTGGTCAAGGAGCCGAAGGTGCTGCTGGCGGACGAGCCGACCGGCAACCTCGACGAGGACACCCGCGACGAGATCATCGGCCTGCTGGAGAAGATCTGGCGCGAGCGGGAACTCACGGTCGTCCTCGTCACCCACGACACCGACATCGCCGACAGGGCCACCCGGGTCGGCGTGATGAGGAACGGCCGCCTGTTGCTGGACGGCCCCGAACCCGCGAAGGAGACCACCCGGTGAAGCGTCCCTCAACCCCCCGTCGCTGGCTGCTCGGCGCGCTGCCGGTCTGCCTCGGCGCCGCCCTCACGGCGGTCGCCGTCGCCGGCGGCCACAGTGCCGGCGCCGCCGCCACGGCGGCCTGCGCCGCGCCGTCCGGGCCGCCGCGGCCGGTCACGCCCACGACGGTCGACACGATCGGGCAGGCGTACCGCTGCCTGCTCGACCACTACTTCGACCACGCCGCCCTGGACGACCGGGCACTGCTCGACGGCGGGTACGCCGGTCTCACCCAGGAGCTCGGCCGGCTGGGTCTGGACCGGTCCGGCGCGACGGCGCCGGCGCTGACCGGCGACCGCGACACCGACTGGGCCGCGTTCGCCGCCGCGTACTCGCGGGTGGTGAACCGCCTGCCGGCCGCCGCGGCCGCCCGCCAGCGGGTCGCGGCCGCCACGATGAACGGGATGGTCGCCAGCCTGGGCGACAACCACGCGCACTGGCGGTATCCGGTGTTCCCGCCCGACTACCAACCCGGCCAGGCGTACGGGCTGGGCCTGGCCACCTCGCCGGACCTCGACCTGATGATCGCCGCCCCGGCGGAGGCGCTGCCGCCGCTGTTCGTCACCGTCGTGTACGGCGGCCCGGCGGCCGCGGCCGGCCTGCGGCCCGGCGACGAGATCGTGGCGGTCGACGGCTCCGCCCCGTACGTGGACGGCCGGCCCAGCCCCGGTGTCGCCGCGCTGCTCCAGCAGGCCTATCCCCAGGCCGACGTGGTGGCAGTGACGGTGCGCCGGCCGTCGACCGGCCGTACCTGGACGGTGTCGATGCGGCCGGGCCTGTTCACGCCGGACCCGGCGGCGACACGGAACGTGACCTCGAAACTGCTGGACGGCGACGTCGCCTACGTGAAGCTCGGCGGGTTCGCGCCGCACGCCGCCGACGACGTGCTCGCCGCCGTCGACGCGCTGGCCAAGGGCCGTACCCTGCGCGGCCTCGTCCTCGACCTGCGCGGCAACGGCGGCGGCTCGCCGGCCGAGGTGGCCAGGCTGACCGGGGCGTTCGCGCACGGCAAGGTGATCAACTACGACTGCGCCACCCGCGCGGCCATGCCCGACCACTGCACGGCCAACCACACCGACCCCACCGTGCCGCCGCTGCGCCTGCCGCTGGTCACGCTCACCGACCGGAACTGCGCCTCGGCCTGCGACGCCTTCGCCGACGCGGTGAAGGACCTGCGCCTGGGCACGCTGGTGGGCACCCGCACCGCCGGTGTCGTCGCCGGGCCGGCGGACGGGTACCAGCTCAACGACAACAGCCAGCTGGTCTTCCCGTCAGCGCACGAGCTGGGCGCGAACCGCGAGACGGTCAACGGGATCGGCGTGCCGCCGGACTGGTTCGCACCGGTGACCCCGGCGGACCTGTCGAACGGACGGGACCGGGGCGTGGACAGGGCGCTCGCCCTGCTCCACCACTAGGGTCCATTAGGGTGGCTCGGCATGAAGCTGGTCGAGGTGGAGTTGCGGCGGGTGCGGCTGCCGCTGGTGGCGCCGTTCCGGACCTCCTTCGGTACCGACACCGACCGTGACATCCTGCTGGTCAAGGTCACCACCGACGGCGGCGTGACCGGCTGGGGCGAGTGCGTGGCCGGGAACGCGCCGCTCTACTCCGCCGAGTACGTCGACGGGGCCCACCAGGTGGTCCGCGACTACCTGGTGCCGCGCCTGTGGGACATCCCCGACCTGGCCGCCCACCGCCTCGAACCCGCCTTCGCCGCCGTCAAGGGCCACCCGATGGCCAAGGCCGCCGTCGAGATGGCCGTCCTGGACGCCGAGTTGCGCACCGCGAACCTGTCGCTGGCCGGTCACCTGGGCGCGGTCAGGGACGCGGTGCCGTCCGGGGTGTCGGTGGGCATCGCCGACACGATCCCGGAGCTGCTCGACACCGTGGGCGGCTACCTCGACCAGGGGTACGTCCGGATCAAGCTGAAGATCGAGCCGGGCTGGGACCTGGCGCCGGTGCGGGCCGTGCGGGAACGCTTCGGCGACATCCCGCTCCAGGTGGACGCCAACACCGCGTACACCGTCGCGGACGCCCCGCACCTGGCCCGGCTGGACGCCTTCGACCTGCTGCTGATCGAGCAGCCGCTGCCCGAGGACGACGTGCCCGGCCACGCCGTCCTCGCCCAGCGGGTGCGTACCCCGATCTGCCTGGACGAGTCGGTGACCAGCGCACGCGCCGCCGCCGCGGCGATCGCGGCCGGCGCGTGCCGGATCGTCAACATCAAGTCCGGCAGGGTGGGCGGCCTGCTGGAGGCCCGGCGGGTGCACGACGTGGCCGCCGCGCACGGGGCGCCGGTCTGGTGCGGCGGAATGCTGGAGACCGGCATCGGCCGGGCCGCCAACCTCGCCCTCGCCGCCCTGCCGCACTTCACGCTGCCCGGCGACACGTCGGCGTCGAACCGGTACTGGCACCGCGACCTCATCACCGAGCCGTTCACGCTCCGCCCGGACGGCATGGTCGACGTCCCCACCGGCCCCGGCCTCGGCGTCACCGTGGACGAGGACTGGCTGGCCGAGGTCACCACCTCCGTCGAGCGGCTCAGGGCGCCGTGACGGTCACCGGCCGGAGCAGCGCCGCCACCTCGTCGTGGGCCGGGTGCTCGGTGCGGCCGTACATGCCCCGGTAGCACCAGTCCAGGGCGGTACCGCCGTGCTCGGGGTCGCGCAGGTTCGGGTCGGCGCCGCGGGCGAGCAGGTGCGCGACGCTGGCGGGCCGGCCGTTCCCGGCGGCCAGCCGGAGCGCCTGCCGGCCGTGCTCGGCATCGGCGCCGTCGATCGGCGTGCCGGCGGCGAGGAGCTGGTCGATGACCGGCAGCCGCTGATGGTCGGCGGCCATCGTCAGCGCGCGGACCTTCGCCTGCTCCGGGGTGTCCGGGGTGAGCCAGCCGGCGATGTCGCCGGCCGCCGCCGCGTCCTCGATGCCGCGCGGCCGGGCGCCGGCGGCGACCAGGACGTCCACGACCCCGGTCATGCCGAACACCGCCGCGTGCCCCAGCGCGGTGCCGCCCGGTACGCCGCCGGAGTCCGCGGCGGCGGTGGCCTCCAGGTCCGCGCCGTGCGCGATGAGCACGGCGGCGACCTCGGCGTCGCCGTAGCTGGCCGCGGTGATCAGCGGCGTCTCCTGCTCGCCGGGGTCGCCGTCCACGCTGGCGCCGGCCTCGATCAGGGCCCTGGCCATCGCGCCGGTGCCGGGCAGCGGCCCCGGCAGGCCGAGCCGGCGGGCGTCGAACCGCAGCATGGCCACGTACGCGAGCGGCGAGGCGCCGCCGCGGTGGTCGCGCCAGTGCTCCATCCGGGTGGTGGCCTGGTCGGGTTCCCGCGCCAGCAGCGCGGCCAGCCGGCCGAGGTCGCGGCTGTTGAGGATGTCGCGGCGCTCGACCTCGGTCCTGAGCCTGGGCCAGCTGGCGAAGCCGTACCCGCGGGCGACGGCGAGCTGCGCGGAGGACAGGATCACCCTCGGTGACACCGCGTGGATCCGGGCCAGGGCGTCGGGGTCCCCGTCGCGGGCGGCGCGCAGCAGGTCCTTGGCCTGGCGGCGGAGCTGGTCGAGGTCGGGACGGGCAGGCAGGTAGGCCATGACGTCTCCCCTTCGGCGGCCCGAGGTCCGCGTGCCAGGCCGGGAGATCGTCACGACGGGTGCGTACGGCGTGCGGAGCGAGGTGGACTCAGTCCTGCCCGCGGACCCGGCGGCGCCCTCGAACGCCTCCCGACACTCTAGTGGCCGGCACGGAAGTCGGCGACGATCGCGTCGAGGCGGCTCCGGATCTCCGGGCCGCGTGCCGGGTCGGCGAGGTCGGCGGGATCGGGCAGCGCGCCGGTCAGCCCCCAGCCGCGGCCGCGCGCCCAGGTGGCGTCGTCGATCGGGAGCGTGGCGCGGAAGACCTCGCGGGCCGGGGCGTCCAGGAACAGCCAGGCGGCGATCAGGTCGCAGGCGGGGTCGCCGACCGCGACGGTGCCGAAGTCGATGACCGCGCTCAGCCGGCCGTCCCGGGCCAGCAGGTTGCCGGGCGCCGGGTCGCCGTGGATCCACACCGGCGCCCGGTCCCAGGCCGGGGCCGCGGCCGCCGCGTCCCACACCGCGGTCAGGGCGTCGGTGTCGACCAGGCCCGCCAGCGCCGCGATCTTCGGGCGTATCCGCGTCTCCACGATCGGCGAGTCGCGCTCGTCGCCGAACGGCACGCCCCGGAAGCCGTTGCTCCACTCCGGCGGCGGCCCGCCGGTCGCGTCGACACGCTGGAGGGCGGCCAGGAAGCCGGCCAGGTCGACCGCTGCCCGCTTCAGGTCGGCGATGCGGTCAGGCCGTGCGTCCTCGCCGTCCAGCCACCCGTACACCGACCACGGGAAGGGGTACCCCTCGCCCGGCTCGCCCCTGGCGAGCGGCGCCGGGACGGGCAGCGGCAGGTGCGGGGCGAGCCGGGGCAGCCACCGGTGCTCCCGCGCCACCTGTCCCACCCAGCGCGGCAGCCGCGGCAGCCGCACCGACATGTCCGCGCCCAGCCGGAACGTCGCGTTGTCCCACCCGGACCTGGCCACCGGCACCACCGGCAGGGCCGCCCAGCGCGGGAACTGCGCGGCGACCAGCCGGCGTACCAGCCCCGCGTCGATGGGCACCTCGTCGGGGCGCAGGCCGTTCGCTGACACGCCGCCATCCCACCGACCGGTGCGCCGCCCTGTCCACTGATTTGCGTCAGCGGCCGTTCCGGGCGCGCAGCACGGACTGGAGGTCGGCGTTGCCGCCGCTGCCGTTGGCCACGTCCAGCGACGGGCAGGACGGGCCCTGGCTGGCCCACGTGTAGGTGAAGTCGAAGACCGGGTGCGGCACCAGCGCGTCCCACCGCGCCAGCATCTGCCGCAGCTGGTCGACCGTCGGCAGCGTGTAGTAGTGGTCCTGCTCGCTGTTGCAGGTCTGCCCGAAGGCCTGGAACAGCGGCACCATCGCGGCGACCGGGATGCCGCCCTTGGTGGCGAGGTCGACCTTGGCGTCGATCTTCTCGAAGTGGCAGCCGCTGCGGTTGTTGCACGGGAACGGGTCGATCCCGAACAGGTCGACGTGCGTGTTGGCGGGGTTGAGCTGCTGGTACTCGCAGGTGGGCACGCAGCCGCCCTGCTCGGCGCCGAGCACCACGATGAACGACTTCTGCGCCGGGTCGCGGGCGCGGATGTAGTCGGCGCGCTGCCGGATGTGCTCGACCGCCTGGCGGCAGACGGCCGGGTGCGGCTCGTCGGACAGGTAGTAGCCGAACACCTTCGGGTTGCCGGCCAGCCGGTCCACGGCCGCGGTGAACCGGTCCCAGCTGTACCCGGGGGTGCAGGAGGTGTTGTCCAGGTTGCCCAGCCAGACGAGCGCCCGGATGCCGGCCGGCAGCGCGTTGACCGCGCCGGTGTCCGGGCCGAGGTCGATCAGGTTGTACCCGAGCTTGGCCGGCGCCGACCAGTCGCCGTGCGTGTTGGACACGTAGTGCAGCGTGGTGGCCGCGCCCGCCGGAGCGCCGGTCGCCGGCGGAGTGCCGGCCGGGGCCGTACCCGGGTGGCTGGCCGGGGCGCGCGGCGTGGACCGCGCCCTACCGGATCCGCCGGACCCGCCGCCACAGGCCGCCACGCCGGCGACGACCACCACCCCCATGGCCACCAGCCGCGCCACCCGCACCGCCACGGAACCCCCCAGTCACGTCGCCCGTGGCGTCACGGTAGGGCATCCGGGCCCGGCCGCGTGGACGAAAGGGCGGAAAAGCCCAGATCAGGCACTGGCGGAGCGGACCGTCGCGGCCTCCATCCGGACCGGCGTGCCACCGCGCAGCGAGTTCGGGATCTCCGCGATCCGGTCCACGTGGGCGACCAGCTCGCGCAGCCGCTCCTCCGGGGCGTCGCCGGCCAGCTCCACGGTGTACGCGATCGGCGTCGACACCGCCGGGTCGCCGCCGAAGTCGCCGCTCACCCGCACCACCACCCGGTGCAGCGGGATGCCGGCGGCGTCCGCCTCCCGGAACAGGTCGTTGGACACGCAGCCGGCCACCGCGAGGTACAGCAGCTGGCCGCCGTTGAAGCCGAGTCCCCGCCCGCCGGCCCCGGCCGGCCGGTCCACCACCAGCGTGTACGGCCCGGCCGCGCCGACCGCCGTCGACGCCCCGGCGACCGTGCGCGTCTCCACCTCGAACCCCATCGCGCTGCCCCTTCCCGCACTCGGCCGGCTCCGCGGTACCAGCATGGCAGTGCGCCCGCCACCACCGTCGACGGTGACGGTGGCGGCGGGCGCGGGTCGCGCGGGGCGGCTGGGGTCCACCCCGCGCGGGCCTACCGGTGGACGATGAACGTGTCGGCCGGCGCGTCGCCGGTCGTGCCCACTGCCCAGACCTCGCCGGTGGTCGGCACCGCCGACGTCGCGGCGAGCTGCGTGTCGCCGGTCGGGCCGTTCGGGCTGGCCACGACCGACCAGGCGGCGCCGTCCCAGTGCAGCGTCAGCGTCCTGGCGAGCGGGACGTTGCCGGTGCGGTCGACCGCCGTGCCGACCGCCCACATGTCGGTCGGCGAGACCGCCGTGACACCCGCGAGGGCGTCCTCGACCAGCGCGTTCGGGCTCCGCACGATCGACCACGCCACGCCGTTCCAGTGCTCGACCAGCGTCCTGTCGGGAAGGTTGGTGCCGGTGGTGTCGATGGTGTCGCCGACGGCCCACACGTCGTTCGGGCCGGTGGCGACGACACCGTTGAGCACGTTCCGTACGGTCGCGTTCGGGCTCGGCACGACCGACCAGGATCTGCCGTCGTAGTGCTCGGTCAGCGTGACGCCCCGCACGTCGGTGCCGGCGAGCAGCGCGACCGAGCCCACCGCCCAGATGTCGGTGGGCGAGACGGCGGAGATGCCGGTCAGGACCGCACCCGACGCGGTGGTGCCGGTCGGCACGGTCGGGTTCGGGGTCGGCACGACCGACCAGGCCGTTCCGTCCCAGTGCTCGACCAGCGCGCTGTTGCCGGCGTTGACCCGCGAGCGGCCCACCGCCCACGCGTTCGTCGGGCCGAGCGACACCACGCCGTCCAGGATGGACTTCGCCGAACCGCTGGTGGCGGGGGTCGGCACGATCGTCCACGCGGTGCCGTCCCAGTGCGCGGCCAGCGGGTTGGTGCTGGCGAAGCCGATCTTGTTGGTGGACCCGACCGCCCACGCCTCGGTGGCCGAGCTGGCGCCGACGGCGAGCAGCCGCTCGTCGAAGCGCGGCACGTCGGGGGTGGGCACCTGGGTCCAGGCGGTCCCGTTCCACCGCTCGGCGAGCATGTTCCGGCCGCGGTCGTCGTCGCCGACCGTGTACGAGCCGACCGCCCAGGCGTCGGCGCTGGTACGTGCCGACACACCGTTCAGGGTGTTCGCGATCGCGGACGGGTTCACGCCCGGCACCGTGGTCCAGGGGGCGGTGGCGGCGAGCGACGGGGCGGCGAGCGCCAGCACCGCGCCGGCCGCGGCCAGCGCGAAGCCGGCCCGGTGAGTGCTCACGGTGATCCTCCGCTCAGGTGGTGGATGATGAGGGTGTTGACCGGCAGGTCGCCGATGGCGCCGACCGCCCACACCCTGCCGGTGTCCGGTGTGGCCGAGGTGGCGTTGAGCGTCGTGTCGCCGCCGTTCGGGTCGTTCGGGCTGGCCACGACCGACCAGGCCGCGCCGTTCCAGTGCAGCGTGAGCGTCCTGGTCACGAGGCCGGTGCCGACGGTGTCGATCGTCTGGCCCACCGCCCACACGTCGGTCGGGGACACCGCGGTCACGCCGGTGAGAGTGGCCCGGGTGGGCACGGTGGGGGCCGGCACGACCGACCACGCGGTGCCGTCCCAGTGCTCGATCAGCGGACCGACGGCCGCGCCGCTCTCCGGGTCGAACGTGTTGCCGACCGCCCACACGTCGTTCGCGCCGACCGCGACGACGCTGTTGAGTACGGCGTCAGCCACGTCCGGGCCGGGCACGGACGACCACGTCTTGCCGTTGCCGGTGTGCTCGACGATCGGGACGGTCCGGGTCTTGGTGGTGACAGGGCTGCTGACCAGCGTGACCGACCCCACCGCCCAGATGTCGGTGGGCGAGACCGCGGAGATTCCGGTGAAGTTCGCGTCCGACTCGGTGGCGCCGGGCGGCGCCGGCGGGATCGGGCTCGGCCAGACCGACCATGCGGTTCCGTTCCAGTGCTCGAGCAGCGCGCTGTTGCCGCTGTCCGCGCGGGAACGGCCGACCGCCCACGCGTTCGTCGGGCCGAGCGACACCACGCCGTTCAGGCTGGTCTGCGCCGGGCCGCTGGTGACCGGCATCGCCACGCTCGTCCACCCGGTGCCGTTCCAGTGCAGGGCGACCGTGAGGTTGGTGCCGGCCCGGCGGCTGAAGCCGACCGCCCACGCCTCGTCCGCGGCACTGGCGCTGACGGCGAGCAGCCCGTCGTCGGTGGCCGGGTTCTCCGGGGCGGGCGTCTGGGTCCAGGCGGTGCCGTCCCACCGACCGATCAGCATGTTCCGGCTCCGGCTCGGGTCGTTCTGGGTGTACCAGCCGACCACCCAGGCATCGGTGCCGGTGCGCGCCGACACGCCGTTCAGGGTGTTCCCGATCGAGGACGGATTGGGGCCCGGGTCCGGCGTCCAGGGTGTGCCGCCGCCGTCGGCGAGCGAGGGCGAGGCGAGCGCCAGCACCGCGCCGACAGTGGCCAGCGCGAAGCCGGGCAGACGCATTCTCACGGTTCTTCCTCCTGCCGAGGGGTCATGAACTGACCGCACTTTCCCCACCCCCGCTGGAACGGCGCTGAGCTGGCGCTGAAAAGCCCAGCGTTCCGGGGGTGGAACGCGCGGGGGCGGTTGGGGGTCCGCCCCCGCGCGGGCTCATCGGTGGATGGCGAAGGTGTCGACCGGCGCGGTGCCGGTGTCGCCGACGGCCAGGACCTCGCCGCTGGCCGGTACCGCTCCCGCCCCGAGAAGCGTCGTGGCGGCACCGGTCGGGCCGTTCGGGCTCGGCACGACCGACCAGGCGGCGCCGTCCCAGTGCAGCGTGAGCGACCTGGCGACGCCGGAACCGTCGACGGCCTGGCCGACCGCCCACACGTCGGTCGGCGAGGTGGCGGTGACCGCCTGGAGCGTGTCCTGCGCCAGTGCGTTCGGGCTCGGCACGATCGACCATGCGGTGCCGTTCCAGTGCTCGACCAGCGTCGCGCCGGCCATGTCGTCGCCTACCGCCCACACGTCGTCCGAGCCGACCGCGACGACCCCGTTGAACTCGCCGTTGCTGTTCCCCGCGTTGGGGCTGGGCACGATCGACCATGCCGTGCCGTCGTAGTGCTCGACGAGCGTGGTGTGCCGGATTTGCGGACCCAGCGGGCCGACGACGGCGCCTCGGATTTCGCCCACCGCCCAGATGTCGGTGGGCGAGACCGCCGAGATGGCCCTCAGTCTCATCAGGCCGACCGTGGCGGACTTCGGACTCGGCACCGGCGACCAGGAAATCCCGTCCCAGTGCTCGATCAGCGCGCCCAGAGGAAGGCGCCCGAGGTCACCGACCGCCCACGCGTTCGTGCGGCCGAGCGACACCACGCCGTACAGGCCGGACCCCGGGCCGTTGCCACTGACCGAAGTCGGCACGACCGTCCAGGCGGTGCCGTCCCAGCGCATGGCGAGTGGGTCCCTGACGCTGGTGCCGGTGGGGTCGGTGAAGCCGACAGCCCAGACCTCGTTCGCGGAACTGGCGCTGACGGCGAGCAGCCCCTCGTCGGACCCGGGCATGTCGGGGGTGGACACCCGGGTCCACGCGGTCCCGTTCCACCGCTCGATCAGCATGTCCCGGCCGTTGGCGGGGGTGAAGACGTCGTCGTACCAGCCGACCGTCCAGGCGTCCGTGTGACTGACCGCCGTCACGCCGCTCAGCGTGTTCCCGATCGTTGACGGATCATCGGTCTTGTCCGGCGTCCAGGGTGGTGGCGTGCCGTCGGCCAGCGACGGCGAGGCCAGCGCCAGCACGGCCCCGGCGACGGCCAGCGCGAAGCCGACCCGATGTGTTTTCACGTTTGTTCCTCCTGCCGAGGGTTCACCACTCACACACTGCGACCGCCCGCTGGAACGCCGCTGAGCCCGCGCTGAAAAGCCCAGTACACGGGCCTGTCGGCGGCTGGGGGTTGCGCGGGTGGGCCAGACTGGGCTGGTGTTGTTCGAGCTGCGATGGCCGCCCGGCATGCTGCTGGTGGGCCGCGCGGAGAGTACCGACGTGTGGTGCCACGCGCACGGCGTACGCGGCCTCTTCGTGGACCGGCCCGGACCGGTCGAGCTGACGTTCGAGCTGCTCGGCTGCCAGGTGGCAGGCCGGCTCGGCGAGATGATCGCGATCGGGAACGGGTACGGCCGGCTGGGCAACGGCGAGCTGCGGCTGCTGGGCGTGGAGGGGCCGACGGTGGCGGTGGGCCGGATCCTGGTCGGCGCGCTGACCGTGCTCGGCCACCGGCCGTCCGTCGACGACCGCACGCTGCTCGACCTCGACGTGCGCGGCCTGGTGTTCGACCCGCCGTCCCGGGAGACCGGCGTGGTCTGGCAGGCGTGGCGCGGGGGCCGGCCGGCGCGGCGGAACATGTGGGCCGACTACGGGCTCAACGGCCGGCGGGCCTGGCTGCGAATCGCCGGCTCCCACCACCACGCCAGGGCGGGCGGCACGCCGGACAAGCCGGTCGGCACGGTGTACCGGCTGGACGGCTCGCAGATCCGGGACGAACCCGGCGTGTTCTGCGCCCTCGGCGAGGCGGTCAACGGCCCCGGCGGGTACTTCGGCGCCAGCCTCGACGGCCTCAACGACTGCCTGCGCGGCGGCTACGGCGCCGGCGCCCCCTTCACCCTCGTCTGGACCGACTCGGCCCAGGCCGCCACCCAGCTGCTCAGGCGCCTCGACGACGCCGGCCAGCGCTCCTTCTTCGACGCGGTCCTGAAGGTCCTCCGCGACCACGGAGTACACCTCGACCTGCGCTGACCACCCACCTCACGCCGGCTCGCGCGTCCGGCCGATGGCGGCGGCCAGCACGGCGGCGCCCACCGCGACCGCCGCCATCGACGTCCAGGCGGTGGTGAACGCGTGCACCACCCGCCCGGGCCGGGCGCTGTCCACGATCGCCACCAGGACGGCGATCCCCAGTACCGCGCCGACCTGCCGGAACATGTTGAGCACCGCGCTGCCGGTGGCGAACCGCTCTGCCGGCAGGCCGGACACGCCGATCGTGGTGAGCGACGGCAGGGCCAGCCCGACGCCGGCCCCGCTGAGCAGCAGCCCGGGCAGCAGGTCGGCCGGGTAGGAGCGGGCGGCCCCGAGCGACAGCGCCCAGCAGGCGGCCCCGGCGGCGAGCAGCAGGTTGCCGGCCACGGCGACCCGGTGCGGGCCGTACCGGCGGGCCAGCGCCGCGGCCACCCCGCGGGCGACCAGCGGCACCACCAGCGGACTCGGGGCGATCGCGAACCCGGCCTCGACCGACGAGTACCCCCAGATCCGGGTCAGGAACAGCACGCTGCCGAGTACCAGCGCCGAGAACGAGCAGGTGAACACCAGCAGGCCGAGCGCGGTGAGGCCGAACGACCGCGTCCGCAGCAGCGAGGGGTCGACCACCGGCGACGGGTGCCGCGCCGACCGCGCCACGAAGGCCAGCAGCGCGCCGGCCGTCACCGCGGCCGTGACCAGCTCGTCCCGGCTCGTCCACCCCCACACCGGGCCCTTGACCAGGCCCAGCGCGAGCGCGCCGACACCGAGGACGAGAAGGCCGGTGCCGGGCAGGTCCGGGAACCGGCCCGGCGCCCGGTCCCTGCTCTCCGGCACCACCCGGGCGGCGGCCACCAGCGCGAGCAGGCCGATCGGCAGGTTCACCACGAAGATCCACCGCCAGCTCGCCTTCACCAGCAGGCCGCCGACCACCGGTCCGGCGCCGGCCGCGGTGGCGCCGACGGCGACCCAGGTGCCGATCGCCTTCGCCCGCCGCTCCGCCGGCACGGCGGCCAGCAGGAGCGACAGCGAGGCCGGGATGATCAACGCTCCGCCGGCCGCCTGGGCGGCCCGCGCCGCGATCAGCGCCGCCGCGTCCGGCGCCAGCGCGCACCCGGCCGAGCCGAGGACGAAGACCGCCAGCCCGAGCAGGAAGCCGGCGCGCCTGCCGTACCGGTCGGCCAGCCGCCCCGCCGGTACCAGGAACGCCGCGAACACGATCGCGTACGCGTTCAGCACCCAGGACAGCGTGGCCAGGCTGGCGCCCGCGAACTCCCGCTGGATGCTCGGGAAGCCGATGTTGACGATGAACAGGTCCAGGTTGACCAGCAACGTCGCCGTCGACAGGACCGCGACGACCGCCCCGCTCGACGCGTACCCGCGCGGCGCGACCTCGGTCGCGACGGCGCTCCCGGTCACAGGGCCGCCCACGCCGCCACGTAGTCGGGCTGGCCCATCGGCATGCCGGCGACGAACTCCTCCACGTCCAGCCGCTTGCGGATGTCGGCCACGTTCGCGTAGAGCTGGAGCGCCCGCTCCTCGATCCGGTCGTCCAGCCCGGCCAGCTCGGCGGCGCCGGCCGTGCCGCTGGTGGCGAACCAGGCGCCGTGCTCCCGCACCGCCAGCAGCCCGAACAGGATGGCGACCTCGGGGTCCTCGGCCTCCAGCGCCTCCAGCGCGATCCGCGTCGCGCGGGTGCGGGCCAGGTCGTGGGCCAGGTTGAGGTTGACGGGCCACGGCGTGCGGGCCAGCCGCGCCGCCAGCTCGGCGTACACCGCGTGCTCGCGCCGGGCCAGCATGGCGGCGAACCCGGGGACGTCCCGCTCCACCCACGGCGGCCGGTAGTCGCTGCCGGCGCGCATCATGTTCCTGGCGACCTGGAGGGCGAGCGGCATCGCGTCGCCGTCCGCCGTGTTCGCGTGCAGGGCCGTGACGAGGTAGGTGGACAGCCGGTTGCGCTCCATGTACGCGTGCGAGCCGCACCGCTCCACGCAGGTCTGGATGGTGTCGACGGCGAGCGGGATGCTGGTGTACTTGGAGATGCTCACGATGTCGTCGTCGACGCCGGTGGCCGCGCCCGACACCTTGTCCACGGCCTGCCGGTAGAGCACCTCGGCGGCCCGGAACCGCGCGTACGCGCACATCAGCGGCACCTGCTGGCTGGGCAGCACGCTGACGGGGAACGTGGCGCCGCCGCGGGCCGTGATCGTGCGCTGGGCGGCGAACTCGAAGGCCAGCGTGAGGCTGACGCGGGCCATCTTCAGCGCGCCGACGATGAGGCTGAGCTTGGCGTAGTCGAGCCGGCCCATGGTGTGCAGGAAGACGGCGCGGTTGTCGGCCAGCTCGGTCTGGAAGTGGCCGTCCGCGGTGATCGTGTTGGCGGCGCCGCCGAGGAACATCCGCCGCGGGACGCGTACCTGGTCGAACCGGGTGATGGCGTGGTCCATCGGGTCCGGCGTCATCCGGTCCACCACCGCGCGGATCGTGATGCCGGGCCGTACCGAGCCGTCGGCGTCCCGGATCGGGACCAGGAACGGGTGCACGCCACAGTCCCGCTCGCCGTCCCACAGCCGGGCGTACACCAGGCCGGTCTTCGCCTTGCCCGGGTACCCCGTGTAGCTGATGAACTTCAGCGCGCGGTCGTTGGGCGTGTGGATGACGAACTCCTCGGCCTCGGCGTCGTACCGCGCCTCGGTCTCCAGCGACTGGACGTTGTTGCCGTAGCCCAGCTCGGTGAGCAGCGCCGGGCACATCACCTCCACCTTCAGCATCGACTCGATCACGTCGTCGAGGTCGGTGCGGTCGCCGGCCAGGTGCAGGATCGTGCCGAGCCCGATGGTGAAGTGCGTGATCGTCATCAGGGCGAGCGAGGTGTCGACCGCCATCGCGTCGGTCTGGAACAGCTCGACCACCGGCAGGCCGTCCAGCACCTCCTGCCTGGTCAGCCGGGCCGCCCGCGCCAGGCTGTGGAAACGCAGGTAGGAGAGGTTGATCTTCTCGGCCTTGGAGAGCTCACTCTTGTCCACTGTGAACAGTGGTGAGGTGCTGAGCTCCTGGAGTCTCGCTGCTCTG
This sequence comes from Mycobacteriales bacterium, assembly GCA_045806985.1. GTDB lineage: Bacteria > Actinomycetota > Actinomycetes > Mycobacteriales > JBJMIH01 > JBJMIH01. The sequence goes on along the minus strand of JBJMIH010000205.1, from coordinate 5,673 downwards.
TCCGGATCCACGTGGGTCCCCGTACTCGGTCGGCGTCAGTGGTCCGGTCAAGCGTTCCGGGACGGGACAGGGACCAGCAATGTACGGGCGACCAGACCTGTACGGGCCTGCGTTGTCCTCCCGGACAAGACCGGACAATCCACCTGCGTGTCACCGCAAACCCCACCGGGCACACTCGTTCCGGGGGATGGCCAGTGCCGGAGGTCGGAAGGGACAGCGAATGGCCGAGGTCGCGGAGACGCGCCGCCGCACCAGCCCCGCGTCGCGGCTGGCCGTGCTGATGGACGAGAACCTGGATGCGATCGTCGATCACACGGTCCGGCTGTCCCAGCAACGGATCGAGGCCTTCTCGGCCTTCGACCCGGCCGAGCTGGCACCCGAGACGCGGACCGTCTTCGAGCGCGGCGTCGAGGCGACCGCGGACGGGCGCGGGGCGGACAGCTCAGACCTGGCCGTGGTCACCGAGCTGGCCCGGGTACGCGCCGAACAGGGCGTGCCCATGGACGCGCTGCTGACCGGCGCCCACCTCACGGTCACCGAGGTGCTCGCGCTCGCCTGCGCCTGGGCCGAGGAGCACGACCTGGGCCCCGGCGCGGTCGCCGAGTTCGGCGCGCGGCTGCGGGACTGGTCGGGCGACGTGCTGGCGCGGATGGGCACCGCGCACGCCGAGGCGCTGGAGCGGATGGCCGGCGGCCGGCACCTGGAGTCGGTACTGGAACGCCTGCTCACCGGCGCCCTGGACCTGCCAGGGCTGGCGTCCGCCGCACCCCGGTGGGGAATGCGGCCGGGCACCGACGTCTACGTCGTGCACACCCGTGCGGCCGGCCCGGCGGCAGTCCGTGACCTGCGCCGGGTGCTGCTCGGCCCGGCCAGCGGCGCCGGCGTCGTCGGCGAGGTCCACGGCGCCCTGTGCGCGGTGGTCCCGCGCCAGCCGACCGCCCTGCACGAGCCCGACACCGTCGCCGGCGTCGACGGCCCGGTGCGGCTCTGGCAGGCCCACCTGGCCTACGCGCGGGCCAGCGAGGCGTACGAGGCGGCGAGCACCTTCGGCCGCCCGGGCCTGCACACGCTCGCCGACGTCGCCCTGGAAGCCGCCGTCCTGCGCTGCCACGACCTCGGCGACGCCCTCGCCGCCCGGATCAACGGAGCACTCGACCAGAACCCCGCCGGCAGCGACCTGGAAACCACCGCCCGGCTCTACCTGACCGGCCGTCGCGACGTCCACGAGGTCGCCAAGACCCTCTACATCCACCCCAACACGGTCCGCTACCGGCTCCGCCGCTTCCAGGACCTCACCAACACCAGCCTCGAAGACCCCCGCACCCAGATCCACCTGACCTGGGCCCTCTACCACCGCCAACTCACCACGCCGACGCCCTGAGGGCCATCAGCCGGGATGCCGCGTGGGCGTGGCAGGGATCGAACCTGCGACTCCTCGGTTGTAAGCCGAGTGCTCTGGCCACTGAGCTACACGCCCGCTGCTTGCCGCTGGAGGGCGTAAGGGTACCTAGTCGGGTGGGAGCGCGGCGACCTCGCCCACGAGGAGTATGGCAGGGCTGCGGACGTCGGCGGAGCCGAGGTTCGCGAGGGTGGTGCGGACGAGGCGCATGTCCTGGGTTGTCCCGTTTTCGACGCAGGCGACCGGCGTGGCGGGGTCGCGGCCGGCGGCGGTGAGGACGGCCGCGATGGCGGCGCGGTGGTCGACGGCCATCAGCAGGACCAGGGTGCCGGCGCCGGCCAGCCGACCCCAGTCGACCGTGCTGCCGGGGTGGCCGGGCGGCAGGTGGCCGGAGACGACCGTGAACTCCTGGGTGACGCCGCGGTGGGTGACCGGGATGCCGGCGGCGGTCGGGACGCCGGTCACGCTGCTCACCCCCGGTACCACCGTCACCTCGATGCCGGCGGCGGCGCAGGCCAGCACCTCCTCCATGCCGCGGCCGAAGACGAACGGGTCGCCGCCCTTGAGCCGTACCACCGCGTGGCCGGCCTTGGCGTGCTCCACCAGCAGCCGGTTGATCTCCTCCTGCGCCATCGCCCGGCCGCGCGGGTTCTTCGCCGCGTCGACGACCTCGACGTCCGGGGGCAGCTCGTCCAGCAGCGCCTTGGGCGCCAGCCGGTCGGCGATCACCACGTCGGCCTGGGCGAGCAGCCGGCGGCCGCGGACCGTGATCAGGTCGGGATCGCCCGGACCGCCGCCGACCAGGGCCACCCGCCCGGTCCGCTCCCCGGCGTCGTCCGGTACGCCGCCGCCAGGCTCCCGTACCAGGCCGCTGTCCAGCAGCGTGCGGACCAGCGCGTCGCGGACGGCCGCCGCGCGGCGCGGGTTGCCGCCGGCGTGCACGCCGAGCGTGATCGGCTCGACGTGCGCGCTGGCCGGCGTCCACGCGGCGGAGGCGGTGCGGTCGTCGGCCCGCACGCACCACACGCCGGCGGCCTCGGCCGCGGCGGCGACCGCCGCATTGGCCGCCGGGTCGTCGGTACAGGCGTGTACCAGCCACGCCCCGGCCAGGTCACCGTCGGCGTACCGGCGCGGCACCCACTCCAGCCGGCCGGCGGCGGCCAGGTCGGACAGGGCCGGCGTCAGCGACGGCGACACGACCACGACGGCCGCGCCCGCCTCCCGCAGGCCGCCGACCCGGCGCTGGGCCACCGCACCGCCGCCGACCACCACCACGCGGCGCCCGGCCAGCTTGAGCCCGAGCAGGTAGGGACGGGTCATACCGCAATCCTGCCCGGTGCGTCGCCGGGGCGCCGGGACCGGGTCAGTTCTCGAGGTCCTCGAGGTCGGCGAGGATGGTCTCCACCTCCTCGAGCTGGGCGCGGAGGCGTTCGGCCTGTTCCTCGGCCTCGGCCTTGGTGGCCTCCACGATCTCGTTCACCACGTCGTGCACGGCGGGGGTCTCCAGCGCGGACACCATCCGCAGGGCGAAGGCCGCCGGCACCGGGGTCGGCTTGACCAGGACGCGGGCTCCGCGTTGCGCCTGGACGGTCCATTCGCCGTCCTTGAAGTGCACGGTGACGGTCAGCTCGCCGGGTTTCCTGACGGCCTTGCGCGGCTTCGGCGCGGCCTTCTCGGCGGCTTTCCGTACCGCTTTCTGCGCCGCCTTCCGCGGCGGATTGTCCGGTGCCTTCTGGGCCGCCGGTGGTACCGCCTTCGCCACCCCGTTCGTGGCCGGCTCTGGTGCTGTTTTCTCTGCCAATGAAGTCCCCCCAGAAGGTTGTACAACCACCGGATCGACGGCCGCCGGTTTGTCCGGCACCGCCGGCGCCGGCGGCGCCGCCTTGGACGTGGCCGCCTTCACCACCTTCGCCGCCTTCACCACCTTCTTCCGCGGCGTCCGGTCGATCTCCAGGTCGGTCGGGGCGAACGGCAGCTCGTCGCGCCCGAACCTGACCACCACCCATTCGTCCGTGGCCGGGTCGTCGAGCCGGATCACCTGCCCGACCTCCCCGGCCATCTGCCCGGCCGACGGCCGGAACCGCACCTTGGGCTTGCGGCCCGCGGTGACCGCGGTCCGCAGCTGTTCCACGTCGGCTGTGGACAGTCCCGCCATCGTGCTCGCCTCCTGGAGTGCCTGCGTGACGGTTCTGTCCTACCAGGTACCTCCGACAAAACCACGGGGGCACTCCGAACAAGTGTGCGAATGAGCACAGCCCCCGGCCTGCGGAAGCCGGGGGCTGCGGTGGTACGGAAACGTGAGCCGGTGTCTCAGGCGCCGACGGCCTCCAGGGCCTTCACGTATTCGGCCTGGTCCCGGGGCTCGCCGGGGGCGTTGACGACCTTCCACTGGACGACGCCGTCGGTGTCGATCAGGAAAGTGCCGCGGACGGCGAACCCGGTCTCCTCGTTGAACACGCCGTAGGCCTTCGCCACCTCGCCGTGCGGCCAGAAGTCGGACAGCAACGGGAACTCGTAGCCCTCCCGCTCCGCCCACGCCTTGTGCACGAACACCGAGTCGATGCTCACCGACAGGACCTGCACCGACTCGTTGGCGAAGCGCGGCAGGTCGTCGCGGATCGCGCACAGCTCGCCCTGGCAGATGCCACTGAACGCCAGCGGGTAGAACACGAGCAGCACATTCTTCTGCCCGCGGTACGACGAGAGGCTGACCTCGGCGCCGTTCTGGTCCTTCAATGTGAAGTCGGGGGCCTGCTGGCCGACCTCGACCGACATGGGCGTCTCCTCAAGCGGTTGGGTACGTACCCGGGGCAACCCAGCATCCCACGCCGCGATTCCCCGCCGCGTGAGTCCCCCGCCCACCCCGGGCGGGGACCCCTGCCCGGGTCGGCTACCGCTTGGCGCGGCCCGCCTGCGGCGTCACCAGCCGGCCGCCGGACCAGTCCTGGGCCGCCGAGATGCTGCTGGTCTGGCTGAGGCCGGCGATCTGCGCGGCCTCGGTGATGTCACTGGGCTCCACGTGGCCGTCTCTGCCCGCCTTCGGTGTCAGCAGCCAGACGACCCCGTCGTCGGCGAGCGGGCCGCGCGCGTCGACGAGCGCGTCGGTCAGGTCGCCGTCGTCCTCCCGCCACCACAGCAGGACAACGTCCACCACCTCGTCAGAGTCCTCGTCGACGAAATCGTCGCCGACCAGCTCGGTGATCGAGTCACGCAGCTCGGTGTCGACGTCGTCGCCGTACCCGATCTCCATGACGACCATGCCCGGCTGGATGCCGAGGCGCTCAGCCAGGCTCCGGGTGCCCTCCGCCTGACCAGCGGTCGCGCTCACTGCTCCTCCTGTCAACTGTCCATCGGTGTTACTCATCATGCTCACGCTTCCGGCGGCGCGCCGCCGTATGCGGTAGTCCACACATTCCGGCGGGTCCGCGCAAGTCCAGATGAACAGACAGTCTGGCGAGTTTGATCGCGGAGCGGGAGTGATTTCCGCGAGGTGTCGTCAATTAGCCGCGCAGAAACGACAGCCTGAGCGTGCGCCGGTCGTTGTCGACGTTCAGATCGACCAGGCAGATCGACTGCCAGGTGCCGAGTGCGAGATCGCCGCCGAGTACCGGGACGGTGGCGTACGGCGGGATGAAGGCCGGCATGACATGTGACCGTCCGTGCCCTCGCGAACCGTGTGCGTGCTTCCACCGGTCGTCGGCGGGCAGCAGGTCGGCCAGTGCCGCCAGCAGGTCGGTGTCGGATCCGGCGCCGGTCTCGATCAGGGCGATCCCGGCGGTGGCGTGCGGCACGAAGACGTTCAGCAGGCCGTCCCCGCGACCCTGGGCAAATTCCCGGCACCGGTCCGTGATGTCCACCACTGTTTCCCGCGAACCGGTGCGCACCGAGAAGGTCTGCGAGTCCATCAAGGCAGTCTGCCAGGACGACGCCGCGCAGGTACGTCCCAGGTCGGCCCGGGTGGACGGGTACGGGTGTCCCACCGGAATCCCCAGCCGCGGGGTGTACGTTTTCCGCTTGGCGGGGCGCACGTTTAGTTACCGATCAGTACGCGAGTGACTACCAGCCCCCGCCTTGCGAGGATGGAATGCAGTCGCATCACCCACAAGGAGAAGAGACGATCGTGGCCGACCGGTTCAGCGTGATCAGCGACGGTCTGCCCAGCCAGTTGCCGGACGTCGACCCCGACGAGACCCGAGAGTGGCTCGAAGCGCTCGACACCGTCGTCAAGCTGGGTGGCCGCCAGCGGGCTCGGTACCTGATGCTCAAGCTGCTCG
>JBJMIH010000204.1:0-15081 GCA_045806985.1 Mycobacteriales bacterium | reverse complement strand
TTCGAGATGGCCGCCACCGTGGACTACCTGTTCGGCTACGACGCCACCGCCGGGGTGGTGGACGACTGGATGTACGCGCAGCTGGCCGAGTCGTACGTGTTCGACGCCGAGGTGGCGGAGTTCCTGCGCCGGTCCAACCCGTGGGCGCTGCGCGGCATGGCGGAGCGGCTGCTCGAGGCCGCCGACCGCGGCCTGTGGGCCGAGCCGGACCCGGCCGACCTGGACCGGCTGCGCGCCACCTACCTCGAACTCGAAGGCGAACTGGAAGGGGACGCGGAATGACGGTGTACCCGTTCAGCGCGGTCGTCGGCATGGACGACCTGCGGCTGGCGCTGGTCCTCAACGCGGTCTCGCCGGCCGTCGGCGGCGTGCTGGTGCGCGGCGAGAAGGGGACGGCCAAGTCGACCACGGTCCGCGCCCTCGCCGCGGTGCTGCCGCCGGTCGGGGTCGTCGCCGGCTGCCGGTTCTCCTGCGACCCGGCCGCGCCCGACCCGCACTGCCCGGACGGGCCGCACGCCGACCCCGCCGCCGTACGGCGGCCGGCGCGGCTGGTGGAGCTGCCGGTGGGCGCGACCGAGGACCGGATCACCGGCGCGCTCGACCTGGAGCGGGCGCTGACCGGCGGGGTGAAGGCGTTCGAACCCGGGCTGCTGGCCGCCGCGCACCGCGGCCTGCTGTACGTGGACGAGGTCAACCTGCTGCCCGACCACCTGGTCGACCTGCTGCTGGACGCCGCCGCGCTGGGCACCTGCCACGTCGAGCGGGACGGGGTGTCGGTACGGCACGCGGCCCGGTTCCTGCTGGTCGGGACCATGAACCCGGAGGAGGGTGAGCTGCGCCCGCAGCTGCTGGACCGGTTCGGGCTGACCGTGCAGGTGGCCGCGCCGCGCGAGCCGGACCTGCGGGCCGAGGTGGTACGGCGGCGGATGGCCTACGACGCGGACCCGGCCGGGTTCGCCGCCGGCTGGGCCGCGGCCGAGGCGGAACTGGCCGGGCGGATCGCCGCCGCCCGCGACCGGCTCCCCGCGGTACGGCTCACCGATCCGGCGTTGCGGCAGGTCACGGCGGTGTGCGCGGCGTTCGACGTGGACGGCCTGCGTGCCGACCTGGTGACCGCGCGGGCGGCGGTGGCGCACGCGGCGTGGGCCGGCCGCACCGAGGTGACCGAGGAGGACGTCCGGGTGGCGGCCCGGCTGGCGCTGCCGCACCGCAGCCGGCGCGACCCGTTCGACACGCCGGGCTTCGACTCGGAGCGCCTCGAACGCACCCTGTCCGAGTCGTCGGCCGAGTCGCCTGAGTCGCCTGAGTTGCCTGAGTCGCCTGAGTCGCCCGGGCCCCCGCCGCCGGACGACGACGATCCCGGTGGTGGCGGCGCGCCGCCACCACCGCCATCCGACCCGGCCGAGCCGTCCGAGTCGCCGGCCGGGCAGCTGCCCAACGCCGGTGCCGCGTCGGCCAGCACCGCCGCACCGGGCACGCCGTTCCGGGCCCGGCGGCTGGAGGTACCCGGGACCGGTGGCGGCGCGGCAGGCCGGCGGTCCCGCGCGCGCACCGAGACCGGCCGGGCCATGGACGGCCGCCGCCCGACCGGCCCTGTCACGCGGCTGCACCTGCTGTCCACGGTGGCCGCCGCCGCGCCGCACCAGGCCGCCCGCGGCCGTACCGGACCGGGCCTGCTGCTGCGCCGCGAGGACCTGCGGGAGGCGCGCCGGGAGGGTCGGGAGAGCAACCTGGTGCTGTTCGTGGTCGACGCCAGCGGGTCGATGGCGGCCAGGGCTCGGATGGGCGAGGTCAAGGGCGCCGTGCTGTCCCTGTTGCTGGACGCCTACCAGCGGCGCGACAAGGTCGGCATGGTCACGTTCCGCGGTGCCGAGGCCCGGCTGGCACTGCCGCCGACCGGTTCGGTGGAGACGGCCGCAGCCCGGCTGGCCGAGCTGCCGACCGGCGGGCGTACCCCGCTCGCGGCCGGCCTGCTGCGCGCCCGCGACGTGCTGCGGGTGGAGCGGGTCCGGGACCCGCGCCGCCGGCCGCTGCTGGTCGTGGTCACCGACGGCCGAGCGACCGCGGCGGCCGGCGAGGACGCGGTCGGCGCCGCGCACCGGGCCGCCGGCCTGCTGGCGTCCGCCGGGGTGGCGTCGGTGGTGGTGGACTGCGAGTCCGGCCCGGTGCGGCTGGGCCTGGCCGGCCGGCTCGCCGCGGCACTCGGCGGTAGAGCGCTCCAACTCGCGGAGCTGCGTGCCGACACCCTCGCCGACTCGGTACGCGTGCTCAGGGAGGTGGCGTGATGCCGAAGGGCCAGCCGGTGACCGTCCCCGACGACGGCCTCACCACCCGGCAGCGGCGCAACCGGCCGCTGCTGATCGTCCACACCGGAGAGATGAAGGGAAAGTCGACGGCCGCCTTCGGACTGGCCCTGCGGGCCTGGAACCAGGGCTGGCCGATCGGGGTGTTCCAGTTCGTCAAGAGCGCCAAATGGAAGGTGGGCGAGGAGGCGGCACTGCGCGCGCTCGGCCAGCTGCACGCCCAGACCGGCCAGGGCGCGCCGGTGACCTGGCACAAGATGGGCGAGGGCTGGTCGTGGCTGCGCCGCCGGCCCGGCGACGAGGCCGACCACGCCGCCGACGCGCGGGAGGGCTGGGCGCAGATCGCCCGCGACCTGGCCGCCGGGACGTACCGGTTCTACGTGCTGGACGAGTTCACGTACCCGATGAAGTGGGGGTGGGTGGACGCGGCCGAGGTGGTCGCCACGCTGCGCGACCGGCCGGGCGACCAGCACGTGGTGATCACCGGCCGCGACGCCGCGCCGGCGCTGGTCGACGCGGCCGACCTGGTGGTGGAGATGCGCAAGGTCAAGCACCCGATGGACACCGGGCAGAAGGGCCAGCGGGGGATCGAATGGTGACCGTCCCGCGGGTGGTGGTGGCCGCGCCGGGCAGCGGCCACGGCAAGACCACGGTCGCCACCGGGCTGCTCGCCGCGTACGCCGCGCGCGGGCTGGCCGTGTCCGGGCACAAGGTCGGCCCCGACTACATCGACCCGGGCTACCACGCGGTGGCGGCCGGCCGGCCGGGCCGCAACCTCGACCCGTGGCTGGTCGGGGAGGAGCGGGTCGCGCCGCTGTTCCTGCACGGCGCCGTCACCCCGGCGCCGGCCGACCTCGCCGTCGTGGAGGGCGTGATGGGGCTGTTCGACGGCGTCGCCGGGCAGGCCGGCTACGCCTCCACCGCGCACGTCGCCGCGCTGCTGTCCGCGCCGGTGCTGTTGGTGGTGGACGCGTCCGGGCAGGGCCGGTCGGTGGCGGCGCTGGTACACGGGTTCGCCACCTACGAGCCGGGTGTCCGGCTCGGCGGGGTCATCCTCAACCGGGTCGGGTCCGGGCGCCACGAGGCGATCCTGCGGGAGGCGCTGGACGGCGTCGGCGTGCCGGTGGTTGGAGCGCTCCAACGCGACCCCGCGCTGGCCGTGCCGTCCCGGCATCTCGGGCTGGTACCGGCGGGGGAGCGGGCGGCGGCGGCCCAGGAAGCCGTGGCTCGGCTCGGCGCGGCGGTCGCCGCCGGGGTGGACCTGGACGCGGTGGCGGCGCTGGCCCGGTCCGCGCCGGCGCTGCCGGACCAGCGCTGGGACCCGGTGGCCGAGGTGGGCGGGCCGGCGCCGGTCCCGGCTCGCGACCGGCCGGTGGTGGCGGTGGCCGGCGGTCCGGCCTTCACGTTCGGGTACCCGGAGACCGCGGAGCTGCTGGCGGCGGCCGGCGCGGACGTCGCCACGGTCGACCCGGTCCGCGACGAGGCGCTGCCAGCCGGTACCCGGGGGCTGCTGGTCGGCGGCGGTTTCCCGGAGGAGCACGCGGTCGAGCTGTCGGCCAACGCGCCGCTGCGTGCCGCCGTGGCCGCCCTCGCCGCCGCCGGCGCGCCGGTGGTCGCCGAATGCGCCGGCCTGCTCTACCTGGCCCGCACGCTGGACGGCGCGCCGATGTGCGGGGTGCTGGACGCCGACGCGACGATGACGGGCCGGCTCACGCTCGGCTACCGGGAGGCGGTCGCCGTCTCCGGCTCGGTGCTCGGGCCGGCCGGCGCGCGGGTACGCGGGCACGAGTTCCACCGCACCGCCTGCACGCCGCGCGCGGGCCGGTCGCCGGCCTGGCAGTGGGCGGCAGGCGCCGGTCCGGAAGGCTTCGTCTCGGATCGGGTACACGCCTCGTACCTGCACCTGCACTGGGCCGGCCAGCCCGGGTACGCGCGGCGGCTGGTGCGGGCGGTGGCCGCGTGAGGGCGCTCGTCGGGGTCGGCGTCGGGCCCGGCGACCCGGACCTGATCACGGTCAAGGCGGTGCGGGCGCTGAGCCGGGCCGACCTGGTGCTGGTACCGGTGCTCGATGCCGCCGAGGTGGGGCGGGCCGAGGCCACCGTCCGCGCGCACGTGGCACACGACCGGGTACGGCGGGTGGTGTTCGCGCTCGACCCGGACCGGCACGACGCGGCGTGGCAGGCGGCGGCGGGCGAGGTGACCGCCGCGTTCGAGGCCGGGGCGGCGACGGTGGCGTTCGCGACGATCGGCGACCCGAACGTGTACTCCACCTTCACCGCGCTGGCCGCGGCCGTCCGGGTCCGGCTGGGCGGCTCGCTGGCGGTCTCCACCATCCCCGGCGTCACCGCCATGCAGGACCTGGCCGCGCGCGGCGACACCGTGCTGTGCGCCGGCACCGAGTCGCTGGCGCTGTTGCCGCTGACCGCCGGCATGGCCGCCTTCGACCGGGCACTGTCCGGATTCGACACGGTTGTCGCCTACAAGGGTGGCCGGCGGCTGCCGGCGGTCCTCGACCTGTTGCGTGCGCGGGGCCGGCTCGACGGCGCGGTGTACGGGGCGTCGCTCGGCCTGCCCGGCGAGGTGGTGTGCCCAGCCGGCGACCTCCCACCGGACCGGACCGGGCCGTACCTGTCCACCCTGATCGTCCCGGCCCGCCGGGAGGTGCGGCCGTGACCGGCAAGGTGACGTTCGTCGGCGCGGGGCCGGGCGCGGCCGACCTGCTCACCGTTCGGGCGGTACGGGCGATCGCCGCCGCCGACGTCGTCGTCTGGGCCGACAGCCTGATCCACCCGGACGTGCTCCAGTACGCCCGGGCGGACGCCGAGGTCATCGACTCCTCGCCGCTGGCGCTGGAGGACGTGCTGGCGGTGTACGGGCGGGCGGCGGCCGAGGGGCTGGCGGTGGCGCGGCTGCACTCCGGCGACCCGGCGCTGTGGAGCGCGGTGCAGGAGCAGTGGGACCGGTGCCGCGAGCTGGGCCTGGACGCGGAGATCGTGCCTGGGGTGAGCGCGTTCAGCGCGGTCGCGGCGCTGGCCGGCCGGGAGTTGACGATCCCGGAGGTGGCGCAGTCGGTGGTGCTGACCCGGCTGGGCGGCGGGAAGACGCCGATGCCGGCGGCCGAGACGGTGGAGGCGTTCGCGCGGCACGGGACGACGATGGCGGTGTACCTGTCGGCGGCCCGCGCCGGCCGCCTCGAACGCGAACTGCTGGCCGGCGGCTACCCGCCGGAAACGCCTGTGGTGGTCGCCTACCGCGCCACCTGGCCGGACGAGCTGTTGGAGCGCTGCAACGTCGGCACCCTCGCCGCCACCGTCCGCGCCCGCAAGCTGTGGAAGCACACGCTGTTCCTGATCGGGCCGGCGCTCGCGACCGGCGGTACCCGCTCGCACCTCTACCATCCCGGCCACTTCCACGGCTTCCGCCGCGCCGACCCGGCCGCCCGCGCCGACCTCCGGGGTGACGGCCGATGACAGGTCCCGACCTGCGCGAACCCGACCTGCCGCGGACCGCGAAGGTACGGCAGAAAGCGCTGCGCACCGGCTGGACCACCGGCACCTGCGCGTCCGCCGCCGCCAAGGCGGCCACGGTCGCGCTGCGCGACCAGCGTGCGCCGGAGGTGGTGGAGGTGGCGCTGCCGAGCGGGCGGCGGGTGACGTTCGCGGTCGAGTCGTGCACGTACGCGTTGGAGCGCGCCAACGCCGTCGTCGTCAAGGACGCCGGCGACGACCCCGACGTCACCCACGGCGCCCACCTCACCGCGACGGTGTCGTGGCGCGAGGAGCCCGGGGTGGCGTTGGAGCGCGGCAATGGCGTCGGCGTGGTCACCAAGCCGGGCCTGGGCATCCCGGTCGGCGAGCCGTCGATCACCTCGGTACCCCGCGCCATGATCATCCAGGCCGTCGGCGAGGTGGTGGACCTCGGTGTCCGCGGCGTGACGGTGGTCCTATCGGTGCCGGACGGCGACCGGATGGCACGCAAGACCACCAACCGCCGGCTCGGCATCCTCGGCGGCATCTCGATCCTCGGCACCACCGGCATCGTCAGGCCGTTCTCCACCGCCGCATGGCGGGCCAGCGTCGAACAGGCGGTCTCGGTGATGGCAGCCCAGGGCGAGAAGACCGTGGTCCTGTGCACGGGCGGACGTACCGAGAAGGGCGCGATGGCCCTTCTCCCCAACCTGCCCGAGGTGTGCTTCGTGGAGGTCGGCGACTTCACCGGCGCCGCCCTGCGCCGCGCGGTCGCCGTCGGCCTGCGCCGGGTGGTGTTCGTCGGCATGGCCGGCAAGCTCACCAAGCTGGCGGCGGGCGTGCTGATGACCCACTACACGCGCTCCAAAGTGGACCTCGCCCTCCTCGGCGAGATCACGGCGGCCGTCGGCGGGTCCCCGCCGATCTGCGCCGAGGTCGCGGCCGCCAACACCGGCCGCCACGCCTACGAGATCTGGGAACGGGAGAGCCTCCTCCGCCCCGCCGGCAACCTCCTCTGCGCCCGGGTGCGGGAGGTGTTGGAGCGCGCTACCGCACACCGCCTGCCCGCCGAAGTCGCCATGGTCGACTTCACCGGCCGCACCGCCGTGGCGGCCACCCACCCCGACTGGCTACCGACATGACCACCCCGCCGCGGCCGATCACAGGGCCCTACCCCCGCCAAGCCCCGCCGCACCGGCCTCCCGCCGCCAGCCGACCCGGCGGCTGCGGCACCAGCCGCCACGCTCGGGATGCCACGCCGCTACCCCGGAGCCGGCCACCCGGCCGGACCCTACGGCGACGTGACCGTCCGGTCCGGGGACGCCATCCCTCAGACAGCCCTGCCGCGACCGTCCTGGCCGCCACGCCGGCCGCCGGGAGGACCCGTGACCACGTCACCGTATCCCCGCCCGCCTCGCGGGTAGACCGTGGCAGCGGCATGGTCGCGGTGCCGGGCTGGTCACCGACTGGCCGAGCCGCCGCCGGCGAGACCGGCGAGACCGGCCACACCAACGCCGCAGGTGTGTCCGGCGGGACCGGTCAGGGCGCCACCGCTGGTGTGTCCGGCGGGACCGGCCAAGGCGATGCCGCTGGTATGTCCGGCGAGACCGGCCGGGGCGATGCCGCTGGTGTCTCCGGCGGCAGCGGTCAGGACGCCACCGCAGGTGTGTCCGGCGGGACCGGTCAGCGGGAGGCCGCTGGTATGTCCGGCGAGACCGGTCAGGGCGGAACCGCTGGTGTGGCCGGCGGGACCGGCCGGGGCGATGCCGCTCGTATGTCCGGTGGCAGCGGTCAGGGCGACGCCGCGGGTCTGTCCGGCGGGACCGGTCAGCGGGAGGCCGCTGGTGTGGCCGGTGGGACCGGTCAGGGCGCCACCGCTGGTGTGGCCGGTAGGACCGGCCGCGGCGGCGCCGCCGGTCTATCCGGCGGGAACGGCCAAGGCGCCACCGCTGTTGTGGCCGGCGGGAACGGCCAAGGCGCCACCGCTGGTGTGTCCGATGGGAGCGGTCAGGGCGACGCCGCTGGTGTGGCTGGCGGGAGCGGGCGGGGCGAGGCCGTACCTCTGCCGGGCATCGGGGTGGTGGCGTGATCACCGTGCTGGGGTGGGACGGGCGGCCGTTGAATGGCCGGGCTGCGGCGGTGCTGGCGAGGGCCACGCTGGTGGTAGGGGGGAAGCGCCACCTGGCAGCCGTGCCGGTGCCGGCTGGCGCGAGGACCGTGGTCATGGGCGACGTCGCCGCGGCCCTGGACGTCGTGGTGGGCCATGACGGCGACGCGGTGGTCATCGCCTCGGGCGATCCCGGGTACTTCGGGATCGTGCGGGCGCTGCGGGCCCGCGGGGTTGTCCCGGTCGTGCTGCCGGCGGTGTCGTCGGTGGCGGCGGCGTTCGCCCGCGCTGGCCTGCCGTGGGAGGACGCGCTGGTGGTGTCGGCGCACGGGAGAGCGCTCCAACCGGCGGTCAACGCCTGTCGCGCCCATCCCAAGGTCGCCGTGCTGACCGCACCGGGTAGCGGGCCGGCGGAGCTCGGCGCCGCCCTCGCCGGAGCCGCCCGAACACTCGTCATCTGCGAGAACCTCGACGGCGACGGTGACGGCGAGGCGGTGACCCGGTGCACGCCCGAGCAGGCCGCCGCCCGGAGCTGGCGCGAGCCGAATGTCGTGCTGGTACTGGACGAGCACCGCACCATCGGCGATCGCCGCTGGCTGAACGGCTGGCTCGGCCCGGACCGGTGGGCGCTACCCGAGGAGCGCTTCGCCCACCGCGACGGCATGGTCACGAAGTCCGAGGTCCGCGCGCTCGTACTGGCCAGCCTCGGTCCGCGGCCGGGCGACCTCGTCTGGGACATCGGTGCGGGCAGCGGCTCGGTGGCGGTCGAGTGCGCTCGCCTCGGCGCCGCCGCCGTCGCGGTCGACCGCGACCCGGACGCCTGCCGGTTGGCGCGCTCCAACGCGGCCACCTTCGACGTACCCGTGACAGTCATCGAAGGCGCCGCGCCCGAGGCGCTCAACGACCTGCCCGACCCCGACACCGTCTTTGTCGGCGGTGGCGGTACGACGGTGGTCGCCGCCTGCGCCGAACGCCGCCCGCGCCGTCTGGTCGTCGCGCTCGCCGCCGTGGAGCGGATCGGTCCCACCCACGCGGCCCTCACCGCCGCCGGCTACACGGTCCACGGTGTACAGCTCGCGGCCAACCGCCTGACCCCCCTCCCCGACGGCACCCACCGCTTCGCCCCCACCAACCCCGTCACCATCCTCACCGGAGAACTCCCATGACCGCCCGCATCCGACCAATGCCTCCGCCCTCCTGTGGTGGCCCGACATGACCGGCCGCCGCTCAACAGCGCGTTTTGGCGCGCTCCAACGTGCCCGATCCAGGACGCTGTCTTGCTCCGGCTGGCGGCGGCGTCCGGGCGAGCTGGCGCCGGCCTCCCGGCAGCGGCACGGCCGGGGAGACGCGCGCGCCGAGAGGGCGTCCGCTGGTGAGTTCCCACATGGGGTCCCCGGAGGAACGGCCTGTCGCGAGCCGAGCCGGCAGCGGGTTCCGGTCGGCGGCGACCCGCTGGCGGCAATGCGGGAGACGCGGACGTCGGGAGTGGCCGCGTTGGCGCGCTCCAACGGAGGTGGATTCCCGTGATCGGCGTGGTGGCGGTGACGGCGGCGGGGCGGACCGGGGCGGGGGTGCTCGGCGCGGCGTGGGCCGGAGAGGTGCGGGTGTATGAGGGGCCGGCGGCGGAGGCGTTGCCGGCGGCGTTCGCGGAGTGCGAGGGGGTGGTGGCGTTCCTGCCGACCGGCGTGGCGGTACGGCTGCTCGCGCCGCACCTGGCCGGCAAGGACCGCGACCCCGGGGTGGTCTGCGTGGACGAGGGCCGGCGGTGGGCGGTCGCCCTGCTGGGTGGGCATTCCGGCGGCGCGAACCGGCTCGCCGAGCGGGTGGCGGACGCGCTCGGCGCCGAGCCGGTCGTCACCACCGGGAGCGACACGGCCAACCTGCCTGGCCTGGATACGTTGGGCTGGCCGGCCGAGGGAGCGGTCGCCGCCGTCGGCAGGGCGCTGTTGGACGGCGAGCCGGTACGGCTGGCCGCCGACGCGACCTGGCCGCTGCCGCCCCTGCCGCTCGGCGACCGCGGCTCGTTCACCCTTCGGGTGACGGACCGGTTGGAGCGCGCTGATCCGCGTACCGCCGTACTCCGGCCACCGTCGCTGGTGGTCGGGGTCGGGGCGAGCCGGGGGGTGACCGCCGACGAGGTGGGTGGGTTGGTGGACGCGGCGCTCGCCGAGGCCGGCTTGAGCCCGGCGTCGGTACGCCGCCTCGCCACGATCGACGTGAAGGCCGGCGAACCCGGCCTGGTCGCGCTGGCGGCGAGCCGCGGCTGGGAGCTGGCGACCTACCCGGCCGCCGCGCTGGCGGCGGTCGCGGTGCCCAATCCGTCGGCGCGGGTTGCTGCCGAGGTCGGCACGCCGAGCGTGGCCGAGGCCGCCGCGCTGCTCGGAGGCGGCACGCTGCTGATCCCGAAGCGCCGGTCCGCGAACGCCACGGCGGCGGTGGCTCGGCACCGGCCGCGCGGCCGGCTGGCGCTGGTCGGCCTCGGCCCGGGCGCCCGGGACCTGCTCACCCCGCGCGCCGTGGCCGAACTGCGGCGGGCGAGCGTGGTGGTGGGCCTGGACCAGTACCTCGACCAGGTCCGCGACCTGCTGCGGCCCGGCACCCGGGTGCTCGCCACCGGCCTCGGCCAGGAGGAGGAGCGGGCCCGTGCGGCGGTCGCGGAGGCCCGGGCCGGCCACGCGGTGGCGTTGGTCGGCTCCGGCGACGCGGGTGTGTACGCGATGGCCGGCCCCGCGCTGGAGCTGGCCGGCGACGAGATCGACGTGGTCGGCGTGCCCGGTGTCACGGCGGCGCTCGCCGCGGCCGCCCTGCTCGGCGCGCCGCTCGGCCATGACCACGCCGCGATCAGCCTGTCTGACCTGCACACGCCGTGGCCGGCGATCGAGGCGCGGGTACGGGCGGCGGCCGCCGCCGACCTGGTCGTCAGCTTCTACAACCCGCGCAGCCGGGGCCGGGACTGGCAGCTCGACGCGGCCCTGAAGCTGCTGCGGGAACACCGGCCGGGCACCACCCCGGTCGGAGTCGTGCGAGACGCCAGCCGGCCGGGGGAGCGAGTCGCCGTTAGCGCGCTCCAACACGTCGATACCTCCACAGTGGACATGTACTGCGTGGTGGTGGTCGGCAGCAGCGCCAGCCGGCTGGTCGCCGGCCGGTTCGTGACGCCGAGGGGGTACGCGTGGCCGCACCCGTGACGATCGGCGCCTGCCAGGGCTGCGGCGCCTGCCTGCTCACCTGCCCGGAACACGCGATCCGGCCCGACGGCGGAACGCTGGTGGTGCGCGCGGACCGGTGTACCGGGTGCGGCGAGTGCGTGGAGATCTGCCCGGTCGACGCGATCCGGCTCACCGCGGAGGAGGCGCGGTGAACCGGCGGGCACACCCGATCGAGCGGGAGTCGTACGCGATCCTGCGCGCCCGGGTCGACACCTCCGGGCTGCCGCCGTGGACGCGGGCGGTGGTCGAGCGGGTGGTGCACGCCAGCGCCGACCCCGGATACGCCACCGACCTGGTGTGCGACGAGGGCGCCTTGGCCGCCGGCGCCGCCGCGCTGCGGGCCGGCGCCGCGATCGCCTGCGACGTGGCGATGACCGCGGCGGGGATCACCGCACGGCCGGTGACCTGCCGGATCGGCGACGCCCGGGCCAGCGCCGAGGCTGCCGGCGGCACCCGGTCGGCGGCCGCGGTCAGGCTCGCCTACGCCGAGGTCGGCCCCGGTGCGGTGTGGGTGATCGGCTGCGCGCCCACCGCGCTCGCCGCGCTGCTGGCGCTGGACGCCGCACCGGCCCTGGTCGTCGGCCTGCCGGTCGGCTTCGTCGGCGCCGTGGAGGCCAAGGCCGCGCTGCGGGCGAGTGGCCTGCCGGCGGTCAGCAACCGGTCCGAGAAGGGCGGCGCGGCGGTGGCCGCCGCCGCCGTCAACGCCCTGCTGTACACCGACGACACGGAGGGGTCATGACGTTGCCGCTGCTGGTGGTGGGGCACGGTACCCGGAGCCCGGCCGGGGTGGCCGAGTTCGGCCGGCTGGTCGCCAGGGTCGGGCACCGGCTGTCCGGAGTAGACACCGAAGGCGGGCTGATCGAACTGGCCCCGCCCCCGGTGGCGGACGCCGTGGCGGCGCTGGCCGGGCGCGGGCACCGCGAGGTCGCGGCGGTGCCGCTGGTGCTTGTCGCCGCCGGGCACGCCAAGGGCGACATCCCGGCGGCGCTGGCCAGGGAGCGGCAGCGGCACCCGGGGCTACGGTTCAGGTACGGCCGGCCGCTCGGGCCGCACCCCGACCTGCAGGTGCTGCTGGAGCGGCGGGTGGACGTGGCGCTGGGCGGCGCCGACCGGGCCGGGACCGCCGTGCTGGTGGTTGGCCGCGGCGCCACCGATCCGGACGCGAACGCCGAGGTCGCCAAGGTCGCCAGGCTGCTCTGGGAGGGCCGGGGGTACGCGGCGGTCGAGTACTGCTTCGTCTCGCTGGCCCGGCCCGGGGTGCCGGAGGCGCTGGAGCGGCTGGCCCGCCTCGGCGCCGACCGGATCGTGGTGGCGCCGTACTTCCTGTTTCCGGGCGTGCTGCCGGACCGGATCGCCGTGCAGGCGGCCGGGTTCGCCGCCGGCCGGCCGGGAATGGACGTCCGGGTGGCCGGCGTGATCGGCGACTGCGACCCGCTCGCCGACCTGGTGGTGGCGCGGTACCGGGAGGCGGTCGGCGGCGACGTGCGGATGAACTGCGACACCTGCCAGTACCGGGTCGCGCTGCCCGGCTTCGAGGCGAGGGTCGGCGCGCCGCAGCGGCCTCACGACCACCCCCACGACCATGTCCACTAGGCCCGCCGACAGCAGGCCTCCCGACAGCCCGCCCGTCGACCTGCGCCACCACGGCGACGCCGAGCTTGCCGACGCGCCGGCCGGCCTCGTCGACCTGGCCGTGAACGTCACGGCGGGCGGCCCGCCGGGCTGGCTCCGGGCGGTGCTGCGGGAGGCGCTGGACGAGGTCGGGCGGTACCCGGATCCGCGCCCGGCGGTGGCGGCGGTCGCCGCGCGGCACGGCTGCGCGCCGGGCGAGGTGCTGTTGACCAGCGGCGCGGCCGAGGCGTTCGTCCTGCTCGCCAGGGTGCTGCGGCCCCGGTCGGCGGTCGTCGTGCACCCGCAGTTCACCGAGCCGGAGGCGGCGCTGCGGGCGGCCGGCCACCCGGTACGGCGGCTGTCGCTGGCTGCCGGCGACGGCTTCCGGCTCGATCCGCGCCGGGTGCCGGCCGGCGCGGACCTGGTCGTGGTCGGCAACCCCACCAATCCGACGTCGGTACTCCATCCGGCCGCCGACCTGCGCCGGCTCGCCCGTCCCGGCCGGGTGCTGGTGGTGGACGAGGCGTTCATGGATGCCGTGCCCGGCGAGCCGGAGACGCTGCTCGACGGCCCGGCCGCCGCCGGCGTGGTCGTGGTGCGCAGCCTGACCAAGACGTGGGCGCTGCCGGGACTGCGGGCGGGGTACCTGATCTGCCCGCCCGACCTGCGCGCCCGGCTGGCCGCCGCGCAACCGCTGTGGCCGGTGTCCACCCCGGCCCTCGCCGCGGTGGTGGCCTGCTGTGGTTGGCCGGCATTGGTCGAGGCGGAGCGGCGGGCCGACGAGGTGACCGCCGGCCGGGAGTACCTCCGCGCCCGGCTGGCCGAGCTGGGGATCGAGGTGGCCGGGATACCGCGCGGGCCTTTCGTCCTGCTGCGAATCCCCGGCGGGCCGGCCGTGCGGGAGGTGTTGCGGGCGCGCGGGTACGCGGTCCGCCGCGGCGACACGTTTCCCGGGCTGGGCCCGGACTGGCTGCGGGTGGCGGTACGCGCACCCGCCGTCACTGACGGGTTCGTGACCGTACTTCGGGACGTACTTCAGGAGGTGTGGAGATGACGCTGCTCACCGACACGATCGCAGCGATCCGGCCGCTCGATGCGGCGGCGGAGGACGCTGCCAGGGCCCGGCAGGCCCAACTGACCAAGCCGCCCGGCTCGCTCGGCGCCCTGGAGGACCTGTCGGTCCAGCTCGCCGGCCTGGCCGGGCGGTGCCCGCCGCCGGTGCCGGCGCCGGCCGCGGTGGCGGTGTTCGCCGCCGACCACGGCGTGCACGCTCAGGGGGTGACGCCGTGGCCGCAGGAGGTCACAGCACAGATGGTGGCGAACTTCCTGGCCGGCGGCGCGGTGGTGAACGTGCTGGCCGGAGCGACCGGCGCGGTGGTGCGGGTGGTGGACGTGGGCGTCGCGGGACCGCTGGAGCGGCACCCTGACCTGTGGGACCGCCGGGTGCGGCCCGGTACGGCCGACCTGACCGTCAGCCCGGCGATGAGCCGGGAGGAGGCGGTCGCCGCCCTCGAGGTCGGCATCGCGGTGGCGGCGGACCTGGCCGGGGACGGGTACGCCTGCCTGCTCACCGGCGACATGGGCATCGCCAACACGACCGCCTCGGCGGCGCTGGTGGCGGCCTTCACCGGCCGGCCGGCGCGCGAGGTGACCGGCCGCGGGGCCGGGGCGGACGCGGCGACGTGGGAACGCAAGGTGGCCGCCGTCGCCCGCGCCCTGGACCGGCACCGGCCCGACCCGGCAGACCCGGTGGGAGTGCTCGCCGCCGTGGGCGGCCTGGAACATGCGGCGCTGGCGGGCTTCGTGCTCGGTGCGGCGGCCCACCGGCTGCCGGTGGTGCTCGACGGGGTGATCGCGGTCTCGGCCGCGCTGGCCGCCCGCGCGCTCGCGCCGGACAGCGTGGCCGCGATGGTCGCCGGCCACCTGTCCACCGAACCAGGTGCGGGCATTGCCCTGGACGCCCTCGCGCTCCGCCCCCTGCTCGACCTGGGCCTGCGGCTGGGCGAGGGCTCCGGCGCCCTGCTGGCCCTGCCGGTGGTGCGGGCGGCGGCGACGGTACTGGCCGAGGTCGCGACGTTCGACAGCGCCGGTGTCACCGGAAAGGAACAGTCGGCGTGACCGGCGGGTACCCGGTCGGGCTGCCGCTCGTCGGCGGGCGCGGACGGCGTGATCGTGCTCGACCTGGGCCTGCGGCTGGGCGAGGGCTCCGGCGCCCTGCTGGCCCTGCCGGTGGTGCGGGCGGCGGCGAAGGTGCTGGCCGAGGTCGCGACGTTCGACAGCGCCGGTGTCACGGGGAAGGAACAGACGGCGTGACCGGCGGGTACCCGGTCGGGCTGCCGCTCGTCGGCGGGCGCGGACGGCGTGATCGTGCTCGGCGTGGCGAC
>JBJMIH010000203.1:0-19501 GCA_045806985.1 Mycobacteriales bacterium | reverse complement strand
GGCGTCGGTGATGCGGGTCAGCGGCGCCAGCATCTGACCGGCCAGAATCCAGCCGCCCAACAGGCCGAACACCAACAGGAACCCCATCGCCGTCACCGCGATCGGCGCGAAGGTACGCAGGACGGAGTTGCGGTAGTCGGGGATGAAGATGAGCCCAGGATGGCGGACACGACTCAGGTACACCCACTCGGCGGCGAGCAGTACGGTGCCGGCGAGCATGAGGAAGCCGGCGTAGCTCAGGGTGAGTTTGAGGCGGACGCTCCACCCGGGGGCTCTGTCCACAGTGTTCTCCCCCATGTCCGGTGGCGATGACGGCGGGTTCGCCGAGTAGGCGGGTGCGGTGGCGGCCGAGTGCTCCGAGGCCGAGCACCACGCACGTTATTGATCCTAGGAGCCCGCCCATATCGCCGGCGTATGGAAAACCACATACGTGCCGGCAACACCACGCCGCCTTGACTGCCGGCATGACCCACACCGAACCAGCACGAACGGCCCGCCGCCCCCGATCGCTGCCGCCCGCGTCCTCCTCGCCCGCCCGACGCGCGCTCGGCGAGGCACATGGCGCCATCCCCGACGGCGTGACGGTCTTCGACGAAATTCCGGCCGTGGCCAACCTCCACCCCGCTCTGCTCGGTGCGCTGCGCCAAGCCGCGACCGATGCCGCGGACGACGGGGTGGAGTTCTTCGTCAACGGTGGCTGGCGTTCGCCGGAGTACCAGGAACAACTACTCCGTGAGGCGGTCTCGAATTACGGCTCGGCAGAGGAAGCCGCCCGATGGGTGGTCACCGCGGACAGGTCCGCCCACGTGGCGGGGAACGCGGTCGACATTGGACCCTTCGACGCCAGGGCATGGCTGTCCAAGCACGGCGCCAGGTACGGGCTGTGCCAGATCTACAGCAACGAACCCTGGCACTACGAACTGCGCCCCGAAGCCATCGATCGCGGTTGCCCGCCCATGTACCCCGACCCTACGCACGATCCAAGGATGCAGCGGTGATCGCACGGCCGCGCACGCTGCCGGATCGCGGCGGCGGGGCGGCCGCGAAGTGGCGGGCCACCGGGCTCGCGTTCACCACGTGTACGGGCCTGCGGCCAGCTGACCACGTTACCAGCCAGTAACATATCGTCCGCATATCGAAAATCAGATACGTGCTGGCAACACCGTGCTGCCTTGACTGGAGGCATGACCTACAGCGAGCCAGCCCGAACAGCGGCCCGCCGCTCCCGATCGCTGGTGTCCGCGCCCTCCCCGGCTGTCCCAGAAACGGGAATCACGATCTATGAATGCGGGCAGGACGAGGCCGCCCTGTTCCGGGAGATGGCCCCTCGCTTTGGCGTTACGCCAACCATCACCGACGCAGCGGTGTCTGAAGTCAATGTTGACCTGGCACTGGGAAATCGATGCGTCAGTGTCGGTCACAAAACTGAGGTCAGGAACTCCGTTCTTCGCGCGCTGAGCCAAGCCGGTGTGAAGTATGTCTCCACCAGAAGCATCGGATACGACCACATCGATGTGGAATACGCGGAGAGCGTCGGCATCACGGTCGGAAACATCGCCTATTCGCCTGACAGCGTGGCTGACTACACGTTGATGTTGATGCTGATGGCGGTGCGAAATGTGAAGTCCATCATCCGCCGTGCGGAGATCCATGACTACAGGCTGCACGAGGTACGCGGGAAAGAACTACGCGATCTGACCGTCGGGGTGATTGGAACGGGACGTATCGGCGCGGCGGTCATGGACAGGCTGCGGGGTTTTGGCTGCCGGATACTAGCCTATGACACCCGTCCGACGGCGTCTGCCCACTACGTTCCCCTCGATGAGTTGCTACAGCAGAGCGATATTGTCACGCTCCATACCCCGCTCAACGCGGAGACGTACCACCTCATCGATCATCGGCGTATCGAGCAGATGAAGCCCGGTGCCTTTGTTGTCAATACTGGACGCGGTTCGCTCCTTGATACCGAGGCGCTTGTCCCAGCACTGGAGAGCGGCAGACTGGGCGGTGCGGCGTTGGATGTCCTCGAAGGAGAGGAGGGAATATTCTACGCCGACTGTAGCAACAAACCCATCGAAAGCAAAGCGCTGCTGCGGCTACAGCAACTGCCGAACGTGCTTGTCAGTCCGCACACCGCCTACTACACGGACCATGCGCTGAGCGACACGGTCGAAAATACCATTATCAATTGCCTCGAGTTCGAGAAGGAGCAAGTGGCGTGGACAGGCTGAAACTCGGGATCTTGTTCGGGGGCTGTTCCGAAGAACATCCCGTCTCCGTCAAATCTGCGCAACAGGTTGCCCAAAGCCTCGATCTCGAAAAGTACGAACCATTCTATGTCGGAATCACGAAGACCGGCGCCTGGAAGCTCTGTGACGGCCCCGACGCGGGTTGGGAAAACGGCAGTAGCCGTCCGGTTGTGCTGTCACCCGACAGAACCGTCCACGGATTGCTCGTCCTGGAACAGGAACAATACAAGACGATTCATCTGGATGTAGTGCTGCCCGTTCTGCACGGCAAGCTCGGCGAGGACGGTGCGATACAGGGTTTGCTGGAGCTTTCCGGCATCCCGTACGTAGGCTGCGATATCCAGAGTTCTGCTCTGTGCATGGACAAGTCCCTTGCCTACATGGTCGTCAAGGACGCGGGAATTGCCACACCGAACTACTGGACATTCACGGCGAACGAGAAGGTCGATCCCGAGCGGTTCACCTACCCCGTCTTCGTGAAGCCGGCCCGTTCGGGGTCGTCTTTCGGCGTCAGCAAGGTGTCCAGAGAAGAAGAGCTGGAGAGCGCGGTGGAAACCGCGAGGCAGTACGACTCGAAGGTGTTGATTGAAGAGGCTGTCGTCGGCAGCGAGGTCGGATGTGCGATACTCGGGGAACGCTATGGACTGGTCGCGGGCGAGGTGGATCAAATCCGCCTGTCTCACGGCTTCTTCAAGATCCATCAGGAGAGTGCGCCCGAAACCGGCTCGGAAAACTCAACGGTAATCGTTCCCGCTGACATTTCGGCAGAGGCGCGGTCGCTCGTTCAGGAGTCGGCAAAGACCATATATCGCGCGCTGGGATGCAGGGGACTGGCGCGGGTGGACATGTTCCTGAAGGAAGATGGAACAGTAATGCTCAACGAGGTCAACACCCTGCCCGGCATGACCTCGTACAGCCGCTACCCGAGGATGATGGCGGCCGCGGGGTTGCCGTTTGCTGACCTGATCGACCGGCTGGTGATGCTGACCTTGCACGGAAAAAGGCGATGAAAGATGACTTCGTCTTCGTGGACGACCTTGTGCCCGGCATACGTTGGGATGCCAAGTACGCCACCTGGGACAACTTCACCGGCAAACCAGTGGACGGATACGAGGCAAATCGAATTGTCGGCACGAGGGCTTTGTGCGCGGCCCTGGAAAGAGCGCGGGAAAAGGCCGCATCCGCCGGCTTCGGCCTGCTCCTGTGGGATGGCTATCGCCCGCAACGTGCCGTAGATTGTTTTCTGCGCTGGTCAAGACAGCCGGAGGATGGGCGGACGAAGCTCAGGCACTATCCGAACATTGACAGGTCCGAGATATTTGAGAAAGGATATGTAGCCACCAAGTCGGGCCACAGCCGGGGTAGTACAGTTGACTTGACGCTCTATCATCTGGCTACCGGCGCACTTGCTCCGATGGGCGGAGACCATGATCTGATGGATCCGATCTCACATCACGGAGCAACCGGAATCACGCAGGACGAGGCGAGAAACCGTCAATACCTCCGCTCCATCATGGAGGCCTGCGGTTTCAATTCGTACGATCGCGAGTGGTGGCACTACGCACTGCGGCACGAACCCTACCCGGACACCTATTTCGATTTTCCCATCGCATAGCTGTCTGTTACAGAGGTTGATCAGGGTGTGGCCGCTTCGAGGCGTTCGCCCCGCAGGCCCACGCAGTCCAAGGCCCAGAAGACGTCGGAGTACACGAAGGTGCCCGTCATCCATTCCTCGTACGAGGACAGTCTGGCGACCTGAAAGGCGCCGGGCGGGTAGCGCAGTGTGGGCGGGCGAAAGCCCAACTTCGTGGCGTCGGCGAAGCCACGCTTGCCGTAGTAGCGCGGCGAGCCCTCCAGAAACACCAGAGGGATGCCGCGACCGTCGGCTCCGGCCAGGGCGGCTGCCACCAGCCGAGTGCCGATTCCTTGGCGCTGGAACTGGGGAAGCACCCCCAGCGGCGACAGCGACAACACATCCACGAGCCGGGGCAGGGCGTCCAGCCGGCAGGCGCTGAGCAGCACATGGCCGACGACCCGCTCACCGGCGGTAGCGACCAGTGACAGCGGCGCCTGCGACGCCTGAGCGGCGCGCAGCGCATCGACGAGCGTGGGAACCCGTTCGCCGTCCCCGAACGCCCGCCTGTGAACTTCCCGCACTGCCTCGTGGTCCTCGGCCCGTTCCTGCCGGACCACCAGCTCGTCCCCTGGCATCACCACGCCAGGCTAGCCCGAATGATCAGCGCCGACCGCTCGCAGCTGGGGACGCTGCCGGTGGCCGGCTCCGTGCCGGGAACGTCGTGCCGGCGTGGATCGGCAGCAGCGGCGCGCCGACCAGCGGGCCGCGTACGTCGGCCACGACGCGCTGGTCGTCGGTGGCGGGCGTGGCGGTGTACTGCGCGACACGGCGCGCGGCGAGCTGGTCGAGCAGCCGGCTTCACCGCCGACCCCGGCCCGCTCGCCGGCTGGGGGCTGACGATGGTGGACCGGCGCCTGCGAGCCGGTGTGCCCGGTCGAGCCATCGCCTCCGACCCGCGGCTCACCGAGCGCGGCCGGCGCTGCCGGGAAGGCGACGCCCCCTGGGATCGCCGAGCGGCAGGGTGCGCAGGGCGCCGAGCGGCAGGGTGCGCAGGGCGCCGAGCGGCAGGGTGCGCAGGGCGCCGAGCGGCAGGGTGCGCAGGGCGCCGAGCGGCAGGGTGCGCAGGGCGCCGAGCGGCAGGGTGCGCAGCGCGCCGAGCGGCAGGGTGCGCAGCGCGCCGAGCGGCAGGGTGCGCAGGGCGCCGGTCGGCGAGGTGCGCAGGGCGCCGGGCGGCGAGGCGCGCAAGGCGCCGAGCGGCTTGGCGTGGAGGGCGCCGGGCGGCGGGTAGGGCGCTGGGTGGCGGGTAGGGCGCTGGGTGGCGGGAGGGTAGGGCGCTGGGCGGCGGGGAGGGGAGGGCGCCGGGCGCTGGGGGCGCTGGGTGGGGAGGGCTTTGGGTGGGGTGGGCGTCCTGCTCGGGGTTGGAACGCCGAGGGGCGGGGGACCGTGAAGGGTGAGTTGGGTTGGCCGGGGGGCGGAGGCGCTGGACAATAGGGCGGACCCGCCCCGAGCCGCCGAGGAACGCCCATGTCAGAGCCGCCTCCGTCACCCGTACGGGTGGTTCTCGTGGAGGACCACGACATGGTGGCCGAGGCGATCGGGCTGATGCTGGACCAGGCGGCCGGCATCCGGGTGGTGGCGCGGGCGCGCTCGCTGGCCTCCGCGCTCAGCGATCTCGAGCGGCACCAGCCCGACGTGGTCGTGCTGGACCGGCGGCTGCCGGACGGGGACGGCATCGAGGCGCTGGCCGCGCTGGCGGCGGCGGCGCCGCGGGCCAGGATCCTGGTGCTGACCGGCGAGGCGACCGCGGCGGTGGCCGCCAGGGTCGCCGAGGCCGGCGGGTCCGGCCTGGTGCTCAAGTCCGCCCGGTTGCGGGATCTGGAGGCCGCGGTGCGGCAGGTGGCGGCCGGCGAGGTGGTCTTCGCGCCCGGCCTGCTGCCCGGCGTGCTCGACCGGCTGACCGGCCGGGTCCGGCGAGCCGGCGCGACGCTGACCGCTCGCGAGTGGCAGACGCTGCTGCTGCTGTCCGAGGGCGCCAGCATGGCGGAGATCACCGGACGCCTCGGAGTGGCGCGTAACACGGCCCGTAACCACATCCAGCGAGTACTGGAGAAGCTCGGCGCGCGCTCCAAACTGGAGGCCGTGGCCATCGCCCGACGTGAGGGCCTACTCGACTGATGCATCTGCACTAGGCGGAGGCGGCAGTTGCACCATGGCCTGCTGCTGTCGATGCGTCTCGTCGTTGTGTCCGAGGTGACAGACAGTGCATGCGTGGCGATCGAGTCGGAGGCTGCGGCGTACGACGTCGAGCTGCGGCTGCCCGAGAACCACTCCGCCCTCACCCTGGCCCGCGAGTTCACCCGCCGCACGCTCACCGACCACCGGTACCGTGGCCGCCACGACCACGTCCTGCTGGTCGTGTCCGAACTGGTCACCAACGCCATGCTGCACGGCGACGGGCCACCGGTGCTGAGGCTGTCCGGCACGCCGTGGCGGGTACGGGTCGAGGTCGCCGACGGCAGCCCGGTGCTGCCGGTGCCCAAGGTG
Organism: Mycobacteriales bacterium; assembly: GCA_045806985.1. Taxonomy (GTDB): domain Bacteria; phylum Actinomycetota; class Actinomycetes; order Mycobacteriales; family JBJMIH01; genus JBJMIH01. Next base: position 13,132 of record JBJMIH010000203.1, on the reverse strand, counting down.
GCCGGGCAGGAGGGCGGTTGGGGCCTGCACCTGGTCAGCAGGCTCGCCGGGCGCTGGGAGGCGGTGCCGCGGGACGGCGGGAAGGTCGTCTGGTGCGAGCTGGTGCCGGCCGTCGCGCCCGCCCCGGCCGAGCCCGTCTGACCGGGCATTCCGCCGCCGGGCCGTGACCGGAACGGGCCGGACATGCGAGGCTACGCGGTATGCCCGACGCTCCGTTACCGCGGCCGCCGGAGGGCCAGCCCGCTAAGCCGTTGACCTCCGAGGCCACCTTCCGCCTGATGGTCCAGCACGTCGTCGACTACGCCATCTTCATGCTCGACCCCACCGGCAGGGTGGTGACCTGGAACGTCGGGGCCGAGCGCATCAAGGGGTACCGGGCGGCGGAGATCATCGGGCGGCACTTCTCGACGTTCTACCCGCCGGAGGACGTCGCGGCCGGAAAGCCGGACCGGGAGCTGGAGGTCGTGGCCGCGTACGGCCGGCTCGAGGACGAGGGCTGGCGGGTCCGCCGGGACGGCTCGCGGTTCTGGGCGAACGTCGTGATCACCGCCCTCTACGACGAGACCGGCACGCTGCGCGGATTCGGCAAGGTCACCAGGGACCTGACCGAGCGGCGTAACCGCGAGCAGGCGCTCACCGACCACCGCCGGCTGCTGGCCCACCTGGTCGAGGCGCAGGAGCGGGAGCGGCAGCGGATCGCCTGGGACGTCCACGACGACTCGATCCAGGCGATGATCGCGGTCGGGATGCGGCTGAAGATGCTCGCCGACCGGCTGCCGGCCGAGCACGCCGGCCTGCTGGCGCAGCTCGACGACGCGGTCGCCGCCAGCGTGACCCGGCTCCGGACGCTGGCGTTCGAGCTGCGGCCGCCGGCCATCGACCGGGAGGGGCTGGTCGAGGCGCTGTCCGGGTACCTGGACCAGGTGGTCGGCGGCTGGGGGCTGAAGCACGTGCTGCGCCACGACCTGGCCGAGGAACCGCCGCTGGAGGTGGCGGTCACCACGTTCCGCATCTGCCAGGAGGCGCTGAACAACGTCCGCAGGCACGCCAGGGCCGGCACGGTCGAGGTGTCGCTGCGCACCCAGGACGGCGGCGTGCTGGTCCGGGTCACCGACGACGGCATCGGCCCGCCGGATGACGCCATCGGCCTGCACCCGGGCCCTGACCACTTCGGCATCATCGAGATGCGCGAGCGCGCCGAGATCGCCGGCGGCTGGTGGACGCTGCGGGCTGGCCCCACCGGCGGCACCCTCGTCGAGTTCTGGCTGCCCGCCACGCGCTCGCGGCCGGTGGGGAGCGACGAGGAGTGATATGCATGAGTAATGCATGTCAACGGGTCGGTGCTGCGGCGGCCCGGGATGGGCCGGCTGACCGGGGCGCTGCTGCTGTCCAACAGCGCTGACCAGTTCACGCAGGTGGCGCTGCTCTGGTACGTGCTCTCCCGGACCGGGTCGGCGGCGCTGGTGGGCGTGGTGGTGCTGTGCGCGGGGCTGCCGGCGGTGCTCACCGCGCCGCTGGCCGGCCGGCTGCTGGACCGCGGCCGGCCGTCCGCGCTGGTCGCGGCCGACAACCTGGCCCGCGCCGGCCTGCTCGCCGCGGTGCCGGCGCTGGCCGGTCTCGGACTGCTCACCGTGCCGGTACTGGTGCTGCTCGCGCTGGCCGGCGGGGCGCTCGCGCCGCTGACCTACTCCGGTACCCGCGTGCTGCTGCCCCGGCTGGTGGCGGACGCGGAACTGCCGGCGGCCAACGGCGTGCTGTCCGTCGGCGACCAGCTCCCGTACGCCGCCGGCCCCGCCGTCGCCGGCTTCGTGGTGGCCAGGACCGGCGCGCCGGTGGCCCTGCTGCTGCCCGCCGCCGGGCTGGTCGCCGCCGCGCTGCTCGTCCGCGGCGTACGCCCGCCGGCCACCGACCGGCCGGCCGAGCCGTCCGCCGGTCGGCTGGGGTTCGGGGTGTTGTGGGAAGACCGGGCGTTGCGGGCGCTGCTGGTGCTGAGCGCGACCTACTACCTGGCGTACGGGCCGCTGGAGCCGGCGCTGCCGGTGTACGTCCGGCACCAGTTGGGTGCCGGGGCGGCGGCGTACGGGGTGTTGTGGGGCGTGTTCGGGGCCGGGGCGCTGGCCGGGCTGGCGCTGGTACGGCCGCTGGGGCGGCTGCGGCCGGGGGTGGTCAACGCGCTCGGGGCCGTCGCCTGGGGCCTGCTGGTCGCCCCGATGGCGCTGGTGCACCGGACGCCGGTGGCGTTCGCGCTGTTCTTCTGCGGCGCGGTGGCCTGGGCCCCGTACACCGCGCTGGAGATGACCGTGCTGCAGCGCCGGGTGCCGCCGGACCGGCTCGGGGCCGCGATCGGGGCGCGGAAGGCCGTGCTGGTGGCCGCCTCGCCGGCCGGCGCGGCGCTCGGCGGGCTGGTCACCACCCCGCGCACCGCGCCGCTGGTGATCGCCGCCTCCGCCGCCGCGTGCGCGGTCGCCGGCCTGGGCTGCCTGCTCTCCCGCGACCTGCGGGCGGTACCGGGAAGCCCGCCGGCCCGGTGACAGGCGCCCTGATGCCGGTGACCGGCCGGGCCGGCGGACCGGTGCGGGACACCTTCGCGTCACCGGGTGTTCGCCTGCCGCCTCCGTCCGAGCCTGGTGCGGGACGCCGCCGCTGGATAGTGTCCTGCCGGTTTCCGGCGAAAGGGGTGTACGGGATGGTGGCTCCGGCGGTGGACGCCACCGGGCTGGTGAAACGCTTCGGCGCCGTCGTCGCCGTGGACTCCGTCGACCTCACCGTCGGCACCGGCGAGGTGCACGGGCTGCTCGGGCCGAACGGGGCCGGCAAGACGACCCTGCTGCGGATGCTGTTCGGGCTGGTACGGCCGGACGCCGGCAGCGTGCGGCTGCTGGGCCGGGAGCCGGCCACCGGCAGCGGCCTGGAGGGTGTCGGCGGGTTCGTGGAGACCCCGCGGTTCTACCCGTACCTGTCGGCGTGGCGGAACCTCGAGCTGCTCGCCGCCTTCGACGGCGGCGGCGTCCCGCCGGCCCGGATCGGCGAGGTGCTCGACCAGGTCGGCCTGGACCACCGGCGCCGGCACCGGGTGCGGACGTTCTCCACCGGGATGGGCCAGCGGCTCGGCATCGCGGCGGCGCTGCTGCGCGACCCGCGCCTGCTGATCCTGGACGAGCCGACCAACGGCCTGGACCCGGCCGGCATCCGCGACATCCGGACGCTGGTCCGCGAGCTGGCGGCCGGCGGGGTGACCGTGCTGGTCACCAGCCACCACATGGACGACGTCGAGAGCATGTGCGACGCGGTGACGATCCTGCGGTCGGGCCGGGTGGTATACGACGGGACGGTGGCGGCGTTGCGGGCGCGGGCCCCGGATCCCGCCCACCACCTGCGCACCAGCGACGACAGGCGGGCGATCGCGGTGGCCGCCGAGCGCGCCGGCCTGGCGGTGGCCGTGGACGGCGACGGCCTGTCGGTGCGGGCCGGCCGGGACGCGCTGGACGCGTACGTGGTCGCGCTGGGCGTGGCCGGCGTGGCCGTCCGCGAGCTGGTGCTGCGGGCCTCCTCGCTGGAGACCGTGTTCTTCCAGCTCACCGAGGACGGGCCGGACCCGGCGCCGGGCATCACGGCGGGGGCGGCCTGATGGCGGCGGTGCTGGAACGGGACGCCGGTGTCGTCCGCGCCCGGCCGCCGGCGGTCTGGACGGTATACGTCTGGGAGCTGGAGAAGCTGACCGCGCAGCTGCGGGTGCGGATCGCGGCGGCGGCCTGCCTGGCCGGGCCGTTCGCGTTCGCCGGCGCGCTGAGGGCGCAGGACAGCGTGCCGGCCGACACGCTGCTCGGGCGGTGGGCGCACTTCACCGGGTTCGCGACGCCGCTGGTGGTGCTGACGTTCGTCGCCCAGTGGGCGCTGCCCCTGATGATCGCGCTGGTGGCCGGCGACATCTTCGCCGCGGAGGACCATCTCGGCACCTGGAAGACCATCCTCACCCGCTCGTGCGGGCGCACCCGGCTGTTCTGGGGCAAGACGCTCGCCGCCGCGACATACACGGTCGTGGTGGTGCTGCTGCTGGCGCTGGGCAGCCTCGCCGCCGGCGTCCTGGTCATCGGGCACCAGCCGCTGGTCAGCCTGTCCGGCACGCTGATACCGGCCGGGCACGCGACCGGCCTGGTGCTGGCGGCGTGGGCGACCGTGCTGCTGCCGGCGCTCGGCTTCACCGCGCTCGGGGTGCTGTTCTCGATCGCCACCCGCAACGGGCCTGCCGGCATCATCGGCCCGGCCGTGATCGGGCTGCTGATGCAGCTGTACTCGTTCGTCAACGGCGCCGACGTGGTACGCCACCTGCTGCTCACCACGCCGTTCTTCGCCTGGCACGGGCTGCTGTTGCAGCGGCCCGACTACCACCCGCTCTGGCGCGGCGCCGCGGTCTGCGCCGTGTACGTCGCGGGCTGCCTGGCCGCCGGCTGGGCACTGCTGCGCCGCCGCGACTTCACGGAGGGCTGATGCGTCGCCGCCTGCCGGTACTGCTCGTCGCCGCCGGGGTCACGCTGCTGGCCGCCGCCGGCTGCGGTCCCGTCGACGTGACCCGATCCCGGCTGGAGGCCCAGGTCGGGCCGACGTTCCGCAACATGTACGTGCTCCAGCAACACCTGCTCGGCCACACCGAGCTGGTGCTGCCGGCCCGCACCTCGTCGGCGAGCTGCATCAAGGGCAGCGCCGCGACGCCGGACAGCGGCCCCGGCGACTGGACCTGCCAGGTGCACTGGCCGGCGCCGGACGGGCACCTGGAGACGCTCAGCTACGACGTCAAGGTGCAGCCGGTCGGCTGCTACACCGCGCAGGGGCCGGCGCTGCTCGTCGGCGCGCAGTACCTGCACGCGGTCGACGGCCGCACGGTTCCGAACCCGCTGTACGAATTTGACGGGTGTCTGCGCCTCTGACCTCGGAGTACTCCCGACAGTTCACCCCATAGCCATACAAATTATCCCGAAAACCGTTTACCGTTCCACCGTGCGAATCAGGCGGAAAGGTACCGGCGCCGGCGGCGGAGTCCGCGGCGTGACGGTGGCGGGTGTGGCGCTCGGCGTGGTCGTGGCCTCGACGGGCCTCGCGATCGCCGGCGCGGTCGGCGGCTTCGGCACCGACAAGGTCGGCGTCGAGACGGCGAAGGGCATGTTGTTGCCGGACAACCAGCGGGTGACGCCGCTGGGCGAGCGGCACCTGGTGACCAACGGGCGGCTGCTGTCCAGCACGCTCAGCCCCGACGGCTCCCGGCTGGCCGCGCTCACCTACGAGCACGGCACCGGCTTCCTCACCATCCTCGACCCGGCCAGCGGCGACGTCGTCCAGCAGGTTGGGACCGGCGCGTCCGGCGACCCGAAGATCGGCGACGGCAAGACCGGCACCGACGGCCCGCTGTACACGCCGGACGGCCGGACCCTGTGGTTCCCGCAGGGCCGCGACCTGGTCCGGTTCACCGTCGGCGCGGACGGCAAGGTCTCCTCGCCGGTCGTCCTCCCGCTGACCGGACCGCAGGGCTCCGGGCTGCCGGCGGGCATGGCACTCTCGCCGGACGGCGGCAAGCTGTACGTCGCGCTGAACGGCAACAACACCCTCGGCGTGATCGACACCGCCACCAACACGCTGACCGCGCAGATCCCGGTCGGCACCGCGCCGCGCCAGGTCGCGCTGGTCGGCGACGAGGCGTACGTCTCCAACGAGGGCGGCCGGCCGCCGGTGGACGGCGACTACACCAACCTGTCCTACGGCGCCCCGGTCGTGGCCGACCCGAGCACCGGCGGCGCCACCACCGGCACGGTGTCCGTTGTGGACCTGACCGCCGGGGCGCAGGCCGCGGCGATCCCGGTCGGGCTGGAGCCCAGCGCGCTGTACCTGCACGGCTCCGCGCTGTTCGTGGCCAACTCCAACAGCGACAGCGTGTCGGTCATCGACACCCGGCGGCGGCGGGTCACCCAGACGTTCAACGTCGCGCCGCTGCCCGGCTCGACGGTCGGCAGCAACCCGAACGCCATCACCATGACCGACGACCACCACCTGCTGGTCAGCATCGGCCGGGACAACGCGATCGCCGCGTACCGGTACGAGAACCTGGTCGCGCCGGTCCGGTACACCGGCCTGATCCCGACCGACTGGTACCCGGTCAACGTGCAGCTCGACAGCAGGCTGCACAGGCTGGTCGTCACCAACGACAAGGGCATCGGCGCCCGCGGCGCGCCCAGCACGATCGGCGAGGGCCCGGACACCACCCCGGCCACCGGCCACAACACCTACAACGACACCGGGTCGCTGACGGTGTTCCGCCAGCCCGCGGACCGGCAGCTGGGCACGCTCACGCACCAGGTGTTCGTGAACAACCGCTGGGACCACCTGCTGCGGTCCGAGGCCGCCGCCGCGCCGGCCCACGGTTCGCACGCGCCGCCGGTGGCCATCCCGGCCCGGCTCGGCGACCCGTCCCTGATCAAGCACGTGTTCCTGATCATCAAGGAGAACCGCACCTACGACCAGGTGCTCGGCGACGCCGGCAAGGGCGCCTCGGACCCGTCGCTGGCCCAGTTCGGCAGCCGGGTCACTCCCAACCAGCACGCGCTCGCCAACCAGTGGGGCCTCTTCGACAACTTCTACGACGAGGGCACGCTGTCCGCGGACGGCCACAACTGGCTGGTGCAGGCCGACGCGAACGACTACATCGAGCACGAGTTCGGCACCTTCACCCGCAGCTACCCGGCGCTGGGCGACGACGCGCTCGCCTACCAGCGCAACGGCTTCCTGTGGAACGCGGCGGCGCGGGCCGGCAGGACCGTGTCCGACTTCGGCGAGTACGCCGCCAACATCAACCTGCCGTCCACCGGCGCGCCGACCTGGGCGCAGTGGTACCAGGACGCGTTGATCCTGGAGGGCAAGGCGACCGGGCCGCTGCCGGTGCCGACCGACAAGTACAGGTCCACTTCGGACGTGCCGTCGGTGAACGCCATCAACGACCCGACGTTCCCGACCTTCGACACCGACATCCCGGACCAGTACCGGACCGACATCTGGCTGAAGTCGTTCCAGCAGTCCGAGCAGACCGGCAAGCTGGCCGACCTCACGATGATCGCGCTGCCGCAGGACCACACCAACGGCACCAGCGGCACCGACCCGTACCCGACCGCCATGGTCGCCGACAACGACCTGGCCGTGGGCCGGACCATCGACGCGATCTCGCACAGCCGGTTCTGGAAGGACTCGGCGGTCTTCGTGCTGGAGGACGACTCGCAGAACGGGGTCGACCACGTCGACGGCCACCGGGCCCCGCTGTGGATCGCCAGCCCGTACGCGCGGCGCGGCGTCGTCAACTCCACGTACTACACGCAGATCAACGTGGTGAGGACCATCGAGCAGATCCTCGGCATCGCCCCGATGAACCAGATGGACCGGGCGGCGCTGCCGATGACCGACGCCTTCACCGACACGCCGGACCCGCGGCCGTTCGCGGCGCTGCCCAACCAGGTGCCGCTGACGTACGGGCTCAAGGTCACCTCGCCGGCCGCGCCGCAGGTCGCGGCGGGGGAGCAGCCGGTGATCCCGGAGGCTCAGAAGCAGAACTACAACCTGTGGGTGGAGTGGAGCAACTTCCAGAAGACCGGCGGCTCCCACCCCGAGGAGGACATGGTCAACCCGGCCCAGCTCAACCGGCTGGACTGGTACTCCGCGACCGGTTGGAGGCGGCCGTACCCGGGTGACCAACGCATCCTCGCGCCCGACGAGGTGCCTGGCGCCAACCTGCCCCCGCAGGAGCTGGGCGGCAACTGACCCAGCCGCGCTCCGACTCCCGGTGGCCGCACCCCGATCCAGGGGCGCGGCCACCGGCGTGTCCGCGCCGAAGTGGACGGCTCGGCGATTCGCGTCACGATGAGGCAAAGGAGTGGTTGGCGGGAGGTCAGCGATGGCGGGCATGACGGACGTCAAGGACAGCGTCAAGGAGAGCACGGCGGAGACGGCACAGCAGGCCGCCGAGCTGACGAAGGACAGTGCGGTCCGGGCCTGGGAGGCGACGGTCAACGCGCTGACCGACGCGCTCGCGGCCGCCTCCGGGGCGGGCGGCGAGGCCGGCCGGCGGGGACGGGGTGCGGCGCGGGTGCTGGCCGGCCGGGAGGCGTACCCCCGGCACCGCTCGCGGCTGCTGGCGGCCTTCGTGTTCGGCATGGTGGCCGGCGTGATCGCGGGCTGGCTGGTCAGCGAGAACTCCGACACGCTGCGCGAGCGGGCCGAGGCGGTACGGGAGAAGGCGTCCGAGTCCGGGAACGGGGCGGAGAGCCCGGACGAACCGGACATCGAGGGCACGCCGCCGACCTGACCGGTCCGGGAAGGTGTGTTACCCCGGAGTCATGAGACGTGTCGGCCGGTGGAGCGTTGCCGCTGTTTCCCTGCTGGTGCTGGTCGCGGGGTGTAGCGACTCGGGCAGAGGGATCCAGAAGCAGCCCCACCCGCCGACACCGGCGAGCGGCAGCGCCACGATCGTGATCAGCAGCATGAAGTTCTCGACGGGCGCCACCGTCGCGCCGGGCGGCAAGGTCACGGTGCGCAACGACGACAGCATCCCGCACTCGGTGACCTCCGACGACGGCCTGTTCGACACCAAGGACATGGCCGCGCACGCCACGGCGACGTTCACCGCGCCCACCAGGCCGGGCCGGTACGGGTACCACTGCTCCATCCACCCCACCATGACCTCGCACCTGACCGTCGAGGGGAGCGGCACGTGACCGAGCTGCTGGACCATCTCCGCGCGCACGCCCGCGCCGTGCGCCGCGAGTACTCCCACGGCGAGCACCGGCCGCTCGGCGGGTACGCCGGCACGCTCGCCGTCTACACCACCAGCGCCGGCCTGGCGGCCCTGGCGTACCGCCTGTCCGGCCGCCGCCTCCCGGACCGCCTCCGCGCCGGCGACCTCGCGCTCGCCGCCGTCGCCACCGGCAAGCTGTCCCGCCTGCTCGCCAAGGACCCGGTCACCAGCCCCATCCGCGCCCCCTTCACCCGGTACGAGGGCCAGTCCGGCCCCGCCGAACTGTCCGAAGAGGTCCGCGGCACCGGCGCCCGCAAGACCGTCGGCGAACTCCTCACCTGCCCGTTCTGCAGCGGCCAGTGGGTGGCCAGCGCCTTCGTCGCCGGCCTCCTGGTCGCCCCCCGCCCCACCAGGGCCCTCGCCGCCCTGTTCACCGTCGCCGCCGGCGCCGACCTCTACCAACACGCCTACGCCCTCGTCGAACAACTCAGCGAGAACCCACCCACCGGGCGCGACTAGGTCGTGTCTCAAAGTCGGCTTCCGCCTGTGCTCGTGGCGGATTTCGGACCCCTGCGGCCACGATCAAGGACTTGTGCCCGCGTTGTCACATGAAAATGCGGCCACAACTCCTTGATCGTGGCGAGACGGCGGGCGGGCTGGCGGATTTCGGACCCGGCGGCCACTTCGAGACACGGCCTAGCACCCCCAGTGGCCGTCGGGACCGCGAGTTGCCTGCCGGGCCGTGTACTCGTGGCGATGCGGTCGACCATGGCGTCGGCGGCCGCGAGACCCGCCGCGATCTGGTTGTGGCCGGGCTGGCCCAACACCACCCCGGTGATCGTCGTCCGCCTGCCGTCGACCCAGCGGACGGCCCGGAAGGCGAAGCAGCCGCCGGCCGCGTCGTCCGAACCGGTCTTGACGCCGACGAACCCGTTGTGCCCCAGCAGCGTGTCGGTGTTGTGCACGGTGCCGGCGACCGGCAGCGTCGCGCTCGGTGTGGCGACGATGCCCGCGAACACCGGCAGGCGCATGGCCCGATCGACAATGCGCACCTGGTCGGCGGCGGTCGACACGGTTGCGTCGTCGTAGCCGCTCGGGTCGGTGTAGCGGGTGTGGGTCATGCGCAGCGACCGTGCGGTGGCATTCATCCGGACGACGAACCGGTCCACCGAGCCGGCGTCCCACCGCGCCAGAACCGCGGCGATGTTGTTCGCCGACGGCAGCAGCAGTGCCTGTAGCGCCTGCCGTTCGGTCAACCGCTCTCCGGCGGCGACGGACACGATCGATTCCTGCCGTCCGCGGCGGCGGTCGGTGTCGGCGACATCGGCGGCGGTGAGCGTGATCGTCGGGCCGTCATGGCCGAGCCGCAGCGGGTGATCGCGGAGCACGAGATAGGCCGTCATCACCTTCGCGACACTGGCGATCGGGGCCGCGTACTGGTTCGGGCCGGCTTGGATCTGCGACTGTCCTGTTTCGAGGAAAGCGGCTTGGCCATGTGTCGGCCACACCGTGCCGGGCAGCGCTTCGCGGGCCGCTTTGGTCGATCGGGCCTGAAGGTATTCATACCCGGCGATTCCCGCGCCGGCCGCCAGGGCAATGACCACGACAACGGAAAACAGCGCTCGTACGGGCCGCAATGCGCGTCGCCGCAGCCTGATCGGTCCGTACAGCGTGCCGGTCGACCTTCGTCGCGTCGAATGCCTCGATGTACGATAAGTCGCCGTTCGTGCTGGTTCGCTGTGGGTCATACCGGTAGTCAAGGCGGCGTGCTGTTGCCAGCCCGTATGTGGTTTCGGATATGCCGGCGATATGGGCGGGCTCGTAGGATCAATGACATGCGTGTGTTGATCGTCGAGGACGAGCCCTTTCTGGCCGAGGCCATCCGCGACGGGCTACGCCTGGAAGCGATCGCCGCCGACATCGCCGGTGACGGTGACACCGCGTTGGAACTGTTGAGCGTCAACGCCTACGACATCGCCGTCCTGGACCGCGACATCCCCGGCCCCTCCGGTGACGAGGTCGCGACCCGCATCATCGCCTCCGGCAGCGGGATGCCGATCCTCATGCTCACCGCCGCCGACCGGCTCGATGACAAGGAGACCGGGTTCGGCCTCGGCGCCGACGACTACCTCACCAAGCCCTTCGAACTCCGGGAACTGGTGCTCCGCCTCAGGGCGCTCGACCGCCGCCGCGCCCACAACAGGCCACCGGTGCGCGAGATCGCCGGCCTGCGGCTGGACCCGTTCCGCCGCGAGGTCTACCGCGACGGCCGCTACATCGCCCTCAACCGCAAGCAGTTCGCCGTCCTGGAAGTCCTCGTCGCCGCCGAAGGCGGTGTCATCAGCGCCGAAGAACTCCTGGAACGGGCCTGGGACGAGAACGCCGACCCGTTCACCAACGCCGTACGCATCACCGTCTCGGCACTCCGCAAACGCCTCGGCGAACCCGCCATCATCGCCACCGTGGCGGGTGTCGGCTACCGCATCGACACCGCAGCCGCCACCGGGCGCGGGGGAGAAGGCCGTGGATAGACCCCCCGGGTGGAGCGTCCGCCTCAAACTCACCCTGAGCTACGCCGGCTTCCTCATGCTCGCCGGCACCGTGCTGCTCGCCGCCGTGGGGTTCTTCTACCTGCATCCACCCCACGGTGCGATCTACGCCACCGGTGATCTGGTCATCAACCGCCGCCTCCTGCTGCGTTCGTTCGCGCCGATCGCGGTGACGGCGATGGGGTTCCTGTTGGTGTTCGGCCTGTTGGGCGGCTGGATTCTGGCCGGTCAGATGCTGGCGCCGCTGACCCGCATCACCGACGCCACCCGAATGGCCGCCAACGGATCACTGGCCCACCGGATCCGGCTGGAAGGCGGCAACGACGAATTCCGTGAACTCGCCGACGCCTTCGACGCCATGCTCGCCCGCCTCCAAACCCACCTCGCCGAACAACAACGATTCGCCGCCAACGCCTCCCACGAACTCCGCACCCCCCTGGCCGTCACCCAAACCCTGCTCGAAGTCGCCCGCAACAACCCCACCCGCGACACCCCCGAACTCCTCAACCGCCTCCACTACATCAACACCCGCGCCATCGACCTCACCGAAGCCCTCCTCCTCCTACACCGCGCCGACCAACGATCCTTCACCCCCCAACCCCTCGACCTGTCCCTCATCGCCGAAGAAGCCACCGAAACACTCCTCCCCCTCGCCGAAAAACACGGCCTCACCATCCACACCACCACCGAAACCACCCCCACCAGCGGCTCCCACACCCTCCTCCTCCAAATGACCACCAACCTCATCCACAACGCCATCGTCCACAACCTCCCCACCAACGGCACCATCTGGATCACCACCACCCCCCACCCCCACACCGCCACCCTCACCATCGAAAACACCGGCCAAAAACTCACCCCTCAACTCACCGCCACCCTCACCGAACCCTTCCAACGCGCCACCACCCGCACCCACACCCCAACCCACACCCCCCACCACCCCGGCGTCGGCCTCGGCCTCGCCATCGTCAAAAGCATCACCCACGCCCACCACGGCACCCTCACCCTCACCCCACGCCCCACCGGCGGACTCCACATCACCATCCAACTCCCCACCACACCACCCCACACGCACGCCGCGACGTACGACTGAAGCGGCGGCGATGGGCCGCCCGGTCCGGGCAAGGGGGAAGGCCGGGCGCGGCCCGGCTACGTGGTCACCGCACTACTACGAGGTGCGGCGGAGGAGGAGTACCGAGCGGGGAGGCAGGGTGATGGTGTCGGTGTGGGCGATCGGGTGCGACGGGGGCGGGGTGGGCCAGGTGGCGGTGTCGAGGACCACGTCCCAGGTGGAGGCGTACTCCGGGGCGGGCATGACGAACTCCAGATCGCCGTCGTGGGCGTTGAAGCAGATCAGGAAGGAGTCGTCGACCACCGGCAGGCCGTCCCGGTCCATGTCCGGGATGGCCTGGCCGTTCAGGTAAACCGCGATCGACCGTCCGAAGGGGACGTCCCAGTCGCCGTTCGTCATCTCCTTGCCGGCCGGGGTGAACCAGGCGATGTCGGCGCTCTCGCCGCGCCGCATCGGCCGGCCCTGGAAGAACCGCCGGCGCCGGAACACCGGGTGGTCGCGGCGCAGCGCGGACACGGTCCGGACGAACGACTCCAGCCCCTCCGGGTCGGCGGTGTCGGTCCAGTCCATCCAGGTCAGCTCGTTGTCCTGGCAGTATGCGTTGTTGTTGCCGCCCTGCGTACGCCCCTGCTCGTCGCCGTGCAGCAGCATCGGCACGCCCTGTGACAGGAACAGCGTGGCCAGGAAGTTGCGTTGCTGGCGGGCGCGCAGCGCGCGGATCGTCGGGTCGTCGGTCGACCCCTC
>JBJMIH010000202.1:0-5912 GCA_045806985.1 Mycobacteriales bacterium | reverse complement strand
CGGCCTACCCCGCGATCCGGACCGTGGTCGTGGCGCCCCAGATCGCCAGCGACAGGAAGAAGTCCAGGATGTTGATGGCGACGATGGCCGCGCGGACGGCCCGGCCAGTGGCGACCCCCACTCCGGCCGGGCCGCCGCTCGCGGTGAACCCGTAGTAACAGTGGATGAGCACGATCACCACGGAGAACACCAGGACCTTGCCGAACGACCACAGCACGTCCCCCGGTGGCAGGAAGAGGTGGAAGTAGTGGTCGTAGGTGCCGGCCGACTGGTGGTAGTACACGACCGCGATCGTGCGGGTGGCCAGGTAGCTGGACAGCAGGCCGATCACGTACAGCGGGATGACCGCGACGAACCCGGCGATGATCCGGCTGGTGACCAGGAACGGCACCGACGGCACGCCCATCACCTCGAGCGCGTCCACCTCCTCGGCGATCCGCATCGCCCCGATCTGCGCGGTGAAGGCGCAGCCCACGGTGGCCGACAGGGCGAGCCCGGCGACCAGCGGCGCGATCTCCCGGGTGTTGAAGTACGCGGACACGAAGCCGGTGAACGCCTCGGTGCCGAGCTGGCTGAACGCCGCGTACCCCTGCAACCCCACCTCGGTGCCGGTGAAGAAGGACAGGAACGCGATCACGCCGACCGTGCCGCCGATCACCGCCAGCGCGCCAGAGCCGAACGACACCTCGGCCAGCAGCCGGGCCACCTCGCGCTTGTACCGGCGCAGCGTGCGGGGCGTCCAGGCGAGCGCCTTGAGGTAGAAGGCGAGCTGCCCGCCGAGCAGGTCGAGCATTGCCAGCGGCCGCCGCAGCGTGTTCGTCAGGAAGGTCATGGGCACCTCACTGTTCCTCCTGGTCGCTTCGCTCTCGCCGCTCCGCCGCGCTCATGAGTACTTCTGCGGGACGACCTGGAAGTACACGGCGGTGAGCACGAAGTTCACGGCGAACAGCAACATGAACGTGATCACCACCGAGCGGTTCACCGCCTCGCCGACCCCCTTGGGGCCGCCGCCGGCGTTCAGCCCCTGGTGGCTGGCGACCATCGCGGCGATCGCGCCGAACAGCAGCGCCTTGAACTCGCCGACCCACAGGTCCGGGAGCTGAGCCAGGGCGGTGAAGCTGGCCAGGTACGCGCCCGGCGTGCCGCCCTGCACGATGACGTTGAAGAAGTAGCCGCCGGCCACGCCCACCACCGAGACCAGGCCGTTGAGCAGCACCGCCACCAGCATCGAGGCGAGCGTGCGCGGCACCACCAGCCGCTGCACCGGGTCGATGCCCAGCACCCGCATCGCGTCGATCTCCTCGCGGATCTTCCGCGAGCCCAGGTCCGCGCAGATCGCCGAGCCGCCGGCGCCGGCGATGAGCAGCGCGGTCACGATCGGGCTGGCCTCCCTGATCACCGCCAGCACCGCCGCCGAGCCGGTGAAGGCCTGCGCGCCGAGCTGGCGGCTGACCGAGCCGAGCTGGAGCGCGATCACCGCGCCGAACGGGATCGACACCAGCGCGGTCGGCAGGATCGTCACGCTGGCCAGGAACCAGGCCTGCTGGATCATCTCCCGCCAGGCGAACGGCCGGCGGAACGTCGCCCTGGCCGTGTCCAGCATCAGCGCGAACAGGCCACCGGCGGCCGCCAGCGGCCGGCCGACCAGGCTGGGTCTGGCCGACGGGCGGGCCGCTCTTCTGGACCCGCCCGCCGGGGTACGTCTGCCCCTGGGCGGCGGTCCGGGCGGCCCCGCCGACCCGGCACGCTTCTCGATGTCGGTCACGACTCGCCCCCGAGCGCCCACGACGGCACCCCGGGCATGGGGCTCGGCGTCCTGCCGGCTGGTGGTGAAAGCGGTCCCGGTACCGCGGCGGTGCTCACGAACGAGCCCGGCGGCGGCATCACGCCGTGCTGGCGGCACCAGGAGCCGGGCGCGTGCTGGGTCGGCCGGGTGCTGCCGTCGGAGGGGGTGAGCTGGAGCGGTACCGGCGGCAGCGGCGGCAGCTCGTGGCCGGCGTCGGACTCGGCGGCCAGCTCGGCGGCGTCCTTCTCCTCCGCCATCCCGATCGGTCCCTGCCGCTGGGCGTTCAGGAACTGCCGCACCACCGCCTCGTTCGAGGTGAGCAGCATCTCCCGGTGGCCGAACATGGCCAGGTGCCGGCGGTACAGCAGCCCGATGTTGTCCGGCACGGTGCGGGCGGTGTTGATGTCGTGGGTGACGATCAGGAAGGTGGCCTGGGTCTGCGCGTTCAGGTCCACGATGAGCTGGTTGAGGTACGCGGTGCGGACCGGGTCGAGGCCGGAGTCCGGCTCGTCGAACAGGATGATCTGCGGGTCCAGCACCAGCGCCCTGGCCAGGCCGGCGCGCTTGCGCATCCCGCCGGAGATCTCGCCGGGCAGCTTGCTCTCGGCGCCGGTCAGGCCGACCATCTCGATCTTCTCGGCGACGATCTGGCGGATCTCACGCTCGGACTTGCGGGTGTGCTCGCGGAGCGGGAACGCGATGTTGTCGTACAGGTTCATCGACCCGAACAGGGCACCGTCCTGGAACAGCACCCCGAACAGCTTGCGCAGCTCGTACAGCTTGTGCTCGGTCAGCCTGGGCAGGTCGTGCCCCTCGATCCAGATGTTGCCGCGATCGGGCTTGAGCAGGCCGACCAGCGTCTTCAGGAACACCGACTTGCCGGTGCCGGACGGCCCGAGCAGCACGGAGATCTCGCCGGCGGGCAGCGTCAGCGTCACGTCGGCCCAGACGGTCTGACGCCCGAAGGACTTCGTCAGTCCCTCCACGACGACCTCGACACCCACCGGCGGCCTCCTTCTGTGGCCGAGCGCGCGCCGGTACGGCCGACACCGCCCCCTCGTCGGCGCCGACAAACCGGCTCGCGGACCGGCTACTTCGGCCTCCGGTTACCGGCCGGTCCGAACTGGTTAACGGAGATGCGACGGGAAGGACACGGGGGTTAAATCACGAATTTGGCCGACGACCCGCCCCGGGTACGCCGAAGGCCCCGCCGGGCGATCCCGGCGGGGCCTTCGGGTGACGCGGTGTGTCGCTGGACCTACTTGACGGTGACGGAGGCGCCGGCCTCTTCCAGCTTGGCCTTGGCCTTCTCGGCGGTCTCCTTGTTGACCTTCTCCAGCAGCGCCTTCGGCGCGGAGTCGACCAGCTCCTTGGCCTCCTTGAGGCCCAGGCCGCTGTTCAGCTCGCGGACGACCTTGATGACCTGGATCTTCTTGTCACCGGCACCCTCGAGGACGACGTCGAACTCGTCCTTCTCCGGCTCGGCCTCGGCCGGGGCGGCACCCGGGGCGGCGGCGGCCACGGCCACCGGGGCGGCGGCGGTGACGCCGAAGGTGTCCTCGAACTGCTTCACGAACTCCGACAGCTCGATCAGCGTCATCTCCTTGAACGCGTCGAGCAGGTCGTCGGTGGACAGCTTCGCCATGACAGGCGGTTCCTTTCTCAGTTCTGTGTGCGGGCGGTGTGTCAGCTCTCGGCGGGAGCCTCATCGGCAGGCGCGGCGGAGCCCTCGGCGGCCTTCTTCTCCTGGAGCGCGGCGGCCAGCTGGGCGGCCTTGGTCAGCGGCGCCTGGAACAGCGCGGCGGCCTTGGCCGTCGACGCGTTCATCGCCCCTGCCAGCCTGGCCAGCAGCACCTCGCGCGACTCCAGGTCGGCGATCTTGCGGACCGCGTCGGCGTCGAGCGCCTTCCCCTCGAAAACGCCGCCCTTGATGATCAGGGCCGGGTTGGTCTTGGCGAAGTCGCGCAGCCCCTTGGCGGCCTCGACCGGGTCGCCGGACACGAACGCCACTGCGGTCGGTCCGGACAGCCACGCCTCGAGGTCGCCGTAGCCGGCCTCCTTGGCGGCCAGCTTGGTGAGGGTGTTCTTGGTGACCTTGTACCTGGTTCCCGTCCCCAGCTGCTTACGCAGCTCGGTGAGCTGAGCCATGGTCAGCCCGCGGTACTCGGTGAGGAGCGCCGCGGTGGCACCACGGAACGCCTCGGTGAGCTCGGCGACGGAGGTCGCCTTCTCCTGCTTCACCTAGGGATTCCTCTCTCGGCTCGGGCTGGTCAGGGTCCCGGCACGAGAAACGCCCCGGCGCAGGCGCACGGGGCGGACACCACCGCTCACGCGGATGGCGAGGCTTCCGTTCTCCTGCG
Source organism: Mycobacteriales bacterium (assembly GCA_045806985.1). GTDB lineage: Bacteria > Actinomycetota > Actinomycetes > Mycobacteriales > JBJMIH01 > JBJMIH01. The sequence continues at coordinate 1,766 of JBJMIH010000202.1, read as the reverse complement.
CGGGTCGCCCTCGAGAGGGACCTTCGACCGGGCTCGCGCCCGGTGACCAGCGGTCTGCGGGGAACTGATGTTCAGTTCTCCGACACAGAGTAACCGGCCGCGCTGGGTACCTCCAAATTCGACCGCAGGTGAGCGGTCGTTGACGCACCGAAGTAGTGCCCGGCCACGAACAACTTCCGACGCCACGATTTCCGTCTCCGGGGTGTCAACCTTTTCGGAAAGGCTTCTGATGGCGTCAACTCTTCTTGCTCCCAGCGCGCGGTTGGGTTCACCGATGCCCGCCGAGCAGCGCGAACAATTCGAGCGCGACGGGTACCTGATCATCCCCGGCGTGCTCGACGACGACGAGATCGCCCGCTACCGGGCGGCCGTCGACCGGACGTACGCGCGGGCCGCGGCGGACGGAAAGCTCAGTCCCGAGGGCTCGATGCACCAGCTCAGCGCGGTGACGAGCTGCCCGGAGGTGGCCGGCCTGATCGACCACCCGAAGACCTTCTCGCTGGTGTGGTCGATGCTCGGCTGGAACATCCACGTGTACCACTCACACGTGGACGTCCACCCGCACATCCCGAACCGCAAGCCGTTCCGCTGGGAGTGGCACCAGGACGGCGGCCGGCAGAACGTCGAGATCGAGACCGACCCGCGGCCGCGGCTGTCGGTCAAGCTGGCGTACTGGCTGTCGGACGTCTCCCAGCCGGGCCGCGGCAACTTCACGCTGATCCCGCGCAGCCACACCCGGAACTGGCTGCCCGGCCCGCCGCGCCGGGACGTCGAGTTCCCGCCGCCGGAGGGCGCCATCGAGGTGACGGCCAACCCCGGCGACGCGGTGTTCTTCGACCGCCGGATCTGGCACGCCCGGTCCGACAACTACTCCGACATCACCCGGATGGGCGTGTTCTTCGGGTACACGTACCGGTGGATCGCCATCCGCGACGAGGTCGCGCCGGTGCAGGGCAGCAAGGTGTGGTTCGGGCTGAACCCGATCCAGCGGCAGTTGCTCGGCGGGTTCGGCAACGGTGACGGCGACCACGCCTGGGGGCACTACCCGGAGGACGTTCCGCTGTACGTCCACCTGAAAGAGGCCGGACTTCTCGACCCAGGCAACGCTCCGCTCAAGCGCTGACGTCTAAGAGAGTGAAGCCCGTCCGGACGGCAGGGTCGGCCGCCCGGACGGGCCTCTTACGTGCCTCTGGACGTCAGGCGACGGCCTGCTCGTCCTCGACCAGCAGGTTGCGGGTGCGGTTCGGGTCGACCGGGATGCCGGGGCCCATCGTGGTGCTGAAGGTGACCTTCTTCAGGTACCGGCCCTTGGCGGCCGACGGCTTGAGCCGCAGCACCTCGTCGAGGGCGGCGGCGTAGTTCTCCACCAGCTGCTCGGTGGTGAAGGACGCCTTGCCGACGATCAGGTGCAGGTTGGCCTGCTTGTCCACGCGGAAGTTGATCTTGCCGCCCTTGATGTCGGCGACAGCCTTGGCCACGTCCATGGTCACCGTGCCGGTCTTGGGGTTCGGCATGAGACCACGCGGGCCGAGGATGCGGGCGATCCGGCCGACCTTGGCCATCTGGTCCGGGGTCGCGATCGCCGCGTCGAAGTCGAGGAAACCTTCCTGGATCTGCTGGATCAGGTCGTCGGTGCCCACCAGGTCGGCGCCGGCGGCCTCGGCCTCGGCGGCCTTGTCGCCCGCCGCGAAGACGATCACGCGGGCGGTCTTGCCGGTGCCGTGCGGCAGGTTCACCGTGCCGCGCACCATCTGGTCGGCCTTGCG
>JBJMIH010000201.1:0-18907 GCA_045806985.1 Mycobacteriales bacterium | reverse complement strand
TGCGGGCGGCCTCGTCCAGGGCCCAGTCCAGCGCGCGGTTCGCCGCCGCGGAGCCGTCGACCCCCACCACGATCTCGTACACGGCCTCCTCCTTCCCCCCACCCGTAAGCGAAGCCGAAACCGGCGGCGGCGCCAGGGGTCGTTGGTCCCTTCGTGGGGGGCCGGTGGTGAGGTCAGCTGGTCGGGCGGCGCCGGCGCCGGCGGCGCTCGCCGCCGTGCCCCGGGTCGTCCGGCGCCGCGGCCCGCTGCGGGAGGCTGAGCCGGACCACCAGGCCGCCGCTCGGGTGCGGCTCGGCGGCGACCGTGCCGCCGTGCAGGGTGGCGACGGCGCGCACGATCGACAGGCCGAGGCCGGTGCCGGAGCCCTTGAGGCGGGTGTGCTCGCCGCGGTGGAACGGCTCGAACAGCCGGGGTACCAGGTCCGGATCGACCGGGTCGCCGGTGTTGGCGACCTCCAGAACACTGCGGTCACCGGCCACTGAGGTGACGACAGTGACGGTACCGCCGGGGGTGTTGTGCCGTACCGCGTTCTCGATCAGGTTGGCGACGGCGCGGGACAGCAGCGCCACGTCGCCGGTGACCGGGGCCGGGCCGAGGTGCTGGTCGACGGTGAGGCCGGCGGCGGCGGCCTCCCGGTGGGTCAGGTCGACGGCCTCGGCGGCCAGGTCGGCCAGGTCGTCGGTGTCGACCTGGACGAGTTCGGACTCCGACCTGGCCAGCGTGAGCAGCGAGTCGATCAGCCGCTCCGCCCGCCGGGTGGCCACCCGGACGTCCTCCCCCATCGCCCGCAGCTGCTCCACGCTGGCCTGCGGCTTCGCGAGCGTCACCTCGACCGCCGCCCGGGTGGCGGCGAGCGGGGTACGCAGCTCGTGGCTGGCGTTGGCGACGAACCGCCGCTGCGCGCCGAACGCGGCGTCCAGCCGGGCCAGCATCTCGTCGAAGGTGTCGCCGAGCTCCTTGATCTCGTCGTCCGGGCCGGGCAGTGCGAGGCGGTGGTGCAGGGTCTCCTCGCCGGCGCGCCGGGCCGCCTCGGTGACGCGGCGCAGTCGCCGGGTGATCCGGCCGGACAGCAACCAGCCCGCCGCCACCGACAGCAGCACCAGCACGGCCAGCAGGACCAGCGAGTGTTCGAGCAGCTCGTGCACGACGTGGTTGCGGAACTGGGTGCGGAAACCCCGTTCGAGCTGCTCCTCCCGGTGGTGCGCGCCGTTGTCGTCCGGCGGGTGGCCGCCGTCGCCGGTCCCCCGCAGCGCCTTCTGCACCGCCTCGTGCGGCAGCGGCGAGAACAGCGACCCGCGCACCTCGTACACCAGCACGCCGATCAGCAGCAGGCCGCCGAGCAGGAACAGGCCGCCGTAGGCCAGGGTGAGCCGGATCCTGATGGTCAGCCGCACCGGACTCTTCACGGGATCCGGTACCCCGCTCCCACCAGCGTCTCGATCATCGGCGGGTCGCCCAGCTTGCGCCGCAGCCGGTTCACCGTCACCCGCACCGTGTTGGTGAACGGGTCGGCGTGCTCGTCCCAGACCCGTTCCAGCAGGTCCTCGGCGCTCACCACGGCGCCGTCGGCGGCCAGCAGCGCCTCCAGCACGCCGAACTCCTTCGCCGTGAGCGGCACCGGCCGCCCGCCCCGCCGCACCCGCCGGCGCAGGCTGTCCAGCACCAGCTGGTCCTCCCCGTCGCCGTGGGTGAGCAGCGCCGGGTGCGCGCGGCCGCGCCGGGCCAGCGCCCGCACCCGCAGCACCAGCTCCGCGAACGCGAACGGCTTGCCGAGGTAGTCGTCGGCGCCCATGGCCAGGCCGTCGATGCGGTCGCCAGGGTCGGCGGCGGCCGTCAGCATCAGCACCAGCGGGGCGGCGCGGCGGCCGGACAGCTCCCGGCACACCTCGTCGCCGGACATTCCGGGCAGGTCGCGGTCGAGCACGACGACGTCGTACGCGTTGAGGTCGAGCTTCTCCAGCGCGCCCGGCCCGTCGTGGGCCAGGTCGACAGCCATCCCGGCGTCCCGCAGCCCGTCGGCGACGTGGTGGGCCAGGATCGTCTCGTCCTCGGCGACCAGCACCCTCATGCCCCTCATCCTGCCCGCTCCGGCGGGGGGAGGTCGGGCGCGTAGGCGCGGAAGGCCGGCGTCCACCAGACGTCGCCCGTCGCGGTCACCGCGAACCCGGCGTACCCGGGCAGTTCGGACAGCCAGCGGCGGGCGTGGCAGCCCATGGGGCCGCCCATGGCCAGCGCGGCGGTGGCGTACGCGTCGGCGTAGGTCAGCGACGGCCCGACCACGGTCACCGCGGCCAGCGCGGTCGCGGGCCGGCCGGTGTGCGGGTCGAGGACGTGCGCGCCGCGCTCGGTCACCCCGGAGGTGGCCACCGCCAGGTCGGTCCCGGTCACGACGGTGAGCACCCGGCCGGGCCGGTGCGGGTCGGCGATCCCGATCCGCCATTCCTGCCCGGCCACCCGCACGTCGCCGCCGCAGTTGACGCTGTACGCCGTCACGCCGCGGTCGGCCAGCAGCTCGCCGGCCAGCTCCACCGACCAGCCCTTCACCACGCCGCACGGATCGAGGGCGCCGCCCGACCAGGCGTCGAAGTACCCGCCGGTGCGGTCGCGCAGCTCCTCGCACAGGGCGATCACGCCCCGCACGTCCGGGTCGCAGTCGGCGAGCCGGAGCCGGCCGTCGCGCAGCCCGCTGACCTGGCTCGAGTCCAGGAACGGCGAGTACACCTCGTCGACCCGGCGCAGCCACCGGTACACCGCCGCGGCCGCCGCCGGCATCTCGCCGGGCAGGGTGACGCCGGCGGTGGTGCCCATGACGCTCTCGACGTACCGGACCACGTCAGCCTCCCCGCGCCTTGTCCAATGCGGACTGGAGTGACCGGAGGTAGGCGTCCGAGGTCCAGGTCGCGCCGGAGACCTCGTCGATCCGCGCGCTCTGCGCCTTCAGCGCCTCGGACCGCAGGACCGGCAGCGCCTCGTCGTTGATCTCCACCGACCGGCGCCGGTCGTTCGGGTACTGGACGGCGGTGACGTCGGTGAGCCGGCCGTTGGCGAGCGTGATCCGCACCTGGACCGGGCCGTACGGGGTGTCGACCGACGAGCCGGTGACGGTACGGCTGCCCGTGCCGGCGGTCGGGCCACCCGTCGGGCCGCCGGTCGAACCTGGTGCCGGCGACTGCGACTGCTGCGGCGGGGCGACCGCCGGCGGCGGCGCCGACCGGGCGGCCTGGTCGGGGGTCTTGTACGACAGCAGCAGCACGAGTCCTGTCGCGGTGGCGGCCAGCGCGAGCGCGACCTTCAGCATCGGACCCCCTCAGTAGGCGAAGTTCTCGGTGTGGATGCGGGACGGGCGGACGCCGGTCGCGCGCAGCGCCCGCCGGGCGACGCTGACCATGCCGGGCGGCCCGCACAGGAAGACGTCGCGGTCGGCGATGTCCGGCACCAGCCGGCGCAGCCGGCGCGGGTCGAGCGGGTCCGGCCGGGTCCGGCGGTGGCCGAGCAGGTAGTGCACGGTCAGCCGGCCGGCGCTGGCGTACGCGTCCAGCTCCCGGGAGAGCGCCAGGTCGCCGGGCCGGGACGCGCGGTAGAGCAGCACCGTGTCCGGCGGCACCACGTCGAACATGGCCCGCAGCGGCGTGATGCCCACCCCGCCGGCGAACAGCAGCACCTTCCCGCCCCGGCGCAGCGCCGGGGTGAACGCGCCGTACGGCCCCTCCACCAGCACCCGGGTACCCGGGCGGAGGCGTTGCAGGCCGGCCGTGTCGTCGCCGAGCGCCTTCACGGTGATCCGCAGCCAGCACCGGCCGTCCTTCCACACCGTGCCGGAGACCGAGAACGGGTGCGCCTGCCACCACCGGTCCCTGGTGAGGAACCGCCAGCGGAAGTACTGGCCCGGCGCGGCTCGCAGCTCCTCCATCCGGGTGCCGGACACGTACACCGACACCACCCCCTCCGCCTCCGGCACCACGTGGGTCACGTGGAGCCGGTGGCGGACGGCGCGCCGGACAGGCCCGCCGAACCGGAAGGCCACCACACACAGCCCGACCGCGACGTGCAGCAGCTTCCAGACGGTGGCGGCGGCCCGGTCGGTGGTGAAGTCGGCGCCGACGGCCGTCTGGTGGCCGTAGGCGAGGAACAGCGCCAGGTACGCGTACAGGTGGATGCCGTGCCAGGTCGGGTAGCGCAGCCGCCGGCGGACCGCTCTGGCCGAGGCCACCCCGATCACGCACAGCAGGCCGAGGGCGACCGCCGCCCGCAGCACGTCCTGGTAGGTCAGCACGATGTGCGCGGACTCGGCGGCCACGTTCCGGTGATCGGTGAGCGCGTACCCGGCGGTGATCAGCACCGCGTGGCCCAGCAGCAGGCAGATCAGGTACTCGCCGAGCGCCCGGTGCAGGCTGGAGATCCAGTCGGAGCCGAGCCGGTGGTCCAGCCACGGCACCCGCGCCATCAGGAACACCTCGACCAGCAGCAGGTACGCGCCGAGCAGCCCGAGGATGCGGCCGCCAGCGGTCAGCCAGCCGGCCCAGCCGCGCACCGGCTCGGCCTGCGCCGTCCACAGCCACAGCACAGCCGCCGCCCCGGCGGCCAGCACGCCCAGCAGCAGGGCGGCCACGGCACGCCGGGACAGCGGGTGTGCGACCCCCACCGGTACCGTCATGCCAGCCAGCCTGCGCGCGCCGGCCTAACAGCAGCGTTACACCCGCTCAGGCTCCTCTCAGGGAGCCGGCCCGCGCCTCACCTCGGTGGCGGGGACTGGGCAGTGTTTCGAAGTAGCCGGCGAGGTCCGAAACCCGCCACCCGCCGGCCTCTCTGGCCACGATCAAGGAGTTGTGTCCGCGTTGTCACATGAAAATGCGGCCACAACTCCTTGATCGTGACAGCAGGGATCCGAAATCCGCCAAGACCTGGACACCGACATGACTTCGAGACACGGACTAGGGTCGGTCGGCATGGTGCGGGTGCGGGCCGGTACGGCGGCGGACGTCCCGGTGGCGGCCGAGGTCTGGCGTGCCGCGTGGTACGACGGCCACCGCGGCCACGTGCCGGACGCGCTGCTGGCCGCCCGCGACCCCGGGTACTTCCACGCCACCGCCGCCGCGCTCGCCGGCGGAACCCTCCTCGCCGTCGACCCCGACGACCGGATCGTCGGCCTGGTGATCGTCAAGGACGACGAGCTGGTGCAGCTCGCCGTCGACCGCACCGCCCGCCGCGGCGGCGTGGGCGCGCTGCTGCTGGCCGCCGCCGAGGCGCGCATCGCCGCCACCGGTCACGATCGGGCCTGGCTGGCCGTGGTACCCGGCAACACCACCGCCCGCGCCTTCTACGAGCGGCACGGCTGGACCGACGACGGCCCGCTCACCTACGCCGCCCCGGCCGCGACCGGCGGCCCCGTCCCGGTCCCGGTGCGCCGTTACCTGAAGGCGCTCACGAGCTGAGGAGCGCCCGCGGCGGAACCGCAGAGGGCGAGCGTGAAGGCGGCCGAGATGTCCTGCTGGGCCTGGTCGCTGAGGACCCGGTCGCTGGTCGCCATCAGCACCGCCTGCCGGGAGAGGTCCGGGGTCAGGTACCCGTAGGTCAGGTACCCGAGGAAGTCGCCGCTGTGGCCCCACACGGTGCCGCAGGGCAGCGGGACCGTGCCGACGCCGAGCCCGTAGGCGGCGTCGCCGGCGGGCACGGTCGTCATCAGCTCCCGCTGCTGGGCCGGCCGCAGCAGCCGCCCGCCGATCAGCGCGCGGTGGAAGCGGGCCAGGTCGGCGGCCGTGGACACGATCGCGCCGGCGGTCCACGCCCAGGACGGGCTGAACTCGGTCACGTCCACGGTGCCGGCCGGCAGCGGCCCGCCGGGCGGCAGGTTGGTGAGGTACCCGTGGGCGTGCGGGCCGCGGATGTCCGGGTCGCGGACCGGGAAGTACGTGTCGGTCAGGCCGAGCGGCCGGATGATCCGCCGGTACACCTCGGCGACCGGATCGTGGTGGGTGACGGCCTCGATGACCAGGCCGGCGACGATGTAGTTGGTGTTGGAGTACGACCACCTCGTGCCGGGCGGGAACAGCGGCGGGTGCGACACGGCGACGCCGACCAGGTCGCGCGGCGCCCAGTAGTAGGAGCGGTCGCCGCGCAGGTAGGGCCCGAGGACGCGCGGGTCGTCGGTGTAGTTGTACAGGCCGCTGGTGTGGTTGAGCAGCTCCCGGAGGGTGATGGCGGCGCCGTTCGGCACCAGGCCGGGCAGCCAGCGCTCGACGCTGTCGGACAGCGAGAGCCGGTGCTCGCCCTCCAGCTGGAGCAGCACGGTGGACACGAACGCCTTGGTGTCGCTGCCGATCCTGACCCGGTCGTTCGGCCGCGCCGGCGCCCCGGTGGCCAGGTCGGCCACGCCGCTGGTGGCTCGCCACGCCCGGCCGTTCTCCCGGCCGTACGCGATGACGCCGGGCACGCCGTCCGCGACGATCCGGTCCAGCGCGGCCTGCACCCCGGCCGGTGGAGCGGCGGTTCGCGCCGGGGCCGCCACCGCCACTCCCGGGCCGGCCACCGTCCCCCAGGCCAGCAATCCCGCGGTCAAACCGAGCAGCACGCGGCGACCGGACACGACATCTCCCCTCATCGCGGTACGAGCCGGACCTGACCGTCATACCTCGGGACGGACCGGACGAGCAACCGCACCGGTCATGAAAGCCGGCGACCGCAGCGCCATACCGGTCCGCACCGCGCGCGCCGATACTGGTTTTGGCGCATTCCGGCCCGCTGCGAGGATGGCCGGATGGACCTGGAATCGGGTGCCGGGCTGCTGCACCGGCTCACCTCGTACGTCGAGCACCGGTCGTGGGACGTGCCGTCCGACGACCCGCGGCTGCGCCACGACCTGGCGCCGAGGGACTCCGCCACCCGGCCGCCGGCGATGAAGGCCTACCCCGGGCTGCCCGCCGTGCCGCTGCCGCGCGACCTGCCGGACCCCGGGGTGGCGGCGACCGCCGTGCTGGCCGGGCGGCCGGCCCCGCGCCAGCCCCTCGACCTGGCGCAGCTGGGCCGGGTGCTGTACCTGGGGGCCGGGGTGGTGCGCGTCACCGAGCACGAGGGCACGCTTTTCCCGTTCCGCGCGTCCGGCTCGGCGGGGGCGCGGTTCCCGCTGGAGGTGTACGCCAGCGCGCACGGCGTGGCCGGGCTCGCCGACGGCGTGTACTGGTACGACGGGGCCGAGCACGCGCTGGTCCGGGTCGGGCCGGCCGCCGGCGGCGGCGACGTGACCACGCTGGTGGTGTCGGGAGTGCCGTGGCGTACCGGCTGGCGGTACGCCGAACGCGGCTGGCGGCACCTGTACTGGGACGCCGGGACGCTGCTGTCGCAGCTGTCCGCGGCGGCGGCCGGCGCCGGGCTGGAGCCGCGGCTGCGGAGCCTGTTCCCCGACGCGCGGCTGCGGGCGCTGATCGGGGCGGACGGCGTGCACGAGTACCCGCTGGCGCTGCTGGCGCTGGGGGACGGGAACCCGGCGGTGGAGGCGGCCGGCCCGGCCGCGGTCGGCGAGCTTCCGCCGACGGAGTTCCCGCTGTGCACGGCTGCCCAGCGCGCGGGCGAGCGCGACGAGCTGGGCCCGCCGTGGCCGGCCGGGCCGGTGCTGGACGGCGTGCCCGCCGCCGACCGTGGATACACAGTGGACGAAGTGATACTGCGCCGCGGCTCGCAGCGCCGAATGGACCCGGACCGGACCCTCCCGCGCGACCTGCTGGAGTGGCCGCTGCGGGCGGCGCTGCGCGGGATCGACGTGCCGCACTGGGTGGCCGTGCACGGCGTCGACGGGGTGCCGCCCGGCGTCTACCGGTGGCCGGACCTGGACCGCCCTGTCCGCGCCGGCGACGTCCGCGACGAGCTGCTGCACGCCTGCCTCGGCCAGGGCCTCGGCGCGGACGCCGCGTACGTCGCCATGGCCGCCACACCACTGGCCGGCCTGGACGACCGGACCTACCGCGAGGCGCAGCTCGCCGCCGGCCTGGTGGAGGGGCGGCTGCACCTGGCCGCGTACGCGCTCGGCGCCGGCGCGACCGGCATGACGTTCCTGGACTGGGCGGTGCCGCGGCTGCTGGGAGAGCCGGACGACCTTGCCACGCTGCTGTTCACCTGCGTGGGCGTGCCGGCCAACACCTCCCGGCGCGGCGGCCCGCCCGGCTCTCCCAGCACCTTCCGGATGCTCACCACCCGCATCGTCGACGAGTAGCGGCCGCCGCCGGATCAGCCCCAGTTGGCCGGCTCGGCGGCCGCGTACGAGGTCGCGATCCGGTAGTTGTCACCGTAGAGCGTGATCACGTGCGGACCCTTCGGCGCCTGCTTGTTCCAGTAGGTCGCGTACAGCCCGGTGGACCAGCGGATCGTGTTGCCGTCCTGGTTCGGAGCCCAGTTGCCGGTCTTGCTGACGACCTTGCTGCCGTTCACCCAGACCTCGAGGGCGCCCCCGCTGTGCGCCAGCTTGAGATGGGTGACGATGCGGACCCAGGTGCCGCGCAGGCTGGCGACCGAGGCGACGGTGTTGTACCCGGAGCCGTTGCCGAGCCACTGGATGTTGCTGCCGTTGAGCACCATGAGCAGCCACGGGCCGCCGGGGTTCTCCGGCGCCCACTGCTCGAAGCAGGTTGGCTGGCTGGTGAACACCCAGTCGGACGGGATGTAGAGGGCCATGCCGTAGTAGTAGTCCTGGCCGACGCTCTGCGCGTGCTCCTTGACCACCTCGGAGTGGTAGCGCTTCCCGTTGCTGGCGACGTAGGTCTGCTGAGCCATGATCGCGGTGTTGCCCTTGTACGTCGGGCTGCTGACGTCCTTGATGACTCCCTTCTGCTGCGGCTTGGGGTTGGGGTTGCTCCAGCCGGCGAGCGTGCCAGGGTTCTCGAACACGACGCCGGGCGCGAGCCGGGGCGCGGCGGCCGCCGCCGTCGCGCTGGCCTCGGCACCGGCCTGGCCGGTGAACGCCACGGCGGCCGGGACGAGCACGGCGACCGCGACCGCGGCGACGATTCCACTGGTCATCCGATGTGATACGGGCCTGAACATCTGCGTCTTTCTCCGATCTGGGTCCCTACCGGACTAAACAGTATGAATCAGGCAACAGACATCATATGTGTACCGCACCGTGGAGCGGACGCCACGCTCGGACGAGCCGGCAGTCATCCATGCACTCGCCGTGCCAGCGGCCGAACCTTCACGGACATGACTGCCGGATGGTGGAGCGCTCTACTCTCCGCACGAGGCCGCCGGCACCGTTGAAGCGCGCCAACGCCAAGGCGAGAGCGTGGTGACGAGATCGGCCGCTTCCTCGCCTGCGAACCCCGACCCGCCCGGGGGCAACGGCCCCTGGCCGTTGACAGGACCGGCGGCGGGGGTGGGGATCCGCTGCGGCGTGTGGCTGGATGTGCCTCCCGAGGACCCGCCGCAGCCGGTGCCCAGCAACAGCGGAATGGCGGCGATCGGGGCAAAGCGGGACGCGCGCATGGCCCGGTGGTGCCCGACCTGGCACGGGACCCCTCCTCACCGGCGGGTCCCCGGCGGCGGTCGCCATCAACGCTCGCCGGATCGGCCGGACACCGTCGGCGTACGCGGCCCGCGTACCCCGCGGAGGCCACGCCGGCACAGCATGGGCCGTCCGGACAAGTCGGGACAGGAACGGACATCCCAGTGCTGGCCCGTCCCGTCCGCGACGGCAGATACTGGCCGTATGCAGGCCCAGGACGAGCATCCCGCCAGCCGCGCCGCGCCCGACGCCATCCGGACCGAGCGGGAGTTCATGGATGCGCTGCGCGCGCTGCGGGTCAGGAGCGGGCTGAGCTACCGGGACGTTGCCGTGCGGATGTCCCGGGTCGCGCCGCGTCACGCGATGGCCAAGAGCACGATCGCCGCTCTCTTCGCCAGGGACGCGCTGCCGCGTCGGCCGGGCCAGTTGACCGCGATCGTCGACGTCCTGACCGCGGAACTGACCGAGCCAGCCGGCGTGTCCGCGGACTACCTGGAGGCGTGGACACGGCTCATGACGGCCCGTTCGGCCCAGCAGGGCACTCCGGCCGCGCCGCGGCAGGCGTCGCTTCCCCTGCCGCCACCGGCTGCCGTCGCGTCGCCGCCGGTACGCCCGGCACCGCTGTACCCCCAGCCCACCGACCGGAAGTCGGGCGCCCCGTACGCGGCGCCCGACGAGGCCAGGAGCGAGTTCGAGCAAGCGGGCGGGCTCTGGCCGGTGCTGGCCGGGGGCACCGCGCTCAGCCTCGTCACCTGGCTCCTGTTCGCGGGCGGCCCGGTGTCGTTCTGGGCTGTCTGGCTGGCTTGGTGCGGGCCCGTCCTGGCCCTCAACGCCATCGCCGCCCTGTTCCGCCAGCCACGTGGGTCCCGTTCGGCTGAGTTGCCAGCCGAGTACGTCCGCCACGAACAGCGCACCGCCGCACGGCGACCCAGCCTGTACTGACCCCTCGACGGGTTTTGGGGCCGCAGCGTGGGCGGGCGGCGCCGGTCAGGCTCTGTCGTGCGGGTCCGGGGTGGCTCTGTGCCGCTGCTTGGCGAGGCGTTCCGTGTGGGCGGACCGGGGCGCCGGCCATGGCGGTGTGCCGGGGGGTTCGTGGGCCAGGCCGGTGAGGACGGCGCGCACCACCCGTTCCGCCTCGCGGTCGACGGCCCGCTGGCCGTCGAGCTGGACGAGATCGTTGACGAGCAGGGTGGCGAGGCCGTGCACGGCCGCCCAGACGACGAACTCGGCGCCGGGGCGGGCGGCGACCGGCAGGTGACCGTCCTCGACCAGCCGGTCGAGTTCGGCGTCCAGCACGTCGTGCGGGTGCGGGGAGAGTGGCGGCGCGTCCGAGCCGGTACGGCCGGCGCCGAAGACCAGCCGGGCGACGGCCGGGTCCTCGATCGCCCAGCGGACGTATCCCCGGCCGACGGCGATGAGACGCCGCTGCGGGTCGCCGCCGCGGGCCTGCCCGGCGGCCCGGCCGAGGCGGTCCCCGAGCCGGACGAGCACCCGCTCGGCCAGCGCGCGGACGAGCGCGTCCCGCGAGTCGAAGTGGTGGTACGCGGCGCTCGGGCTGACGCCGACCCGCACCGACGCCTCGCGCAGCGACCACCCGTCGACGCCGCGCTCGCGAGCCAGCTCCTCGGCGGCGTCGAGGAGGGCCGTGCGCAGGTCACCGTGGTGGTACGGGCGACGGGCCATGACCGGCATTTTAACAGCGTTCAGATACTGTGTTATGTTCGAGGCGGTCGAACTTAACACCGCTCAGATGGGAGAGCGCTCCATGGAACCACCGGACATATCGAAGGCCCCGCCGCCGGTCGTGCGGGGCGAGCCCGTCGAGGTGGCCGGCGGCGTCTTCGTGATCCCCGACAACCGCGTGCCGCTCGTCCCGAACGTCAGCATCGTGGTCGGCGACCGGGCGGCGCTGGTCATCGAGACCGGCCTCGGCCCGCGCAACGGCGCGTACGTGCTCGACCAGGCCAGGCGCCTCGCCGGCGACCGGCCGCTGTACCTCACCGTCACCCACTTCCACCCCGAGCACGGGTACGGCGCGCAGGCCTTCGCCGGCGCCGCCACGATCGTCGTCCCGCGCGCCCAGCGCGACGAGCTCCGCCGCAAGGGCGCCGGCTACCTCGACATGTTCCGCGGCATGGGCACGAACATCGCCGCCGAGCTGGCCGGCGTGGAGTTCCCCGATCCCGACATCGCGTACGACGGCGAGGCCGAGATCGACCTCGGCGGCCACCGGGCGGTGCTGCGCGCCCGCGGCCCCGCGCACACGGTGGGCGACCAGACGGTGCTGGTCGACGGCCGCGTGTTGTTCTGCGGCGACCTGGTGGAGACGCGCATGTTCCCGATCGCGCCGTACCTGCCGCCACACGACACCGACGTCGACGGCGACCACTGGATCGCCGTCCTGGACGACCTTCTCGCCCTCGACCCCGCGGTCGTCGTCCCCGGCCACGGCGAGATCGCCGGCGCCGCGCTGATCCGCGAGGTCCGCGACTACCTCGCCCACGTCCGTGACGAGGCGGCCCGGCTGCGGGCAGCCGGCACGTCCGCCGGCGACACGATCGCCGCGATCGAGCGGGACGCCCGTACCCGCTGGAGCGACTGGGCCAACCCGGAGTGGATCGCCTTCGCCGCGACCGCCTTCTACGACCGGGCGGCGGCGGTCAGTCCTTGAGGCCGGTCATCGCGATGCTGTCCACGCAACCGTGCGGGCGTCGCCGGCCATGTCGCCATGCCGGACGTCAGCGTGCGGAAGCGGTCGCTCCGCCCGACGGCCAGTGGCCAGCGGCCAGCGGCCAGCGGAAATCGTTCCAGTGCCACCGGAAGACGAACACGCCCAGCGTGGCCATGTTCGGCCGTTCGGCTGTTCGGCTGTTCGGCACCGACGCCACCCTGATCGACCCGGCCGCCGCGCTGTTCCGGCTGGGGCTCGCCCGGCCGGGCTGAGGCCGGCCCGTTTCAGCGCCGTTCCAGCGCCGCATCAGCGGTGGGGTACACGATCTGACTGTCGGCGGCGACGGTGAGACCGGTGTCGGCGGCAGGATACGACCACGGGACGCCGCGCCGAGGGGCCGCGCCGTTCGGGGCACACTGGGCCGGGCCGGACACGGCCTCGCCCGGCCGTCCCGGGTCGTCCTGCCGACTCCCGCCGAGTATCCCGACCCGGCACCGGTCCCGTCGCCGCCGTCCGCGCCGGCGGCCGGGGTTCCCCGTGGTGTGCGGACCCGGCCGCCGGCGTATCCAGCTCAGAGCGCGTCGGCCCGGGATCGGAGGAGAGCCTGCTCGCCGGCGTTGGTGGTGAGGTCGGCGGCGCGGCGGAGTTCGCGCCGGGCCTCCTGAGTACGGCCGACCCTGGCCAGCAGGTCCCCGCGCACGGCGGGCAGCAGGTGGTAGGTGGCCAGCATCGGCTGCGCGGCCAGCTCGTCGACGATCCGCAGGGCGGCCGCGGGGCCGTCGACCATCGCGACGGCGACCGCGTGGTTGAGCGTGACGACCGGTGAGGGCGCGACCGTGGCGAGCGTCGAGTAGAGCGCTCCAATGGCTGCCCAGTCGGTGTCGGCGGCGGTACGGGCGCGGGCGTGGCAGGCGGCGATCGCGGCCTGCAGCACGTATGGCCCGGGCGGCTGGCCGAGCTGCCGCGCCCGCAGCAGCGCCGCGAACCCGCGCCGGATCAGGAGCTGGTCCCAGCGGCCCCGGTTCTGCTCCAGCAGCGGGACCGGCTGCCCGTCCGGGCCGACCCGGGCGGCGAGGCGCGACGCCTGGATCTCCATGAGCGCGACCAGGCCGTGCACCTCCGGCTCGGCCGGCATCAGCTCGGCGAGCATCCGGCCCAGCCGCAGCGCCTCCAGGCACATCTCCGGCCGTACCCACTCGTCGCCGGTGGTGGCCAGGTGGCCCTCGTTGAAGATCAGGTACACCACCGCCAGCACCGACGCCAGCCGCTCGCCCCGCCGCTCCGGCGGCGGCACCTCGAACGGGATCCGCTTGTCAGCCAGGGTCCGTTTGGCGCGCACGATGCGCTGCGCCACCGTCGGCTCCGGCACCAGGAACGCCCTGGCGATCTCCTCGGTACTGAGCCCGCCCAGCAGCCGCAGCGTGAGCGCGACCCGGCTCGGCGTCGGCAGCACCGGGTGGCAGGTGATGAACACCAGCCGCAGCACGTCGTCGGTCAGGCCCTCGTCCAGTACCGCGTCGAACGCGGCGACACCGCCGAACTGGCCCGTCCGCTCGTGCTCGGCGAGCTGGTGGCCGAGCTCGCCCACCTTGGCGGCCAGCCGGTCGTCGCGGCGGAGCCGGTCGATCGCCCGGTGCTTGGCGGTCAGCATCAGCCAGCCGCCGGGGTTGGCGGGCATGCCGGTGGCCGGCCACTCCTCGAGGGCCGCGACCAGGGCGTCCTGGGCGAGTTCCTCGGCGAGGCCGACGTCGCGCACCAGCCGGGTGAGCGCGCCGACGATGCGCGCCGACTCCAGCCGCCACACCGTGTCGAGAGTCGCCTCGACCGCCCGCCGGCCGTCCCCACCGGTCAGCAACGGGTTACCTCAGCTTCCGCCGGCGGGTGTCTCGGGGCCGTACACCTGCCGGATGTCACCCTCGCCATCCCCGACGATCGCCCAGAACCGGCGGGCCAGCTCCAGCGCCTCCTCCTTCGACCGCACGTCGATCAGCGCGAAGCTGACGATCACCTCCTTGGACTCGGTGTACGGGCCGTCGGTGAAGGTGACCTTGCCGCCGGTGGCGGACGCGTGCGTCCCGTCCATGCCGAGACCGCCGGTGGCCAGCAGCACACCGTCCCGGGTCAGCTCCTCGATGAAGCGACCCATCTCCGCGTACAGCTTCTCGTCGGCCTCCGGCCCGCCGCCGTTGAGGGTCATCAGAAAGCGCACGATTCCGCTCCTTCCGCAGGTCACACAGGCTGCCACAAAGATCTTGAAATTTCTCCGCCGCCGGTGTCGATCCGCGGCGACCCCGTTCGCGGCACTGGTAGCGGCGGTCAGCGGGACCGCCACCCCAGGAGGAGATCACCGCCATGCGCAAGATCATCGTCGCCGAGTTCATCTCCCTTGACGGTGTCGTCGAGGCTCCGGACCAGTGGCACTTCCCGTACGTCAACGAGGAGATGTTCGAGGCCATGTGGAGCATCAGCGCCGAGACCGACACCATGCTGCTGGGCCGGGTGACCTACGAGTCCTATGCCGGCGCGTTCGCGAACGCCCCGGCCGACGACCAGATCGCGGCGAAGATGAACCGGCCCGACAAGGTCGTCGTCTCCAACACCCTGACCGAGCCGGCCTGGGCGAAGACCACCGTGCTGGGCGGCGACGTCGTCGCCGGGGTGACCGAGCTCAAGCAGCGGCCGGGCCAGGCGATCCTGACCACCGGCAGCATCAGCCTGGCCCGCACCCTGCTGCGCGCCGGCCTGGTCGACGAGCTGAACCTGCTGGTCCACCCCATCGTCGTCGGCCACGGCACCCGCCTGTTCGAGGACGACGGCCCGAATATCCCGCTCTCCCTGGCCCACTCCGCCACCACCAGCACCGGCATCGTCCACGCCGTCTACCACCCGACCACCTGACCCCGCACCGGCCGAGGCCGAGGCCGCGCCGTCCACCCGGCGGCGCGGCCTCGCCTCGACTATTCGGTTGGCGCGCTCCAACCGCCGTCCCCGGGCTGGTCACCGCGGCATGACCCGGCCCCCGACGCGCCGCTTGCCCGCCTCGTTCCTAGCTGGCGGGTTGGAGGCGCCAGAGGTGGTCGGGGGTGCCGTTGTCGTGGTACTGGACCACGTTGGCGCCGTCCTGAGTGGACATGCCGTCGAGACCGAGGAGCAGGCCGCTGTTCCGGTTGCGGACCTTGAACCAGCCGTCTCCGGTGGAGACGAGTTGCCACAGGTGGTCGGGGGTGCCGTTGTCGTCGTACTGCACGACCTGGGCGCTGTCCTGGGTGGACATGCCGGCGACACCGAGGAGCAGGCCGCTGTTCAGGTTCTGGATCTTGTACCAGCCACCGCCCGCCGGCACCAGCCGCCACAGGTGGTCGCGGGTGCCGCTGTCGTGGTACTGCTGCACCGGCGCGCCGTCGGCCAGTGCGGCGTCCTGGACCGAGAGCAGCAGCCCGCTGTTGGCGTTGACCAGGAAGAACACCGGTTGGGTCCAGACCTCGAACTCGGTGAGCCCCCAGCCGACGCCGCCACCCCGGTTGGGCGCGGTGACCCGCAGCCGGCTGGTGGTCAGCGCCGGGAAGGAGACGTCGTTGACCGCGTCGCCGGCCGGGCTGGCCGGCGCTCTGGCCTGGCCCGGGACGTCCGCCCAGCCGGTACCGGTCCAGTACTGCACCGTGTAGCTGGTCGGCGCCCGCACCCCGCCGCCGTCGTCGTAGAAGTACAGCCGCACGTCGTTCACCGACACCGCGTGCCCGAAATCGAGCGCGTAGCTGTCCGACGCGTTCGGCGACTGGTAGCTGGTCCACCGGGTGTTGGGGTCGGAGACCCAGGTGTTGCGGCCGTCGACGGCCCGCCACGCGTCGTCGTACGGCGAGGTGTACGTGGCCGAGGGCAGCGTGCCGCCGCCGGACCTGGTCGGGTTGGCGGCGATGTTCACCAGCCTGTCGCGCGGCGACGCCGCCACCCCGCCCACCGGCACCGTCACGCCGCTGGCGGGGACGGACGGCCTGGCCAGCACCCGCGCGCCGTCCACGTACACCGCGAACCCGGGGCCCTGCCCGTAGTGCGTGCCGTCCCGGTCGTACAGGACGGTCAGGTTGTGCCCGTGGTACGGCACGTTCTCCAGCGCGAAGTGGTCCCACGTGTCCGGCGCCAGCGGCTTCAGCACCACCGTGTCGCCGGCCTGCGGCCGCACCCCGATCAGCCCGCTGATCACCAGGTCGGTGTAGGAGGAGTGGTTGTAGTCCAGGCTGTGGCCGGGGGTGTCGTAGATCCACACCGGCTGGTCGGGGTCGTGCGCCTCGGCGACGTACGGGTGCCCGTCCTTGTACTGGGTGGCGGCGAAGCGTTGGAGCGCTCCAACGTAGTCGGCGCGGGTCACGTACGGCTGCGCCGGATAGTCGTCGAGCAGGTTGGCCAGCCCGCCCAGCACCAGGCTGGTGGCGTACGGCCAGCTCGGCCCGTCCCAGCGGCAGCAGCCCTGGGACGCCTCGTACATGAACCACGGGCTGCGCCGCTCGGTGGTCGTCGGCCCGTACGCGGCCGCGAACCCCTGCGGATCGGTGAACTGTGCCCACGCCACCGAGTCGGCCGGGTCGGGCATGTCGAAGTACCAGGGGAAGAACCCGTACACCTCGCGGGTGTCCAGCAGCGCGTGGCCGGGGTTGTTGTCGCGCTGCACGTGGTAGAAGAAGTTCCGCTGCGGGTCCCACAGCCGGGCCTGCATCGCCGCCCGCAGCCCGGCGGCCCGCTGGGTGAAGTCGGCGGCGGTGGCGCTGTCGCCGTTCAGTGTCGCGATCCGCGCGATCGCGGTGGCGTCCGCCCACTGGTAGGCGTTGATGCTGGACCGGAAGCCGGCGCCACCGCCGAAGTGTTCGGAGGTCTCGTAGGAGGCGGCGTCGTACTCCATCGCGTCCTCCCACGGCACCGTCCAGTACAGGCCCATGCCCGGGTCGTACTGATTGGCCCACCCGTCGTACTGGGCGACGAGCGCCCGCTGGTCGGCGCGCAGCGTGGCCGCGTCACCGTTGACCAGGTACCGGTCGTAGAAGGAGCTGGCGGCCCAGAACGTGTACGCCCCGTGGGTGTGCGACGCGCCAGGCCCGGTGAGCCAGTAGTTCTCGTAGTCGTCGAGGTAGGACTGGTCGCGGACCCACCGGCCGTCGTGGATGACGTGGCCGGCCGCGGCGTCGATGGCCCCGCCGGGCGCGTTGTAGCCGACGTCGGGCAGGAACTCCGACGACGTGTACCCGTCGGCCGGGTCGAGGTAGTTGAGGTGTTCCTTCCAGGTGTGGAAGCGGTAGTAGTACACGTCCTGGATGGCGGTGTCCGGCACGTCCAGGAACGGGATGTTGGCCTCGAACCAGCTCTGGTCGGTGATGCCGGCATGGTCGAGCAGGGCGTGGTGGTCCAGGAAGTGGGTGCCGGCGCCGACGGCGGGCGGCGGTGGGCTGGCGGTGGCGGTGGCGGTGGCCGGCAGCGTGGCCGCACCGGCGAGGACGAGGACGGCGGCGGACAGCCCGGAAGCGAGACGCATGGCAGGTACCTCTCGCGCGATCGGAAACGACCGAATTCTTGATAAATCAGCCCAACTCATGACAAGTTACCGGAGTGAAGCAGTTCACGGAATGACTCCGGAGGACGCGATGTCACCTGCCAGACTCGCCCGCCGCCTACTCACCCTCGCCGCCGCGTCGCTCGCGCTGCCAGCGCTCGTCGCGGTCGCCGCGCCGGCCCGCGCCGACGGCACCGGCGGCTGGACCCCGAAGACGCCCCCGCTGACCACCCCGTGGACGAGCAAGGTCACCACCCACCCGCTGCCGGAGTACCCGCGCCCGCAGCTCACCCGCCCCCGCTGGCAGAACCTCAACGGCGTGTGGCAGTTCGCCGCCGCCACCGGCGCCGACCAGCCGCCACCGGTCGGCCGCGACCTGGCCGAACGCATCCTCGTCCCGTACCCGGTCGAGTCGGCGCTGTCCGGCATCATGCGGCACGAGCAGCGCATGTGGTACCGGCGCACGTTCACCGTGCCGCCGTCCTGGCGGGTCGGCACCGGCGCCGACCGCCTCCTGCTGCATTTCGGCGCCGTCGACCACCAGGCCACCATCTGGGTCAACGGCGTCCAGGTCGGCAGCCACCAGGGCGGGTACGACGCCTTCACCGTCGACGTCACCGCCGCGCTGCACGGGCACGGCCCGCAGGAACTGGTGGTCGGCGCGTACGACCCGACCGACGGCGGCGACCAGCCGGTCGGCAAGCAGCGCAACGACCCCGGCGGCATCTTCTACACGCCCACCTCCGGCATCTGGCAGACCGTGTGGATGGAACCCACCCCTGCCCTCCACATCGACCGCCTCGACACCACCCCCGACCTGGTCACGAACACGCTGCGCCTGACCGTCCAGGCGTCCGGCGCCGCCGGCGCCGGCGCGACCGTCGAGGCCACCGCCTCGGCCGGCGGGCACGTCGTCGGCCGCGCCACCGGCCGGCCTGGCGCGGAGATCCGGGTGCCGGTCCCGCACGCCACCCTCTGGTCTCCCGACCACCCGTTCCTGTACGACCTGACCGTCCGCCTCCGCTCCGACCGCGGCACCGACCAGGTCGGCTCGTACTTCGGGATGCGCTCGATCGGCCTGGCCACCGGCCGGGACGGCATGTTGCGACCGGTGCTCAACGGCAGGTTCGTGTTCCAGGTCGGCACGCTCGACCAGGGCTTCTGGCCGGACGGCATCTACACGGCCCCGACCGACGACGCGCTCCGCTTC
>JBJMIH010000200.1:0-19050 GCA_045806985.1 Mycobacteriales bacterium | reverse complement strand
GTGACCTCGCCGGAGAAGGTGCGCAGCGTCGCGGTCATCGAGTTGAGCGTGTCGGCCAGCTCGGCGACCTCGCCGCGGGCGTTGACGGTGATCTGCTGGTTCAGGTCGCCGCTGGCGACCGCGGTGGCGACCGAGGAGATGTCCCGGACCTGGCTGGTCAGGTTGGAGGCCATCACGTTGAACGAGTCGGTGAGGTCGCGCCAGGTGCCGGCCGCCTTCGGCACCCTGGCCTGACCGCCGAGCACCCCGTCGGTGCCGACCTCGCGGGCCACCCTGGTGACCTCGGAGGCGACCAGGGAGAGCTGGTCGACCAGCCGGTTGACGGTGGAGCCGATGCGGGCGAAGTCGCCGCGCAGCCGGGGGCTGCGGTCCTGGAGGGCCATCTTCTGGGTCAGGTCGCCGTCGGCCACCGCGGTGAGCACGGCGCCCATCTCGGCGACCGGGCCGGTCAGGTCCTCGACCAGGCCGTTCGCGGCCTCCACGCAGGCGGCCCAGCCGCCCCCGCCGACGTCGGCCGGCAGCCGCTCGCCGAGGTGCCCGCCCTGCCCAACCTGGTCGCGCAGCCGGCCCAGCTCGCCGACCAGCCGCTGGTTCTTCGCGGCGATGCCGTTGAACGCGGCCGCGACCTCGGCGGGCACACCGTTGCTCTCCGGCAGCCGGCACCCGAAGTCGCCGCTTTCCAGCGCGCGCAGCGCCGCCAGCAGCACCGTCCACTGGGCGGCGTCGCCGCCGGCGCTACCGGAGGACTCGCGATCCGACCCCTTGCCAGCGGCCTGGCCGGTACGGCCGGCACGCGTGCCGCCGGTCCGCTCGCCCTTCTCCATCGCTTTCACCTCCGCACGGTGGCGTCAATACTGCCACCGGAGACGTGTCCGGTGACGGCGAGGATTCGCGCCAATCTGTTGCGTAATGCGGCGACTACGACGTCGCGGGAGCTTCCGGGACGGCCCCGTCATGACCACTGTCGGGAACCTCCACGATCAGCAGGGCGATGTCGTCATGGCTGTCCGGTGGCGAGAGCACGGCGAGCAGCGTGTCACAGGCTGCCTCAAGATCACCACCCAAAGCGGGAGCGAGCGCGCGCATCTCCTCCAGGGCCTCGCGCAGCGGCCGGTCGCGACGCTCCAGCAGCCCGTCGGTGCACAGCACCAGCCGGCAGCCGGGCCCGAACGGCGCCGTCGTCTCGTTGAGGTGCGCCATCGGCATCCCGAGCGGGTACGCCGGCCGGCCCTCCAGGTACCGGGCCTTCCCGTTGGGCTCGACGAGCAGCGGCGGCAGGTGCCCGGCGTTGGCCAGCCACAGCACTCCCTCCGCCGGGTCGTGGACCGCGTACACGCAGGTCACCAGCTGGTCGAGCTCGAGCCCGAGCAGCACCTGGTTGATGCAGGCCATCGCCTCGGGCGGCGACAGGTCCATCACCGCGCAGGCCCGGAAGGCGGCACGCAGCTTCCCCATGATCACGGCGGCCGGCAGCCCGCGGCCGGTCACGTCGCCGATCACCAGCGCGGTGCGGCCGGCCGGCAGCGGGATCACGTCGAACCAGTCCCCGCCCACCTCGGTGCCGTGCGCCCCGGCCAGGTAGCGGGTGGCCACCGTCAGGCCCTCCACCACCGGCAGCCGCCGGGGTAGCAGGAACCGTTGCAGGTCGATGGCGACCTGGCGCTGCTCCCGGTACAGCCGGGTGTTGTCCAGCGCGATCGCGGCCTGGGCGGCGATGCCGACCGCCAGCCGCTCGGCGCGGCCGTCGAACACGTCGGTGTCGGGGTGGCCGAGCAACAGCGCCCCGTGCGTCACGCCGTGCCGGGACAGCACCGGTACGGCGAGGTAGCTGCGTACCGTCGCTGGATGCTCGCCGTCGGTGGCGCCGGGGCGCCCGTACCGGCGGTCGCGGACGGCGTCGCCGGAGCGGACCACCCTGCCCTCGACCAGGGTGGCCGCGGGCAGGGTGCTGTCGGCGGGCAGCGGGAACCCGCCGGGCGAGGTGTGCGCGGTGCTCGGCTCGCCCAGCACATCGACCGACAGGAAGGTGCCGTACCGGGCCCCGGTCACGCTGATCGCCGCCTCGGTGGCCGCCCGGACCAGCGGCGCCAGCTCCACCTCGGCGGAGAGGGACAGGTCGATCTCGTGCAGCGTCTCCACGATCAGGGCCTCGTCGCGCAGCCGCCGCTCCTGCGTGGACAGCAGCCGCTCCAGCACCTCAGCCCGCCACCGGATGGGCGCCCGGCCGCGCCGCTCCAGCAGCGCGAGCGTGGTGGCCAGTGCCACCGGCGGGAACCGGTCGGCGGTGGCGCGTGGCACCGGCACCCTCGCGAACATCAGCACCACGTAGGCCTCGCCGGACGGCAGCGTGCCGCCGTACCCGAGCACCGAGCGCACCCCGTGCTCGCGCACCAGGTCCTGGTCGGGGACGTCGGGGCTGGCCGCGGCGGCCGGCACGTGCACCACCGCGACATCGGGCCGGTCCGAGTCCGCCGGCTCCAGCCGGGCCGCGACGGCCGCCACCAGCGGCGCGGCCGCCGTCATCGCGTTGCCGGAGAGCGGCAGCACCGGCTCGGTCCGGCGCCGGCGTTCCCCGGCCGCGCCGTGCGTGGCCAGCAGCGTGGCGCACGGCGTGGCCGGCTCCGGCGGCTCGCCGGCCACCCGGGCACGCTGGCCGGCCGGCAGCCGCGCGTACGGCCGGATCAGGTACATCCGCAGCTGCGCGCAGGCCGGCTCGCCGGCCTCGTCGACGAACTGCTCGTGCAGCGTGGCCAGGACGGCCCCGGCCGCACCGGCCGCGTCGACGGCGCCGGCCGTCCCGCGTCCGCACCGCCGCACCGCGTCGACGCAGGCGGCTACGTCGCTGAGCGACACCCGGGTCAGGTCGAGGCCGGCCAACTAGCGCCCCGCGCCGTCCTGGCCGACCTCTCCGGCCTCCTCGACGGAGTCGGCGACCGCCTCGGCCACGGTCGGGTAGGTCGGCAGGATGTCGGTGAAGCCGCTGATGTGTAGCACGGTGAGCACGTGCTGCTGGGTGCCGGCCAGGCGCAGCCAGCCGCCGGACTCCTTCACCGAGAGGTACGTCCTGACCAGGCAACTCACTCCGGCCGAGTCGCAGAACCCGACGTCGGCGATGTCGAGGACGATCTTGTCGTGGCCGGCGTGGCGCAGCTCGTCGAGGGCCTGCTCCAGCCGCCCGATCGTGGTCAGGTCGATCTCCCCCGACGCGGTCAGCACGGCCGCCGGCCCGCCGGGTACCACGGAGATCCGCAGCGGTGGCCGGTCGCCGGACGCCGGCGGCGCCTCGGTGAGCAGCGGCGACGGCGCGCCGGCGGCCCCGGCCGGCAGCGGCTGCCAGGTGACGAGCACCCCGTCCAGGAACGGCGCGGCGTGCATGCGTACCTTGCCGGTCCGGATCTGGTCGCCGACCCGCTCGATCCAGGCCTGCTCGGCCGGCAGGTACGAGTCGCCGGTCTCCAGCACCCTGACGAACGCGGCGAACGCCCCGGACAGCTCCAGGCCCGGGTACAGCCGGCGGAGCCGGTGCCCGACGATCTGCTCGGCGGTCCGGCCGACCAGGTCGGTGGTCGTCGGGTTGGCGTGCTGGATGCGGAAGTCGGTGAGCAGGCCGCGCTCGTCCCGGATCGGCGCGAGCACCATGGCGGGGGTGACCAGCAGGTCGATGAGGCGGTACGCCCACGCCTCGTCGGTGGGTGAGGTGGCCCGGTGCGCGGCGGCGTCCTGGACGACCAGGGCGGCCAGCTCGGTCAGCTTGGTGTTGGTCCGCTGGGACATCGTGACGAGCTGGCGGAACGCCCGGGTCGCGTCCCAGCCGTGCCGCTCGATCAGCACGCCCTTGGCCTGCTCGATCACACCGCGGGTCTCCATGGCCCGGCGCAGGCCCGCGACTTCGGCCTCCAGCTCGGCGACACGGTCGGCCGCCGAGCCGACACGTTCGCCGACGCGGGGCGGAATCGTCCCCTGATCGCTCATTCCGCTGCCGTCTCCAGATTCTTCGCGGGCCGGGAACCAGAGACAGCGGTCGCCGCCGTTCAAGGAGATACCGGCCGTAGCGGGGGTTAAAAGGTACGCCCTTCCAACGGACGGCGTCCCCGCTGTTTGAAGACGACCGCAGGGTAACCCTACTCGATTGGACCCAGCCGTTCGACGGGGTCCCGACCTGCCCGCACAACCGTGCGGCGGCGCGTCCCCGCCCGTCTCAGCACGGCCCGCAGCCGGTGCGAACCCGCTGGCCGGAGGCTGGCCAGCGCGCCCAGCCCGGTCCAGGCGACGGCCAGCAGGAGCAGCACGGCGGGTGGGTCGGCGCCGCGGGTGGCGATCAGGTACGCCCCCACGCCGCCGGCGACGAGCGCGAGCGGCAGCACCCCGGACCGCCGGGACCGCAGCGCCGGCTCCGGCGTGTCGTCGCCGGCCGTCGGCGGGTCGGCGACCGGGCCGCGCAGCTCCTCCACCAGGTCCAGCCAACCGGTGCCGAGGCCGGCGAGCAGCCCGCCGCACAGAGCGGGGTCGCCGTGCGCGGTGGCCAGCATCAGCTCGGCGCGGTCGAGCACACCGTCGCCGCCGCGTTCCGGGTAGTCGGTCGTGTCGAAGATCTCCCAGCACAGGGTGCGGTCGTCCAGCCGGTGCCGGTTCTGCGGCCGGGCGGCGACGTGGGTCAGCAGGGCGGCGGCGTACCCGAGCGGGCTGGCGTGGCGGGCGTACTCGACACCACCGGGATCCGCGCCGACCACCTGGTCGTCCAGGCTGGCGACCAGCCGGCGCATGGTCTCGACGGTGGGGCCGTCGGTCCAGCAGACCTGCCACAGCGTGTAGCTCGGCGCCTCCGTTCCGAATGTGGTCACGGGCACTCCCGCGAGAGCGGTCAACAGCTCATCGAGGTAGCGGGACATGAGTGGAAACCACCGAAGGGCACGTCCTGACACAAGCTCGGCTGTGGCTTAACCGGCGTACCGGAGCATACCCCGCTTCCCGCGCAAGGTTGCAGATACCGCCCAGTAAGGTTGCGACTACGCGCCGCCACGGGGATGCCGGATCCGCCGCCGCATCCCGTTCCAGGTGTCGGCGGCCCGGCGCTTCATCCGCTGGCGCAGGGCGAACTGCTGTCGCAGCGACGTCAGCGTGGCCGCCAGGTCACCCCGGGTGCGGGCGATGTCCTCGCGGACCCCTTCCAGCGTGTCGGGCGGCACCATCCGGTGGGCGTCCCGTTCAGCGGTCGTCATCAGCTCGCCCTCTCCCTGACCACGCGGAGATCCTGCTCGATGCTCTTGATCGCCTCCTGCGGCACCGGCGGCCCGGCCCGGCGCATCTGCCGGCGCCCCGCCAGCACGCACATGCCGGCGACCAGCAGCAGCGCGGCGCCACCGATCAGCGCGGCGGCCCAGGCCGGCAGCACCAGGGCCAGCGCGGCCACGCCGGCCGCGACCAGGGCGGTCCCGCCCCAGAACGCGAACAGCCCGGCCGCCCCGGTCAGCCCGGCGCCGACGCCGAGCCGCTTCGTCTTGGCAGCCATCTCCAGCTTGGCCAGCTGGATCTCATCCCTCACCAGCCGACTGAGCTGGTCACCGAGCTGGCTCACGAGATCCTTCACGTGTTCATCCCGGCTCATGCCCGTACCTCCCTGTCTCCACCGTCCACCGGACCGGCGATCCTCGCCAACGGACCGGTGGGCGGGCGGTCAGGGCTTGCGGCCGACCGCGCAGAGCTGCGGGATGGGTTCCGGCTCGGTGCCGGGGTCGGGCCGCCAGCGGGTGACGCTGGTCAGCCCCGGCGGCAACAGCTCGTACCCGGCCAGCAGGGCGTTGACCTCGTCCGGGCCGCGCAGCCAGAAGTCGTTGACCGTCTGGGCGTACTCCGCGGCGGCCCGGTCCACCGACTCGTCCCTGGCCGCGTGCGAGAGCACCAGATAGCTGCCGGGGACGGAGATGTCCCGGTACCGGCGCACGATGTCGACAGGGCGGTCGGCGTCCGAGACGAAGTGCAGCACGGCGACCATCAGCACCGCGACCGGCTCGCTCAGGTCGAGCAGTCCGGTCACGGTCGGATCGGCGAGGATGGTGTCCGGGCGGCGCAGGTCGCCGTGCACGACCATGGCCCCCTCGTTGCCGGCCAGCAGAGCCCTGCTGTGCGCGACCGCGACCGGGTCGATGTCCACGTACACCACCCGGCTGTCCGGGTCCGCCTTCTGCGCGATCTCGTGCACGTTGCCGGCGGTGGGGATGCCCGAGCCGAGGTCGAGGAACTGCCGCACGCCGGCGCCGACCAGCGTCCGCACGGCCCGGCGCAGGAACGCCCGGTTGGCCCGCAGCAGCGCGGGCAGGCCGGGCATCAGCGCGATGACCCGCTCGGCGGCCTCCCGGTCCACGGCGAAGTTGTGCGACCCCCCGAGCTGGTAGTCGTACACCCTGGCCACGCTGGGCCGGTCGACGTCCACATCCGGCGGTGCCCACGACGGTCGCTCCACGCGGCACACCCTATCCCCCGGCCGGGGCCGCTCAGTCCAGCGTGACCTGCCACTGCTGGGCCGCCTTGTCGTCGCAGGCGGCCAGCGCGAGCGTGGGGGCCTTGCCCTTCACCGGGGTGGCCTGGAGGCACTTCCCGGTCTTGCGGTTGCTGATGGTGACGGTACGGGTACCGGCGTTTCCGGCCACCGGGGTGACCTTCCAGGTGATGTGCGAGCTGGGCGTGCACTCGCCGGCGGCCGCCCCGCCCCCGGTGTCGTCCAGGCAGACGTGGTCGTTGACGACCGTGTAGCCGCCGGTGATCGGCACGGTGACGAAGTGCCACCGCTGCGCGGAGCCGTCCCCGCACCTCACCAGCGTGACGTCCTTGCCGGACGCCTCCAGGCAGTGCCGGGTCTTCGAGTTGCCGCCCGCCGTCGCCGCGACCGAGCTGGTGAACGAGCCCGGCAGCTTGCCGGGCTTCTTCTCCGGGGTCGGCGAGTGCGACGGCTCCTGGGTCTTCGCCGCCGAGGTGGTCACCGGGGGCGGGGTGGGCTGGCCGTTGTCCTTCTTCTTACCGCCGCTGCTGGCGGCCAGTGCCACGCCGGTGCCGATCGCGGCGAGCGCGACCAGCGCGCTGGCCACCACCACCGGCCGCTTCCACAGCGGCGTGGTGGCCGGGCCGGCCGGGCGGACCGGGCCCTCCGGCGGGGCGATCTCGGTGAGCGTGCGCAGCAGCCAGTCCGGCGGCGGGCGCCGCGCCGGGTCCTTGGACAGCAGCGCGGCGATCACCTGCTCCATCGCTCCGGCGCGCTGCATCGGTGCGAGCGGCTGGTTGATGACCGCGGTGAGGGTGGCCGCCGCGGTGGCGCCGCGGAACGGCGGCTCGCCCTCCACCGCGTAGTGCAGGGTCGCGCCGAGGCCGTACCAGTCCGAGGCGGGCGAGGCCGGCAGTCCGCGCGCCTCCTCGGGGGACATGTACGGCGGCGAGCCGAGCACGTTCCCCCACAGCGTCACCTTCTGCTCGGTGGACACCCCGGCCAGCCCGAAGTCGGTGACCTTGACGGTGCCGTCGGGGGCGAGCAGCACGTTGCCCGGCTTGAGGTCGCGGTGCAGCAGGCCGATCTCGTGCGCGGCCTGGAGGCAGCGGGCGATCTGGAGGCCGACGGCGGCGGCGCGCTGCGGGGGGAGCGGGCCGTTGCGGCGCACGTGCATGAGCAGGCTCGGGCCGTCGACGTACTCCTCCACCAGCGCCGGAACGTCCGGCAGCACGGTGTAGACGGCGGCGGCGTTCTGGTGCCGCAGCTGCGCGGCGAAGCTCGCCTCGGCGAGCATCCGCTCCCGCAGCTGCGCGGTGTCGCCGCCGCGCGGGAGTTGCAGCTCCTTGACCGCGACCCGGTGACCGGAGGCGGTGTCGCGCGCTTCCCAGACGACCCCCATGCTGCCCCGGCCGATCTCGCGGACAATCTCGTACCTGCCGTCGATGACCGTCCCCTGATCCATGCCACGGACTGTAGCGACCCTCCGGTCACCCGATTTCGGTGAGGGCGGCCTTGGCGGCACGCTCCAGGATGGCCTTCCAGCCGCCGCCACCGGTGATCCCGTCGCGCAGCGCCTGGCCGTCGACGAGCCGGTCGAGGTGCCGGTGCTCCAGCTGGACGGTGGTCTGCTCCGGACCGTCGGCGGTGAACCGCAGCTCGATCTCGCTGGCATGCGCGGGATCCGGGTCGTACTGCCAGCGGCCGTTGATCTGCCAGGTGACGACCAGCCGGTGCGGCGGTTCCCAGGCCAGCACCCGGCCCCAGTCGCACTCGCTGCCGTCCACGCCGCGCTCGTACCAGCGCCCGCCGACCCGCGGCTCCAGCACGGCCTCGGCCATGTCGGCCGCGCCGATGTGGTACTCGCGCGGCCACCAGCTGTCGAACGACGCGGTGAACACGCGGAACGCGCGCTCGACGGGCACGCCGACGGTGACGGTGCCCTCCAGTGGCGGGATCGCGGTTGGGCTGGTCATGACTGTCACTCCTCCTCCGGCGCCGCGTCGGCGGCCTTCTGGAAAGCGGTGAGCGCGCCCGTCCAGACACCGTCCAGCCAGGCGCGGAGGGCGGCCACCCCGTCCGGATCGAGCTGGTACACCCGGCGGGTGCCGTCGGCCCGGCCGACCACCAGCCCGCCCTCCCGCAGCACCCGGAGGTGCTGGGAGACGGCCGGCCGGCTGACCGGCAGCTGCCGGGCCAGCTCCCCCACCGAGCTGGGCCGCCGTGCCAGCAGCTCGAAGATGGCCCGGCGGGTGGGGTCGCCGAGCAGGCCCAGCGCGGCATCTCGGTAAGCGGCCACGAACGGTAAGCCTAGACTTACCATTACCGGCCCACAAGCCTCGGATGTGCAGACACTCCCGTTCGGCGGCAGGTCGTGGAGGAGGGCGGCGGTTCCCGGAAGACTGCACGGGCACTACCCTGAGCCCGGTATGTCCGATAGGCCCCAGAAGGGCGGTTTATGATGCAACGCCTCACCCGGCGACTCCTCTTCGGCGTGGCGGGCGCGATGACCCTCGTCGCCGCCACCCTCCCAGGCGCCCACCTGCCCCAGGCCCACGGCACCGACCCCACGCTGACCGTGTGGCGGGTGCCGCACGCCGCGCCGAACGGCGAGCGGCTCGAACAGGCCGGCCTGGACGTGCTCGAACAGCGCCAGGGCGACGACCTGTTCGTACTCGGCGACGCGACCACGGCCACCCAGCTCCGCGCCCTCGGCTACCGGCCCACCGTGGCGAGCACGATCAAGGTCGGCGCGGCCCCCGGCGCCGCCGCGCCGAACGCCACCACCTACGACGGCGGGTACCACACCGTCGAGGGCCAGTTCGCCCACCTCAGCTCGGTCGCCAGCGCCCACCCCGACCTCGCCACCGTGGTGACGTACGGCCAGTCGTGGCGCAAGCAGCACGGCTCCGGCGGCTACGACCTGCAGGCGATCTGCCTCACCCACAAGGTGTCCGGCGACTGCGCGCTCAACCCCAACTCGGCCAAGCCGCGGTTCCTGCTGGAGACGCAGATCCACGCCCGCGAGATCGCCACCGGCGAGATGTCGTACCAGTGGGTCGACTACCTGGTCAACAACTACGGCAGCGACCCGACCGTGACCTCGATTCTCGACTCCACCGAGGTGTGGGTGGTCCCGGTCGTCAACCCCGACGGCGTGTCGATCGTGCAGTCCGGCGGCACCCGGCCGCTGCTCATGCGCAAGAACGCGGACAACAGC
Organism: Mycobacteriales bacterium; assembly: GCA_045806985.1. Lineage (GTDB taxonomy): Bacteria > Actinomycetota > Actinomycetes > Mycobacteriales > JBJMIH01 > JBJMIH01. The sequence goes on along the minus strand of JBJMIH010000200.1, from coordinate 9,355 downwards.
CACGGCACCTGCGGCGGCTCCACCAGCGCGACCTACCAGTTCGGCGTGGACCTCAACCGCAACGAGACCGTCGGCTGGGGCGGCGACTCCAACGACCCCTGCGCGCAGACCTACCAGGGCCCGACCGTCAACTCCGAGCCGGAGACCACCGCGCTCGAGGGCCTGGAGCGCGACCTGTTCCCGAACCAGCGCCCCGCCGGCGGCGGCGCGGTGCCGTCCACCGCCCGCGGCATCGCGATCACGCTGCACAGCAACGCGGCGCTGAACCTGCTGCCGTGGGGCTACACCAACACCCACACCGCGAACGACACCCAGCTGCGGCACATCGCGGCGCACTTCTCGTCGCTGAACGGCTACCCGTACGGCCAGCCCGGCGAGGTGCTCTACAACGCCTCCGGTGACACCGACGACTTCGGGTACGGCCAGCTCGGCCTGGCCATGTTCACCATCGAGCTGGGCGGCAGCAGCTTCACCCCGGCCTACTCCTACACGACCGGCACGCTGTGGCCGGCCGAGCGGCAGGTGTTCCTGTACGCCGCCTCCATCGCCGGCACGCCGTACCAGCAGTAACCGCGCACCGGCCGCCGCCGCGCGCCCGGCTGTCAGGCGCCGGGCGCGCAGGTGGCGAGGTGGGCCGACACCCAGTCCAGTGCGGCCGGGGCGAGGGCTGCCCAGGCCGGGAAGGTGTGGCCGCCGCCGCTGACCAGCGCGGTGGTCACCTGGGTGGGCGGCCTGGTGACGGCGGTGAGCTGGCCGATCTGGCGCAGGGCCGGGGCGTCGTCGCGGGCCGCCGCCAGGTACAGGGCAACGTTCGGTGCCTGCCCGTGCGCGAACCGCCACACCGGGTCGTTCGCGTGCCGGGCCGCCACGTCGCCGCGGTACAGGTCGCCGGTGGTGGCGTCGGACAGCGGGCTGAAGTAACCGGAGAGGCTGGCGGCGGCCGCGTACTGGTCCGGGTGCCGCACGGTGAGGTTGACGGCGCAGAACCCGCCGGTGGAGTACCCGGCCACCCCCCAGCCGTCCCGGTCGGTGCGCACCCTGAACGCCGCGCCGAGCGCCTCCCGCAGGTCGGCGGACAGGTAGGTGTCGTAACGGTCGCCGCCGACCGCGTCCACGCACTCGCTGTCCCGGAACGGCGAGCGGGTCTGCACCGGCAGCACCACCACGGCCGGGCTCATCCGCCCCGCCCTGATCTCGCGGTCGATGACCTTGCGCAGCCGCAGCCGGTCCAGCCAGCTGCGCGGCCCGCCGGGGAAGCCGGCCAGCACCTCGATGACCGGGAACCGCAGCCGCTGGCCCTCCCGGCCGAGGTACGCGGCCGGCAGGTACACGTACGCCGGGTGCGCGATCCTGCTCTGCCGGCCGACGAACCCCCATGGCACCACCTCGCTGCGCCCGCGCCGGACCGCGACCTGCCGGGGCGGCGGCGTCGTCCGCACGTCGGTGCGCTGGCCGACCACGTCGGCCCAGCCCGGGTACAGCCGCATCTCCCTGTTGACCCCCACGCCGACGGCGGCGAGCGCGGTCGCCGCGCACAGCAGCAGGCCGCCGACGCGGCGCACCGCCCGCAGCCGGGCACCGTCCCACAGCCAGGCGGTCGCCACCGCGGCGCCGATCGCCGCCACGACCGCGAGCGCCTCCAGCAGCCCGCTAGTGGGAGGCACGGGGCACCAGCCTCGTCGTTCTCCGCCCGGCGGCGACCGCGGGCGCGGAGCGCTTCTGGGTCCGGTCGCGGGACGCCACCAGCGGCGGGTTGAGCGGCGCCGGCAGCCGCCGGGTCGCCCACGCGGTGGCGTCCGGGAGCGCGTCCGGCCAGACCCCGGCGCGGTCGTCGCGCACGTCGACGTGCAGCGTCGCCGCCCTGGTCACGGTGGCCTGCGCCGGGTCGGCGCCGGGCAGCAGGGCGAGCGCCCGGTACAGCGGCGCACCGTCCACCACCGCCTCGGCGGCGGCCGCGCCGGCCGGCCCGGCGCCCACGGCGGCCCACGCGCCCGGCGTCCGCTGCACCCGCACGTCCCGCGCCACCGCGTCGGCCAGCGGCGCGCCCAGCGCCGCGGCGACGGCGGCCGGGTCGGCGCCGGCCGGCAGGTCGAGGAACACCGTGACGGCGGGGGCGGCGGTCGCGTCCATCCGGCGCAGCAGGTCGGCCGGCGGCCCGGCCGGGCCCCAGCCGCCGCAGGTCGCCACCACGACCACCGGGAAGCGGGCCCGGCTCCTGGTGAAGTACGCCGCCGGCACGTGCACCCAGGCCGCGCCGGGGGTGACGTCCTCGATCCACGGCACGGTGGCGCCGGTGTCCGTGGCCGACTGGGCGCTCCGCGCCGCGGTCAGCGACACGTCGAGCCGGCCGGGCGGCGCGCTCGCCTGCCGCACCCCGCCCGGCTTGCCGCCGAGCAGCGACCGCCAGGTCGGGTACAGCGACAGCTGCCGGTTGACGTACGCCCCCGCGGTCAGCAGCAGCAGCACCTCGCAGCCCAGCAGGACCGCGGCCCGGGAGCCCCACCGGTACGGCGTGCCCCACCGGCGGGCCCGCCACCACAGCCAGCCGCCGCCGGCGGCGGCGGTCGCGCACACCACCACCATCGTCACCAGGAACGGCATCCCCGTCAGGCGCATCTGAACGCACCCGGTCTCCGCCGCGTCATCCGCCTACCCCCGTCCGTGTCGGCCGGCCGCCCTGCCCCTTGAGACGCCGTACCCCTCGCGACCTGTGGCCCCTCGAATTCGGTGATCCTCACGACCCCCGCCCGTGAGGATCACTAGAATGATGCTCGCCCGGCCCCGAACGGATGGCATCCGTCGCGGGAGTGGTTCGCCACACTCCGGTCTCGCTCCTCCGGCCGAGGGACCGCCTCCTCCCCCAGCCGGAGCACCCCCAACTACCCTGGGTGACTGGGACGGAATCACACCTCTGGGACGCCTGATTCGGCGTTCGCGTTCCGGCAATTGCCGTGGCCATTGGGAAAAACGCAGGCCGGGTGCTTTCCGCGTACCGGACCGATCTCCTTCCCGTAACGATCGGACCCCCGTCGGTCGACTGCCTTTCCCGCTCCTGACCGCGCGGTTAACTTCCGCCGCGAAAATGCTTCGCGGTCAGCAGAGGAGGCGGCATCCGATGGCGCGGCAGAGTAGTCGGACCTATCGCAGCGTGGCGAGGATCGGCGTCGGCGGAGTGGCGCTGGCGCTGGTCGCCGCCGCCTGCGGAGGCGGCGGCGGCAAGAAGACCTCGGACAACACCACCAAGGGCGGCCAGAAGGGCGGCACCGCCTACGTGCTCATGCACAACGACTTCGAGTTCCTCGATCCCAGCCAGATCTACGTCTCGCAGGCTCTGGACGCGTCCCGGCTGATCACCAGGACGCTGACCACATACAAGGCCAAGCCCGGCAAGGAGGGCCTGCAGATCGTGCCCGACCTGGCCACCGACACCGGCCAGAAGAACGCGGCCTGCACGCAGTGGACCTTCCACCTCAAGGACGGGCTGAAGTACGAGGACGGCTCCCCGATCGTCGCCGGGGACATCAAGTACGCCCTGGAGCGCACCTTCGACGACGCGATCCAGAACGGCCCGACCTATCCCAAGGACTACATCGAGGGCGGCGACACCTACGCCGGCCCGTGGAAGGACCCCACCGGCGACCTGAAGGGGATCGAGGTCAAGGACAGCAAGACGCTGGTCTTCCACCTGAAGAAGGTCGTCTGCGATTTCAACTACACCGCGACCTTCCCCGAGTTCAGCCCCATTCCGAAGGCCAAGGACACCAAGGACCAGTACGCCAACCATCCGGTGTCGACCGGCCCGTACAAGATCGAGAAGTACGACCGCGGAAAGCTGCTCACGCTGGTCCGCAACAGCAACTGGGACGCCAAGACCGACTCCGTGCGGACCGCCCTGCCGAACAGGTGGGAGTTCGACTTCGGGCTGGCCGAGGACGTCATCGGCCAGCGGCTGATCGCCGACCAGGGCAATGACCAGGCCGCGACGATGCTCGACATCAGTGTGCAGGCCGCGCAGCTGCCGCAGACGCAGGCCGCCAACGTCCACTCGCGGCTGATCCAGGGCTCCAGCGGATACGTCTACTACGTCGCCATCAACACCCAGCGGGTGAAGAACCTCGCCATCCGCAAGGCCCTGAACGCGATGGCCGACAAGGCCGCGGTCATGCAGACCTGCGGCGGCGTGCACGTCTGCGGCGACGTCGCCAACTCGATCACCGCGCCGAACGTGGCCAGCTACCAGAAGTTCGACCTCTACCACGGTGGCGACCACGGCAACGTGGCGGCGGCGAAGAAGATCCTCACCGACGCGCACGTGTCGATGCCGGTGCCGCTCACGTTCGCCTACCGGGACCGGCAGGACGTCGCCGACCAGTTCGCCGCCTTCCAGCGCGGCTGGGAACGCGAGGGCGTCTTCAAGATCAACGCCAAGCCGGTGCCGTCCACCGGGTACTTCGCGAAGATCGGCACCCCGTCCAGCATGGCCGACGCCGACCTGATCTGGGCCGACTGGGGCGCGGACTGGCCGTCCGGCTCGACCGTGATCCCGCCGCTGTTCGACGGCCGGCAGATCAAGGACTCCGGCAACAACGTGCTGTCCCTGGTGAACGACGCCGGCATCAACGGCAAGATCGACCAGGCGCAGAAGGAGACCGACTTCAACAAGTCCCAGCAGGAGTGGGGCGACCTCGACAAGACCCTCCAGGAGCAGGCGGTCGTCGTGCCGTGGCGGTACGGCATCACCATCGAGCTGCGCGGCTCCCGGCTGACCAACGCCTACCTGCACCCGTTCTTCGGCAACGTCGACCTCATCACGGTGGGCGTCAAGAGCTGACACCCCGCAACCGTCGTACCCGGGCACCTCTCGGTGCCCGGGTACGACGGTGCGAGCACGTGTAACGACCGGAGCCCTGCTCACGAGAGGTTCAGTGGCTTCCGTACCTGCGTGTCGGAGTCATGATCACTCTCCGAAACAGGTTCATCGCGGTACAGACTTCCCCGTACGGGGGCGCACTTGTAATGTCTGTACGCACGGTACCAAAAGGCGCACCAAAAGTAACAGAAAACATATGACACCACAGCCACCACGCAGGCCGCCACGGCTGCGCCGTCCCCAGAACCGCCGGCTGACCAGGCAGATCCTGATGGTGGCCGGCCTGCTGGCGGTCGCGCCGCTCGCGCCGGCCTGTACACAGCGCAACGACCGCGTCTCGAACGCTCCGATCGGCGCTCACGACGACGACGCGTCGCGGACCGAGGTGCTCACCACCTACCGGGCGATGATGGACGCCCAGGTCCGCAGCTACGCCGCGCCCAACCCGGCGCTGGACGTCACCGACCTCGCCAGCTACGTCGGCGACCCGCTGCGCGGCCAGATGCTCGCCGCGCTCGGGCAGATGCAGCACAACGGCGTCGCGTACCGCGGCAAGCCGGTGCTGCACCCGAAGGTGACCGCGATCCGCCGCGGCGACCCGGACACCGCGACGATCGTCGACTGCGTGGACGCGTCCGGATGGAAGCCGGTGTACGTCCGCAACGGCAGCAGCGCCGCCGCGCCGGAGGGGGCGAAACGGTACCCGCACACCCTCACCGCCCAGCTCTACCAGGGCAGGTGGCTCATCACCAAGGCCACGGTCGATCGGAGCCGGACATGCTGACCCGACTGCTCGCCGCCCTGTCCGCCGCCGTGGCCACGGCCGCGCTCGCCCTCGTCGCGGCGGTGGCGTCCGGAGCGGCGACCGCCCCCGCCGCGAGCGCCGGCGGCTACTCCGTGGTCTGCCCGCCGAACAGCGTGTACTGCTACGTCTCGGTCAACGGCTCCGGCGACCCCGGCAACGGCGGCGGAGGGGACAGCGGCGGAGGCGGCGGCGGCTCGTCCGGCCCCTGCGAGGTGCAGCTCGACGCCCAGCACCACAAGACCGTCGACTGCTACAACCCGGGGTTCGGCTGGCTCGACATGCAGGACACGACGCCCTGCTACTACCGGGTGAGTGAGCCGCAGCCGGCCGGCGGCCCCGGCGGGCAGGTGAACTACACGAAGACCTGCTGGGACATCAACACGGACACGTTCGTCACCGCCGGCGACGTCTGGCTCGCCCAGCCGCCGTACGGCTACGGCGGGGTCGTCAACATCGACTACCTGATCGTGCAGGCGATCAACGCGATGAAGCTCAGTCCCGCCGACATCCAGACCTCACCACCGCCGAACGGGAAGCAGGTGGTGGGCGTGCCCACCTGGCTGTGGAGTCGCAACGACGCGGACCTGCACGCCTACGGCACGTTCGAGGCCGACGCCGGGGTACCCGGGTTGCAGGTGCACGCCACGGCCCATCCGGCGGACATGAGATGGGACACCGGGGACGGTGGCAGCGTCAGCTGCCACGGCGCCGGCGAGCCGTGGACCGGCGACGTCAACAAGGTGGCGGCGGCGTCGGACTGCAGCCACACGTACACCACGCCGGGCAACTACCGGATCACCGTCAACTCGCACTGGGACGTGGACTGGGATCTCAACGGCGGCCCGATCCGCGGCGTGATCCCCGTCGACAGGACGGCGACCCTGCCAGCGCCGGTGCAGGTCGTCGAGGTACAGGCGATCAACCGCTAGCCGCCGACTGCACCACCGCACCGCACCACCGCACCGCACCACCGCACGAAGGACTCCGGAAGAAAGATGGAGGGACAGTTGACCGCGATGCAGACCCCCGCGGGGCAGGCGATCCCCACCGGCGCGTTCACGCCGGAGCCGATGGTCGCTCCCCCGCGCCGCCGCCGCAGCCCGACACTGTTCGCCCTGGGCGTGGCCCTGGTGGCGGTCAGCGCGCTCGGCGGGGTCTTCGCCCTGCAGACCCAGAACCACCGGGTCGAGGTGCTCGCGGTCGCCAGGTCGGTGCCGCTGTACCAGAAGATCAGTGCCAACGACCTGACCGTGGCGAGCATCGCCACCGACTCCACCATCAAGCCGGTGGCGGCCCACCGGCGGTCCGAGGTGGTCGGCAAGTACGCGGCGGTGGCGCTGCGCAAGGGCCAGATCGTCACCGCCGACTCGGTGACCGGCACCCCGGGGCCGGCGCTCGGGCAGGTGCTGGTGCCGATCGGGGTGCGGCCGGGGCAGTACCCCGCCGGCATGCTCCAGCCGGGCATGCGGGTGCTGATCGTGGCGGTGCCGGCCGGCAACGCCGACCCGACCACCGTGTCGGTCAAGGACACCGACGTGATCTCCGGGACCTTCGCCGGCATCCAGAAGACCAGCGCGGCCAGCGACGTGGTGACCCTCAACGTGCTGGTGTCGGGGCGGGACGCCCCGCTGCTGTCGGCGAGAGCCGCGACCGGCCGGATCACCATCCTGGTCACGGGCTGAGGGGGGCCGATGGCGCTCGTCTCGTTCGTCTCCGCGAAGGGCTCCCCCGGAGTCACCACCAGCGTGCTGGCGCTCGCCGCGGCCTGGCCGCGCACCGCGATGCTGGCCGAGACCGACCTGTCCGGCGGGGACGTCGCCGCCGGGTACTACCAGGGCAGCGTGCAGGTCGACCGGGGCGTGTACCCGCTCGCCCGCGCCGTCGGCAGGGGCGCGGACCTGGGCGGGGAGTTCGCCCAGCACGTGTTCCGGATGAGCCCGGTGCAGGTCGGCAAGCAGGGCACCGACCTGCTGTGGCTGCCCGGCCTCACCGACCCCGGCCAGGCCGGGGTGCTCACCGACACGGTGTGGGAGCAACTGTCCGACCTGTTCCTCCGGCTGGAGGAGGGCGAGCCGCCGCTCGACGTGCTGGCCGACTGTGGCCGGTTCGGCGAACCCAACCCGGGCCAGGCGCAGCTCTACACCCGCGCCGACCTGGTGGTCACGGTGGCCAGGCCGACGCTGCGCTCGCTGAACGCGGTCAAGCCGCACCTGGCGGTGCTGCGGCACGGCCTGCGCGAGACCACCGGCAACACCAGCCAGCTCACGCTGCTGCTGGTCGGCACCGGCCCGTACGGGCCCGCCGAGGTCGCCAAGGAGTTCAACGTGCCGGTCGTGGCACTGCCGCACGACCCGGTCGCGGCGAGCTGGCTCAGCGACGGCGTGGGCCGGCCGGCCCGGTACGCCCGGTCCCGGCTGGCCAGGGCCGCCCGCGCGGTCAGCATGCGGCTCACCGAGTGGATCGTGGCCCGCCGGTCCGGCGGGCAGGCGCACGCGGTGCGGATTCCCGGCAACGGCGCCCGGCCGGTCGGGGCCTCCCCCGACCAGCCCGGCCCGCCGGCGCCGGCCGGCGCGAGATCGGGAGGTGACGCGGCATGACCGAGAACTGGCCCAGGCTGAACCGGTGGATCGACCGGGAGGCCGCCCCGCCGCCCCCGCCGGTCCCGGTGAGCCCCGGCAACCCCGGCCCGCCGCCGGCGCACTCCGCCGCGCCGCCGCCCACCCACCAGACGCACCCCGCGTCGCATTCGACAGGGCGTCCGGACGACCCGGCCACCCAGCTCCCCGGCCCGCCGCCGAAGCCGCGGGCGCTCACCGCCGTGCCGGACGAGCCCACCGGCATCGAGCAGGCCAACGCGCTGCGCGAGCTGGACCAGTCCGCGGTACGGGAGATCCGCCAGCGCGTGAGCCGGCGGCTGGAGGAGCTGCGGCAGCGGCAGATCACCACGATGGAGGAGGAGCGGGCCGCCGCGCCCGACCTGATCCTGCAGGAGACCCAGCACTGGGCCGAGGAGCAGCTGCGTACCGGCCAGCGGGTGAGCCCGATGATCGAGGCGGCGCTGCGGCGCGCGGTGTACGACCGGATGTACGGCCTCGGCCCGCTCCAGCCGCTGCTCGAGGACGAGCGCATCGAGAACATCGAGATCGACGGGTACGACAACATCTGGGTGACCTACTCCGGCCAGCAGCCGCAGCGGATCGCCCCGATCGTGGAGAACGACGCCGAGCTCGAGGAGCTCATCCGCAACTTCGCCGCCCGCGAGGGGCAGACGGCGCGGGAGTTCTCCACCGCCCGCCCGATCCTGCACCTGCGGCTGTCCGACGGCAGCCGGCTCACCGCCATCAAGGACGTGAGCAAGCGGATCGGGGTGGCGATCCGCCGGCACCGGCTGGTCGACGTGGACCTCGACGACCTGGTCCGGATCGGGTCCCTCGACACCACGCTCCGCGACTTCCTGCGCGCCGCCGTGCGCGCCAGGATGAACATCGTCGTCACCGGCGGCATGAACGCCGGCAAGACGACGCTGGTGCGGGCGCTGGCCAACGAGGTGGGGCCGCACGAGCGGATCGCCACCATCGAGAGCGAGTTCGAGCTGCACCTCGGCGACCTGCCGCACCGGCACCCTCGGCTGATCGAGCTGGAGGCCCGGCAGGGCAGCAGCGAGGACGACGCCGGCGAGG
>JBJMIH010000199.1:0-10953 GCA_045806985.1 Mycobacteriales bacterium | reverse complement strand
TGACACGCGAGCGCCGCCACAGGGCCGGCGGCGGGAAGCGCAGGTTCCCGCTGCCAAGGCGGAGGCTCGCGCCGCGTGCGTTCTTGACACGCGAGCGCCGCCACAGGGCCGGCGGCGGGAAGCGCAGGTTCCCGCTGCCAAGGCGGAGGCTCGCGCCGCGTGCGTTCTTGGCACGCAAGCGATCCGACAACGCCGGCAGCGGGAACCTGGGCCGGTCAGGGCTTAGGAGGCGACGACCTGGACGGTCACCTTGGCGGTCACGTCCGGGTGCAGGCGGACGGCCACGTCGTGGCTGCCGAGCTGCTTGATGTGGCCGGGCAGCTCGATCCGCCGCCGGTCCAGGTCCGGGCCGCCGGCGGCGCGGACCGCGGTGGCCACGTCGCCGGTGGTCACCGAGCCGAACAGCCGGCCACCCTCGCCGGCCCGAGCGGTCAGCCTGACCTTCAGGCCGCTGAGCCGGGCGGCGATCTCCTTGGCGTGGCCGAGGTCGCGGATCTCGCGGGCGGCCCTGGCCCGCTTGATCGTGGTGATCTGCTTCTCCGCGCCCTTGCTCGCGAGCATCGCGAACCCTTGCGGGATGAGGTAGTTGCGGCCGTAGCCGTCCTTGACCTCGACGACGTCACCGGGCGCGCCGAGGCCGCTGACCTCCTGGGTGAGGATGAGCTTCACGTTCTCTCCTCCTACCGGGCCGTGCTCGTGTACGGCAGCAGCGCCATCTCACGGCTGTTCTTGATCGCCGTGGCGACGTCGCGCTGGTGCTGCGAGCAGTTTCCGGTCACCCGGCGGGCACGGATCTTGCCGCGGTCCGAGATGTACTTCCGGAGCAGCGCGGTGTCCTTGTAGTCGATGTATTCGGTCTTGTCCTTGCAGAAGACGCAAACCTTCTTCTTCGGCTTGCGCAGGGCGGGCTTCGCCATGTGCCTGGTGCTCCTCGAAAATTACAGAACGTCGTCGTCGCGTATCAGAACGGAGGCTCGTCGGAGAACCCGCCGCCACCGCCGGTCGCGGCCGGGGTCGCCCACGGGTCGTCGTCGGACGGGGTCGGGCTGCTGTTGCCGCCGCCGTACCCGCCACCGCCGCCGCTGCTGCCGAACCCACCACCGCCGCCGCCGCCACCCGCGGAGCCGCGCGAGGTCTTGTTGACCTTCGCGGTGGCGTACCGCAGGGACGGGCCGACCTCGTCGACGTCCAGCTCGACGACGGTCCGCTTCTCGCCTTCCTTGGTCTCGAAGCTGCGCTGCTTGAGCCGGCCGGTCACGATGACCCGCATACCGCGCTGGAGCGTCTCGGCCGCGTTCTCCGCGACCTGCCGCCACACGCTGCACCGCAGGAACAGCGCCTCGCCGTCCTTCCACTCGCCCGACTGGCGGTCGAAGGTCCGCGGGGTGGACGCGACTGTGAAGCTCGCCACCGCCGCGCCGTTCGGAAGGAAACGCAGTTCCGGGTCGCCGGTCAGGTTCCCGACGACCGTGACTACGGTCTCGCCTGCCATGAGCTCTCCTCAGTGGATCTCGGGGCGCAGTACCTTGGTGCGCAGCACGGACTCGTTGAGGTTCAGCTGCCGGTCGAGTTCGGCCATGGTGTCGGGCTCGCACTGCACGTCGACGACGGCGTAGATGCCTTCGATCTTCTTGTTGATCTCGTACGCGAGCCGCCGGCGGCCCCACACCTCGACCTTCTCCACCGAGCCGCCGCCGGTGCGGACGACGTTGAGGAACTGGTCGAGCGAGGGACTCACGGTGCGCTCCTCGAGATCAGAGTCGAGGATCACCATCAGTTCGTAGTGACGCAAAACCTACTCACCTCCTGTGGACTGGGCGGCCACGGACCTTCCGTGGCAGGAGGTTCACGTCGGAACCCGCACAGGGTACAGGCGGGCCCTGACAGAAATCGAATCGCCGCTCGCGGCCTACGAAGCGTCCTGACGCCGGGTGAGCGGCGTGCTCCGCAGCGTGCGCACCAGCCCGGTCGCCACCCCGGCCAGCAGCAGCGCGGCCACCAGCGCCGGCAGCAGCATCCCGACCCGGAAACCGTGCGCCGATCCCGGCGCGGACGCGTCGTCCGGCCCCAGCTCGTCGCCGCCCGGGGCCTGGCCGCCGCCCGGCGCGGCCGAGTCGCCGCCGAGCGGCGGCAGGGTCACCGCCTCCTGCGGGCCGGGCGCGGGCAGGGTGACGGCGGTACCGGCGTCGTTGGCGGCCGGCGGTGGCGCCACCGGCGCGGGCGCCGGGCGCGGCGCGCTCGCCGCCGGCCGGCCGCCGGTGGCCTGCTGCTGGTGGGTCGCCGGGCTCGGCGGCGGGCTGGCCGGGTGCTGCCCCTGCGGGGTGATCGAGCCCTGGTCGGTGACGGTGGCGAGCGGCACGAACAGCAGGCCCGGGTTCACCGTGTAGTACAGCGGCGCGGTGACCGCCAGCGGCGCGGAGGTCGCGCCCGAGTTGACCGTGAGGTCCGGCCGGCCGTCGCTGAAGTGCACCGTCACCGGCGTGGTGGAGATCAGGCCGAGCACGGTCAGGCCGGCGTAGGAGTTCTTGAACACCACCTGGCCGCCGGCCGGCACCGACCACTGCGCCGGTTGGGCGCCGGTGGTCGACTTCAGCTCGATCAGGTACGGCGCGGCCGGTGGGGCGGCCGACGCCGACCCGGTGACCCCGCCGAGCCCCGCCACCGCGAGCAACCCGAAGCCTCCCAGCAGCACCGCTATGGCGGTCGCTCGGCGCACCACGGCACACCTCCAGGTCATCGTCACTCGCGGTCGTCGGTCAGTGGCTCGGTGATCAGCGTCCGGAACAGCCCGGTCGCGACGCCGAGCAGCAGCAGCGCCGCCATCAGGCCGGGCAGCAGGATCGAGTTCTGCCGGGCGCTCGCCGCCGGCAGTGCGGTGTCGTCCAGCGGGACGGGACCGGTGGGGTCGTCACCGGGCAGCGGCAGCGCGGTCGCGGACGGCGCCGGCGCGGCGCCGCCGGGGCCGGGCTGGCCGAGGTCAGGCCCGGCGCTGTTGCCCTGGCCGCCGACCACGTCGTTGGCGAGCGGGCCGCCCGAGGTGGTCGGAGCGGGCGCCGCCGGGCCGGCGGCGGGCGGCTTGCTGACGGTGGGGCTGGCGACCGGCCTGGCCACCGTGATCACCCTGGCGGTACCGCCGGCCAGCAGGTTCAGCAGCTGGGTGCCGGTGATCGCGTACCCGGCCGGCCCGCTCGGATTGAGGAAGGTGAGCTGGCAGCTGCCGGCCACGCCCAGGTCGCAGCGCTGCTGCACCGAGTCGGGCGCCTCGATGTGCAGGCCCAGGCTCAGCGTGTTCTTGACCAGCACGGTCTGGCCGGCGGTGATCGTCTGCACGGCGGGGTCGGGATGGGCGGCGCCGGACAGCAGCGTGAAGGTCACCGTGGGCTGGGCCGGGTCGTCCGCCCCGGCCGGGAGCGCGCCCATGCCGACGACGGCGATGGCCGCCAGCAGGCCAGCGCCGATCCACCGGAGAGCCCCCACAGCGCCTTCTCTCCCCTCGTGCAGGGCTTCGCGAGTCCATTAGTGCGCGGTTTTGCCCAACTCGCAACCTAAACTCCGCAAGACTGACCATCAATGAGTCATGTCGTACCCCCCGCGTAAGGTCGTCGTCATGCCACGCATGGGAGCCCATGTCCCGCCGGAGGACCCGCTGGCCGAGGCCGCGGCGCGCGGGGCTGACCTGGTGCAGTTCTTCCTCGGCGACCCGCAGGGCTGGCAGACGCCGGAGCCGCGACCGGACGCGGACCTGCTCCGGGCCGCCGGTGTGGACCTCTACATCCACGCGCCGTACCGGCTCAACGTGGCCAGCACCAACAACCGCATCCGCATCCCCAGCCGGAAGCTGCTGGAGGACCAGGCCAGGGCCGCCGGGGCGATCGGCGCCAAGGGGCTGATCGTGCACGGCGGGCACGTGCTGAAGAGCGACGACCCGGCGGTGGGGTACCAGAACTGGCGCAAGACGCTGGAGCGGACCGAGTTCGACGTGCCGCTGCTCATCGAGAACACCGCCGGCGGGGACAACGCGATGGCCAGGACGCTGGAGTCGATCGGCCGGCTCTGGGAGGCCCTCGACGGCTTCGACGTCGGGTTCGTGCTGGACACCTGCCACGCGCACGCCGCCGGCATCGACCTCATCGACGTGGTGGACAGGGTGAAGGCCATCACCGGGCGGATCGACCTGGTGCACTGCAACGACTCGCGCGACCCGTTCGGGTCCTCCCGCGACCGGCACACCAGCCTGGGCCGGGGCGAGATCGACCCGGAGCTGCTGGTGGGCGTGGTACGGGCGGCCAACGCGCCGGTGGTGGTGGAGACGCCGGGCGGCGCCGCCGAGCACGCGGCCGACCTGGCCTTCCTGCGCGAGCGGCTGTAGGCGGCCCGGTCGATCATGTCCGTCGCGAGCCACGGCCAGGACGAGGCCGACCCCACTCCGGACACACCCCGGGACGCCGAGCCGAACACCGAGCCGGAGAGCGCACCGGACCGCCGGACCGCCCGGATGAGTCGCCGGCGGCAGCTGGAGATCCTGCTGGCCGGGCTCGGGTCGATCGTCATCGCGGTGCTGATGACCTGGCCGGCGGCCCGCCACCCGACCTCCACGATCCCGCAGGACATCTACGACCCGCTGCTGGAGGCCTGGTCGGCGGCGTGGGGCGGGCACGCGCTGCTGCACCCCGGCACGCACCTGTGGAGCGGCAACGTCTTCTACCCGCTGGACGACTCCTACGCGTTCACCGACTCGCTGCTCGGGTACGCCCCGCTGGCCTGGCTGGGCGGCGGCCCGAAGGCCGCGCTGGCCCACTACAACATCCTCTACATCCTGGCGCCGGCGCTGTCGTTCTTCGGCGCGTACCTGCTGGCCCGCCAGATCGGCACCCGGCCGGTGGGCGCGCTGGTCGCCGCCGGCGCGTTCGGGTACGCGCCGTGGCGGCTGTCCCAGGCCGGCCACCTGCACATCCTGTCCACCGGCGGGATCGCGCTGTCGCTGGCGATGCTCGCCCGCGGCCACGGCTTCGGGCGCGGCGGGTACGACCCGGACCGGGTCCGCCCCGGCTGGGCGGTGGCCGGCTGGCTGGTGGCGGCGTGGCAGATCACGGTCGGGTTCGGGATCGGGCTGCCGTTCGCGTACGTGCTCGGCACCGGCGTGGTGGTCGCGGCGGTGTGCTGGGCGGTGCGCGGCCGGCCGCCGGTGCCGCGCCGGCTGCTGGTCGCCGACGTCGGCGGGATCGTGGTGTTCCTCGTGGTCACGCTGCTGATGGCGCTGCCGTACCTGCGGGTGGTGCACGACCACCCGGAGGCCAAGCGCACGCTCGCGGCGAACGCGATCTTCTCCCCGCCGTTCCGCGGCTTCTTCATCGCCCCGGACACCTCGGCGGTCTGGGGCAGGACGATGGCGCACGCCCGCGCCGGCCTCGGTGACTTCAACAACGAGAAGACGATGATGATCGGCTTCGCCGTCACCACGCTGGCGCTGCTCGGGTTGTGGGTCAGCCCGTGGTCGGTGCGGCGCCGGCTCGGGCTGCTGGCCGCCGCCGCGGTCGCGCTGGTGCTCGGCATGGGCACCACGTTCCTGGGCGGCGCGTTCTTCAAGGTCGCCTACCACCTGCCGGGCTGGGACGGGCTGCGTACCCCCGGCCGGCTGGTGGTGTTCGCGACGCTGGCGCTCGGCCTGCTCGCCGCCGGGGCGGTGGACCGGCTGGTCGAGGAGGCCGGCAGCTGGGCCAGGTACGGGATGCTGATCATGCCGCTGCTGGTGGTGCTGGAGGGCCTGCCGAAGACTCCGCACCCGGCGGTGCCGGCCGAGCCGGACGCGATGCGGAACGTCCACGGCCCGGCGATCGTGCTGCCGGCGGTGTGGTGGGCGGACTGCTCGGTGATGTACTGGTCCACCGACGGCTTCCCGAAGGTGGTCAACGGCAACAGCGGCTTCGCGCCGAACCTGACCGAGCAGATCAGGGCCCGGACGGCGAGCTTCCCGGACCCCGCGTCAATCACGTACCTGCGCTCGCTGGGAGTCCGGCAGGTGGTGGTGCTGCGCAACTGGCTGCCGGGCACACCGTACGCGCGGGCGCTCAGCCAGCCCACCGCCGGCCTCGGCCTCACCCGGCACGACTACGGGCCTGACGCCGTGTTCACGCTGTCGAGGTAGCGAACTCCTCGTCGTCCTGCTCGTACTCCCGCCACAGCCGGTCCGGTGCGCCGTCGAGTACCCCGCCGGCCGGGTCGTCGGCGCCGTCCCGGCGCACCACGTCCTTCTCCGGCCGCAGGATCTCCCTCACCACCAGGCCGCAGAGCAGCAGCACGCCGGCCCAGCGGGCGGCCGAGGTCAGCAGCAGCATGTTGTTGCCCAGGTACTCCTTGTTCTTGGTGAAGCCGAGCAACATCAGGTAGAAGCTGCCGAAGTAGGCCAGCTCGGTGGCCTGCCAGGCCAGGAACGCGGGCCAGCGCGGCCGGGCCAGGGCGGCGAGCGGGATCAGCCACAGCACGTACTGCTGGCTCCACACCTTGCCGGTGAGCAGGAACGCCGCCAGCACCAGGAAGGCGACCTGCGGATACCGGGGCCGGCGCGGGGCGAAGAGGATCAGCCCGGCGATCGCGATACAGGCGGCGACCAGCGCGATCGCGACCAGCGTGTTGAGGGTGTCCGGCGCCTGCCCGGCGGCCACCTTGTCGAACGGCTTCTGCCCGGGATAGTGCTCCAGCCAGTACCAGATCGTGCCCCAGTCGGAGCCGCGCGTCTCGGACAGCCGGAAGAACGTCTTCCAGCCGTGCGGCGCCCACATCTCCACCGGGATGTTCACGGCAGCCCACGCGGCCGCGGCCGCCACGAACGTGCGGAGGAAGTGGTTCAGCTTGCCGGCCCGCAGGCAGAGCAGGAACAGCGGGCCCAGCAGGAACAGCGGATAGAACTTGGCCGCCGTCGCCAGCCCGAACAGCACCCCGGCCCACCACGGGTGCCGGCGCGCCCAGGCCAGCATCGCGCCCGCGGTCAGCGCGACCGCCAGCAGGTCCCAGTTCACGAACGCGGTGACCAGCATGGCCGGAGCGAACGCGAGCAGCGCCGCGTCGTACGGTCGTCGCCGGTGCGTGCGCGCGGTGGCCCACACCGCGATCACCCCGCACAGGCCGAGCACCAGCGCGGTCAGGTCGAAGAACCAGCGGCCGGGGTTCATCGGGTTCATGTGGTGCACCTCGAGCCCGATCACGCCCATCAGCGCGCCGGTCAGCACGGGGTACTCCACGTCGTGGTCCCGGTACGGCACCTTGCCCTGGTCCAGGTGCTCGGCGAAGTACAGCGCGGTCACGTCGGAGTAGCAGGCGTGGCTGTACTGGAAGCCGTTCGCCCACGGCTGGTTGCGGCAGGGCGCCTTCTGCAGCCAGCCCGCCGACAGCATGACCAGCGCCAGCGCGAGCAGCACCCGGATCGGCGTCCAGAACCGCGGGCCGCCGATGCGGGCATGATCCCCCGGCGGCCCGCCGATCACCTCGGACAGGCCGCGGACCACCTGGTCCTCGTGCGAGGGCAGGACGACGTCGACGCGCTCACTCACGTCCTGAATCCTGCCCTATGTCCGCGACAGGGATGACCGGCGCCCGCGGCACCGCGGCGATGCGGGGGCATCGCGCGGTGTGCGGGCGCATGGTCGCGGGTCAGTTGGTCGGCCGGCAGCGGGGGTTGAGGAGCGAGCAGGTGGGGTTGGGGTTGGGGCTCGGGCTGTTGCCGCCGCCACCGTTGTTGTTGCCACCGCCGCCCTGGTGGCCACCGTCGTTGCCGCCCTGGCAGCCGGTCGGGAAGCCGGGGACGATGCACTTCGGCGGCGTGTTGTTGCCGCCGTTGTTGTCCCCGTTGTTGTCGCCGTTGTTGCCACCGCCGCCCTCCATGAGGACGCCACCCTTGCCCATGCCCTTGGTGGGGTCGCCGACGTGCTGCGGGTCGGCGAACTTCTTCACCGGCTGGCCCTTGAGCACCTGGTCCATGAACGCCTTCCAGACCATGCCCGGCAGGCCGGAGCCGTAGATCGGGGCACCCTTCTCGTCCACCAGGGGCTTGAAGTGGTCGTACCCGGTCCACACCGCGGTCGCGACCTGCGGGGTGTACCCGACCATCCAGGCGTCCAGGTTGGCGGCCTTGTCGAACTGGGTGGTCCCGGTCTTCACCGCCCCCGGCCTGGGCTCGTTGTGCGGCCCGGGAGCCAGCTCGTAGATGCCCTTCTTGGTGCCCTTCAGCACCTGCTGCAGGACGTAGGTGGTGTCGTCGATCATGTCCTGGGAGACGGTGGTGACCTTGTGGGTCCTGGGCGAGGCCGTGTAGGTCACCTTGTCATCCTTGGTGTCGATCACCTTGGCGACGAAGTACGGGTCGGCCTCCATACCCTGGGCCGCCAGGGTGGCGAACCCGGTGGCCTGGTCGATCACCCGGGTGTAGATGTTGCCGATGCCGATCTCACCGGACTGGATCTTCGGCCCGGAGGCGTCGATCGGGTCGGTGTGCGGCGTGTCGTTGCTCGCCGACCGGATACCCATCTTCTTGACGCCGAAGTCGCCGGCGATCTTGGCCACCATCGGCGGGCCCTTGTACCGGTCCGGCTGCTCGGCGAGACCGTAGAACGCGCTGTTCAGCGAGTGCACAGCGGCGTCGGTCATGGAGAAGCTGGGGTACGGGTGGCTCTCGTCGCTGCTGTTGTGCACCGGGTGGCCGGGCCGGTCGGCGAACTCCATCGGCGAGCTCGAGTCGATCTTGCTGTCGATGCTGAACCCGTTGTGCAGGGCGTTCAGGATCGTGTACGGCTTGAACGATGACCCGGGCATGTGCGGCTGGGTGGCCTCGTCGGCGGTGGTGCCGTCGGTGCCGCCGTAGTACGCCATCACCGCCCCGTCACCGGGCTTGACCGCCACCAGCGCCTGCCGCATCTCCGGGTCGTGCCGGTTGGCCTTCTGGAAGGTCGACTGGATGGTGGAGATCGCCTGGTCTTCGATCTTCTTGTCGATCGTGGTGCAGATCTTGAGGCTGTTCTGCGTCAGGTACTCTTCGCTGAAGCCGCGCGCCGCCAGCTCCGCCTTGACCTGCTTGACGATGTAGCCGTACGGCGTCTTCTGGCTGAAGTTGTCCTTGTTCGGGTCGTAGTCGATGATCTGCGGGAACTGCTGCTGCTGGCGCTCGGCCTGGGTCATCCAGCCCTTCTTGACCATGCCGTCCAGCACGTAGTTCCACCGTGCGGTGGCCCGTTGCAGGTTCACCTTCGGGTTGTAGTTGTACGGGTTGCGGATCATCGCCGCGAGCAGCGCGCCCTGGCTGGGGTTGAGCTGGTCGATGGGCTTGGCGAAGTACGCCTCGGAGGCAGCCTCGATGCCGTAGGAGTTGCGGCCCCAGAAGATGGTGTTCAGGTACCACTCCAGGATCTGGTCCTTGGAGTAGTTGTTGTCCACCTTGATGGACAGGATCAGTTCCTTGAACTTCCTGCCGAGGGTCTTCTGCTGGGCCTGCTTGGCCAGGTAGGTGTTCTTCACGTACTGCTGGGTGATGGTCGAGCCGCCCTGGCTGCCGAGGCCGCCGGTGACGTTCGCCCACGCGGCCCGCATCAGGCCGGTCGGGGAGAAGCCGGAGTTCTCGTAGAAGGTGCGGTCCTCAGCGGACAGCACCTCGTGCTGGAGGAACTTCGGCACCTTGTTGAGCTTCACGTCGCTGCGGTTGGTGGTGCCGATCTTGCCCATCGGCGTGCTGCAGTCGGAGAAGTAGATGGTGGAGGACTGCGCCAGCTTGAGCTCGCCGGGCACCGGAACGTGCATCGCCGCGTACACCACGCCGAGCGAGCCGCAGATCGAGAACACGAAGAACGCCACGACCAGCAGCAGGATCCGCCGGCGGAGCTTCTTTTTCTTCTTGCGCGCCTTCGGGCCCTCGCCGGGGCGGCGGCCGTCCGGACCCTCCGGGCCACCGGGCCGGCGCGGCGGGCCGGGAGGACCGCCGGGCCCACCGGGTCCGCCGGGACCCATCGGACCGCCGGGCCCACCGGGTCCGCCGGGACCCATCGGACCGCCGGGCCCACCGGGCATTCCCTGCCGCGAGGTCCGCTCGCGGTAACCGGCCCTGGCGTACGCGCTGCGCGGGTCGAGCTCCGGACTGCCGGGCGGCGGCGGGTAACCGGGCGCGCCGCCGGGCTGGCCACCGGGGCCGCCCGGACCACTCGGACCACCGGGGCCGCTTGGGGGCGGCGGGTAGCCGCCGGGACCGCCGGGGTAACCGCCCTGCCCGTACTGGGCGTTGCGCGCGTTCCTCGGATCGTTGCGCGGGTCGGTGCGCGGGTCGTTGCCACCGCGGCGGTTGTTCACCCGGTCCCGCACGTTGTCCCGCACGGCGGCGAAGGTGTCGGTGGCCCCGCGCCGGAAGCGCTCGAGGTTGTCCCGTGCGGAGCGCGCGGCACGGCCGCCGCGCTCGCTGCGCAGCGGCGGCCGAGGTGCCCCGGCAGGCGGTAGGTCCCGCCGCTCATTCTCGAGCGGCGGTCGGTACGGCCGTTGGGACATGTCACGGTCGTCGTACGGGGGCTGGGTCACCGCTTCACCCTGCCTTCTCACTCTCCGTCCCCCAAAACACGGGGGTGCTGCTGTGATGCAGCGCACAGCGGGACATGGACGGTCGCCTACTCGCGCGCCGCCCGCCGGTCACTTCCCTCGTCGAGTCCATCCCGTCCAAGGACGTAGGAAACGGCGAGGTGGTTCCACCCACAACCGCGACAAACTTCAACGACATAGACCGTGAACTCTCCGTAGTCCATCGCCATCTTGGGAAGTTCGCTGCTGGACCGGGCTTGACCTGCTGATCCTTTGAGCTCGTCACCGTAGACGTAGTTGACGTGCCAGAGCTTCTCACGCCGGCACACGGGACAGTCGGACCTGGTGCGCTCGCCGTGGTACTGCGCGGCGCGTTGCAGGTAGGGGTGGGCGTCGCAGACGTCCAGG
>JBJMIH010000198.1:0-5829 GCA_045806985.1 Mycobacteriales bacterium | reverse complement strand
GCCCGCGGCCCGGCCAGTCCCGGCCCGGCGGCCAGCCGCGGCCGCCCAGCCGGCCGGTCCGGCAGCGGCCCACGCTGCGGCTGGGCAGCCCGACCCGGCGGCTGCGGTTCGGCCTGTCGGTGGCGTTCACGCTGCTGCTGGTGCTGGCCGCCCGGCTGGTCCAGCTGCAGGCCGTGGACGCGGCCGCGTACGCCGACAAGGCCCGCCAGCAGTGGAAGAACTCGGTCACGCTGTACCCGCAGCGCGGCAACATCATGGACCGGGACGGCAACCTGCTCGCCGACAGCGTCCAGGTCAAGGCCGTGTACGCCGACCCCACCCTGGTGGCCGACCCGGAGCGGACCGCGACCGCGCTGAGCGGCCCGCTCGGCCTGCCCGCCAACCAGCTCGCCGACAAGATCCGGCACCCGAGCAGCAAGCACTTCGTGTACCTCGCGCACGGCGTGGACCCGAAGGTCGCCGACTCGCTCACCGCCGCCAAGCTGACCGGCATCTACACGCTGCCGGAGAGCAAGCGGGTGTACCCGGGCGGCACGTTCGCCGCCAACGTGCTCGGCTTCACCGACATCGACGGCAAGGGCCAGGCCGGGCTGGAGCAGTACTACGACACCGCGCTGGCCGGCAAGCGGGGCCGGATGGTGTACGAGACCGGTGAGGACGGCACGCCGATCCCGAACGGCCACCGCCGCGAGGAGCCGGCGACGCCCGGCCAGAACATCGAGCTGACGCTGGACCGCGACCTCCAGTTCACCGCCCAGGAGTCGCTGGCCACGCACATGCGGGAGACCGGCGCCTGGACCGGCACCGCGATCGTGCTGGACGTGCAGACCGGCCAGGTGCTGGCGATGGCCGACTACCCGACCTACGACGCCAGCCAGCCCGGCGCGTCGGACGGGTCCGCGCGCGGCAACTGGGCCGTCGACCACGTCGTCGAGCCCGGCTCGGTGCACAAGGCGATCACGCTGTCCACCGCGCTGGACACCGGCGTGATCCCGGCCGACGACGTGGAGTCGATCGGACCGACGATCAAGGTCGGCTCCAAGACCTACCAGGACACCCACAAGCACGGGCAGGTCGACATCACCCTGCAGGGCATCCTGGCGCAGTCCAGCAACGTCGGCACGATCCAGATCGCGGAGAAGCTGTACGCCGCCAAGGGCAACGCCACCCTCTACGACTACCAGCAGAAGTTCGGCTTCGGGTCGAAGACCGGCATCGGCCTGCCCGGCGAGAGCCCCGGCCAGCTCCAGGACCCGAAGAAGTGGAGCAAGCCGGCGTACGGCGGCATCCCGATCGGGGAGGGCGTCGCGATCACCCCGCTCCAGCTCGCGGCCGCCTACCAGGCCATCGCCAACGACGGCGTGCGGGTCAGCCCGTCCCTGGTCAAGGGCACGATCGGGCCGGACGGCACGCTGCGGCCGGCGCCCGCGCCGGAGCAGCACCGGGTGGTCAAGCCGGACACCGCGAAGCTGATGCGCCAGCTGATGACCGGCGTGGTCGCCGACGAGACCGGCACCGGCAGGAAGGCCGCCATCCCCGGGTACTGGATCACCGGCAAGACCGGCACCGGCAACATCCGGGTCGACGGCCAGTACCTGGAGAACCACGTGGCCTCGTTCGTCGGCATGGCCCCGCTCGACCACCCGCGCTTCGTGGTCGCCGTGGTGGTCGCCGGTGACGGCGCCGCCGCCTCGCAGACCCACCTGCCGGTGTTCAAGGAGATCATGGAGTACGCGCTCCGCAAGTACCACGTCCCGCCCGACACCGGACCCGAACCCGTCATCAAGATCTATGGCCCGTGACCGGGCGCCGGAGGCCGGCCCGGTAGGGTTTCGAGCCGTGCCGACCGACCTGCGACCCGACCATCCCGGCGCGCGCCGGCTGGGTGAGCTGGCCGGGATCCTCGGGGTGCCGGTGAGCGGTGAAGCCACCGTCACCGGGGTCACCCACGACTCCCGGAACGTCCGGCCCGGCGACCTGTACGCCGCCCTGCCCGGCGCCCGCACGCACGGCGCGAACTTCGCCGCCGGCGCGGCCGCCGCCGGGGCCGCCGCCCTGCTCACCGACCCGGACGGCGCGGAGCGGGCGGCCGGCGCGGGACTGCCGGCGCTGGTGGTACCGGAACCGAGGGCCGTCCTCGGCCAGGTCGCGGCCTGGGTGTACGGCGACCCGACCGCTCGCGTGAAGGTGCTCGGCGTGACCGGGACCAGTGGCAAGACCACCACCACGTTCATGATCGAGGCCGGGCTGCGGGCGGCCGGCCACGTCACCGGCCTGATCGGCACGGTGGAGACCCGGGTGGCCGGCGAGGCGGTGAAGATCCCGCTCACCACGCCGGAGGCCACCGACCTGCAGGGCGTGTTCGCGGTGATGGCCGAGCGCGGGGTGACCGCGGCGGCCATGGAGGTGTCCAGCCACGCGCTCGCCCTCGGCCGGGTGGACGGGACCCGGTACGCCACCGCCGCCTTCACCAACCTCTCCCAGGACCACCTGGACTTCCACGGCAACATGGAGGGGTACTTCGCCGCCAAGGCCACCCTGTTCGACGGCAGGGCCGCGCACGCGGTGACCAACCTCGACGACCCGTACGGCCGCCGCCTCGCCATCCCCGGCACGGTCACCGTCTCCGCCGCCGGCGACCCGGTCGCCAGCTGGCGGGTCACCGGCGCGCGGGCCGAGGCCGCCGGCTCCCGCTTCACGCTCGCCGGCCCGGACGGCCGCGGCTACGAGGGCGCGGTCCGGCTGCCGGGCGCGTTCAACGTGGCCAACGCCGCGCTGGCCGTCGCCGTCCTCGGCACCGTGGACGTGCCGGCCGATGTCGCGCTGGCCGCCATCGCCGAGGTGCAGGTGCCCGGCCGGATGGAGCGGGTGGAGGCGGGCCAGCCGTTCCTGGCCGTGGTGGACTACTCGCACAAGCCGGACGCGGTGGCCAAGGTGCTCGCCACCCTCCGGCCGGCCACCAAGGGCCGGCTGCTGATCGTGCTGGGCTGCGGCGGCGACCGGGACCGGGCCAAGCGCCCGCTGATGGGCGAGGCCGCCGCCCGCGGCGCCGACCTGGTGGTGGTCACCGACGACAACCCGCGCGGCGAGGACCCGGCCGCGATCCGCGCCGCCATGCTGGACGGCGTGCGCGCGGTGCCCGGCGCCGAGTGGGTCGAGGTGGCGGACCGGCGGGAGGCGGTCGCGGAGGCGGTACGCCGGGCGCGACCGGGCGACACCGTGCTGGTCGCCGGCAAGGGACACGAACCAGGGCAGGAGGTCGGTGGCGTGGTGCTGCCCTTCGATGACCGCGAGGTGCTGCGGGCCGCACTCGCCGAGGCGGTACAGCAGTGATGCGCGCCAGCCGCCCCGCCGCCCCCGCCGTCACGATCAAGGCGTTGTGCCCGCGAAATGCTGTGAAGAAGCGGGCACAGGTCCTTGATCGTGGCACCGGAACGGGCGAACCGGACGAACGGGAGGCATGGGCGTGATCCCCCTGACCCTCGCCGATGTCGCGGAGCTGACCGGCGGCACGCTCGCGCACGCCGACCCGGCCACGGTGGTGACCGGCTCGGTGGAGTTCGACTCCCGCGAGATCACCCCGGGTGGGCTGTTCGTGGCCCTCACCGAGGGGGTCAACACCGACGGGCACACCTACGCCGCCGCCGCGGTCGAGCGCGGCGCGGTCGCGGTGATCGCCAGCCGGGACGTCGGCGACACGCCGGCCGTCATGGTGTCCGACACGCTGACCGCGCTGGCCGCGCTCGCCACCGGCGTGCACGGCCGGCTGCCGGACGCGATCACGATCGGCATCACCGGCTCGTCCGGCAAGACCAGCACCAAGGACATGGTGGCCGGCCTGGCCGCCAGGCTGGGCCCGACGGTCGCCCCGCCCGAGTCGTTCAACAACGAGATCGGCCACCCGCACACGGTGCTGCGGGCCACCGCCGACACCCGGTACCTGGTGCTGGAGAAGTC
Organism: Mycobacteriales bacterium; assembly: GCA_045806985.1. GTDB lineage: Bacteria > Actinomycetota > Actinomycetes > Mycobacteriales > JBJMIH01 > JBJMIH01. The sequence goes on along the minus strand of JBJMIH010000198.1, from coordinate 1,872 downwards.
GGCCCGCAACATCGGCCACATCGCGTACCTGTGTGGCATCGCACGGCCCCGGATCGGCGTGGTACTCAACGTGGGAAGCGCGCACGCGGGCAAGTTCGGGTCCAAGGAGGCCATCGCCAAGGCCAAGGGCGAGCTGGTGGAGTCGCTGCCGCCGGCCGCCGAGGGCGGGGTCGCCGTCCTCAACGCGGACGATCCGCTGGTACTCGGGATGCGGTCGCGGACGGTCGCCAGGGTGGTCACGTTCGGGCAGGCCGACAGCGCGGACGTGCGCGCCGTCGACGTGACCCTGGACGAGGCGGCTCGGCCGGCGTTCACGCTGGTCACCGCGTCCGGCCAGGTGCCGGTACGGCTCGCCGTGCACGGCGCGCACCAGGTCGGGAACGCCCTCGCGGCCGCCGCGGTCGCGCTCGAACTGGGCATGGCGCTGCCGGACGTGGCCGCCGCCCTCCGCGAGCTGCGGGCCGCCAGCAGGTGGCGGATGGACGTCACCGTCCGGCCCGACGGCGTGACCGTCATCAACGACGCGTACAACGCCAACCCCGAGTCGATGCGCGCCGCCCTGCGCGCCCTGGCCACCATCGGCGCCGGCCGGCGGCGGTGGGCGGTGCTCGGGCACATGGCCGAACTCGGCGACACGTCGGAGGCCGAGCACGAGTCGCTGGGCCGGTTCGCCGCCGAGACCGGGATCGAGCGGGTGCTGGCGGTCGGCGAGGACACGGCCGGCATCGTCCGCGGCGACCCGCGCGCCGAAGCCGTGCCGGACGCGGCCGCCGCCCTCGACCTGCTGCGCCGCGAGCTCGCCCCGGGCGACGTGGTGCTGGTCAAGGCGTCCCGCGCGATCAAGCTGGAACGCCTGGCGCTCGCGCTGCTGGAGGAAGGCACCGGATGAGGACAGTTCTCATCGCGGGCGCTATCGCGTTCGTGATCGCCCTGTTCGGTACCCCGGTGCTGATCAGGATCCTGCGCCGGTTCGGCATCGGCCAGGAGATCCGGACCGAGGGCCCGTCCAGCCACGAGTCCAAGCGCGGCACCCCCACCATGGGCGGGCTGATCATCATCGCCGGGGTGTGGGGCGGATACGGCTTCGCCCACCTGCTCAGCATCACCGAACCGGGCCGCAAGCCGACCGCGTCCGGGTACCTGCTGCTGTACCTGTTCACCGGGCTCGGCGTGGTGGGCTTTCTGGACGACTTCATCAAGGTGCGGCGGCGGCGCAGCCTCGGCCTGTCCGGCACCGCCAAGATGGTCGGCCAGCTGATCGTGGCGATCACGTTCGGGCTGCTGTCGCTCCAGTTCCCGAACTTCCAGGGCGCGACGCCGGCCTCCACGCACATCTCCTTCGTCCGCGACCTGCCCTGGCTGTCGGTGGGCGCGATCGGGTTCGTGCTGCTGGCGTACGTGATCATCAGCGGCACCTCGAACGCGGTGAACCTCACCGACGGGCTGGACGGGCTTGCCACCGGCAGTTCGGTGATGGTGTTCGGGGCGTTCGCGTTCATCGGCTTCCAGCAGTGGCGGCACCTGTGCGGCGCGCCGGCCGTCAACCCGGCCGCCTGCTACGTGGTCCGCGACGGCCTGGACGTGGCGCTGATCGCCGGCGCGGCGGCCGGGGCCTGCTTCGGCTTCCTGTGGTGGAACGCGGCGCCGGCCCGGATCTTCATGGGCGACACCGGCTCGCTGTCGCTGGGCGGGCTGCTCGCCGGGCTGGCCATCATGACCCGTACCGAGATGCTGCTGCCGATCCTCGGCGCGCTGTTCGTGATCATCACGCTGTCGGTGATCATCCAGGTCGCGTTCTTCAAGGCCACCCGCAAACGGGTGTTCCGGATGGCGCCGCTCCAGCACCACTTCGAGCTGGCCGGCTGGCAGGAG
>JBJMIH010000197.1:0-13832 GCA_045806985.1 Mycobacteriales bacterium | reverse complement strand
CCGGCCGTACGGGGACACCACCGGCGACGGCATGGTGCAGGTGTCGTTCACGCTGCCGGTGCCGCACGGCACCGAGACCGAGCGCGCCCGCGCCGAGGGCGCCGCGCTCCAGCTCGCCCGCAAGATGGGCCTGGACCCGGCGATGGTCGTGCACGCCAAGGGGATGGGGCCGCGGTTCACGTTCTTCGTGGTGTACGGGCGCTCCCACCACCTGGTCGACCTCGCGCAGGTCACGGTGGTGGAGCGGGAGTACCCGGAGCTCGCGTCCGCCGAGGTCAACCTGGCCATCCGCACCCGGCTGGGCCGCAAGCTGGTGGTGGTCGGCGCGTGCATCGGCACCGACGCGCACACGGTCGGCCTGGACGCCATCCTCAACGTCAAGGGCATCGCCGGCGAGAAGGGCCTGGAGTACTACCGCGAGATGAAGGTGGTCAACCTGGGCGCGCAGGTGCTGGTGCCGGACCTGGTGGCGCGCGCGAAGCGGGAGAACGCCGACGCCGTGCTGGTGTCGCAGATCGTCACGCAGAAGGAGGCGCACCTGCACAACGTGCGCGAGCTGGCGCGCGGTTTCGCCGACGGCTACGGCGAAGGCAGCCGGCCGCTGCTGGTCGTCGGCGGGCCGCGGTTCGACCCGGCGATGGCCGCTGAGCTGGGCGTGGACCGCATCTTCGGCAAGTCCACCACTCCGCGCGACGTCGCGTCGTACCTTGTGCACGCACTGCTGGGGGAGGGGGAGCGCGGATGACCGACGTCGACCCGCGGATCGGGCTGGCCGTCACGCACCGGCGTTACGTGCCGTACAGCCACGCGCACTACGGCGGCGACCTGGTGGACGGCGCGTACCTGCTGGCCATGTTCGGCGACGTGGCGACCGAGGTGTGCGTCCGCACCGACGGTGACGAGGGGCTGTTCGCCTCCTACGACGACGTGCAGTTCACCGCGCCGGTGCGGGCCGGTGACGTGCTGGAGGCGACCGCGGTGGTGACGCGGATCGGGCGGCGCAGCCGTGGTGTGGAGTTCACCGCGCGGGTGGTGTGCCGGGCCGCGCCGGAGCGCGGCGCGAGCGCCGCCGACGTCCTCGACCCGCCACTCGTCGTGTGCACGGCGCGCGGCACCGTAGTCGTCCCGGAGGCGGGAACCGGGGTGTCGGTGACCGACACGCCGCCGGCCTGAAGTTTGTCGTCCGACCTTCCCTGAGTCTGTTGCGAGGCTCGGTCGAGGTTCGCTAAGTTCCTGCCTTGTCTCGGGTTCGAGACGAGTGGAACGGGAACCTTCCGGTCCTCACCGCACTGGTCCAGCGGTGTCGACGCCGTAAGCGGCCAGGTCCAGTGCCGGTAGGGGGGTACAGGACAGGAGTTGCTGCCCGTCCACGCAGGGGGTGCGACGCGAGGGAGGGGCCTGGTCGTCCAGTAGACAACGGCACGGGCACCTGCGCCCAGCAGGTGGCGTGTCGGTCCGAAGGTCGACCGGGTCTCTTTCCGGCACCCCCCGAACCCGGACCGAAGGGGGCGCACAGCGCGTCAGGGGCGCGATCATCGCCATGATCGCGCCCCTGGTCTGTGTCCGGCGTGCGTGATGGGCGACACTGGGCGGGTGACGCAGGTCGACGTGCCCCCGGAGGCGCCCCCGGAGGCCCAGCCCCGGGACGAGGTCCAGGTCGAGGTCCAGGACGAGGTCCAGGTCGAGGCGGCCCGCCCCGCCGAGCCCGCCGGGCGGCGGCCGGGCCGGTGGTCGTGGCCGGCGTGGCGGCGGCGCTGGCCGTACGCGGCCGCCGCCGGAGCCGGCCTGGTGCAGATGTTCGCCTTCCCCCACTACGACCTGTGGTGGCTCGCCCCACTCTCTGTCACCGCACTGGTGCTGCTGTGCCGGGGCCGGAGCGCGCGGACCGGGCTGGCGCTCGGATTCGCGTTCGGCCTCGGCGCGTTCGTCCCGCTGCTGTCCTGGACCGGCGTGTACGTCGGCCCGGTGCCGTGGCTGCTGCTCGCGCTCGCCGTGTCCGGGCTGTTCGCGCCGGTCGGGCTCGGCACGGCGCTGGCCACCCGCACCCCGGCGTGGCCGCTGACGGCCGCCGCGCTCTGGGTGGCCGACGAGGCGCTCCGCGACCGGGTGCCGTGGGGCGGCTTCCCGTGGGGCCGGCTGGCGTTCAGCCAGGCGCCTGGGCCGTACCTGAAGCTGGCAGCGCTCGGCGGCGCGCCGCTGGTCAGCTTCGCGGTGGCCGCGACGGGGACGCTGCTGGCCGCCGCCGTGATCGCGGCGACGGCGGCGTACCGGAACGCCGACCGCCGCCGCCGGTACGGCCTGCTGGCCGGTGTCGCGGTCGCCGGCGCGCTCGCGGTCGCCCTCGCCGGGCTCGCGGTGCCGCTGCCCGCGCCGACCGGCTCGGTCACGGTCGCGGTGGTCCAGGGCAACGTGCCCCGCCTCGGCCTGGACTTCAATGCCCAGAAGCGGGCCGTGCTGGCCAACCACGTGGCCCGCACCGAGGAACTGGCCGGCCAGATCCGGCGGCACCAGGTGCCGAAGCCGGCGTTCGTGATCTGGCCGGAGAACTCCTCCGACATCAGCCCGTTCGACGACCCGACCGCGTACGCCATGATCGACCGGGCCGTCAGGGACGTCGGCGTGCCGGTGCTGATCGGCACGATCCTGGACGGGCCCGGCCGGTACATCTCCAACACCGGCATCGTCTGGGACCCGAAGACCGGGCCCGGCGCCCGCTACACCAAGCGGCACCCGGTGCCGTTCGGCGAGTACATCCCGTTCCGCTCGGTCGCCCGCGTGGTGTCCTCGGCCGTCGACAGGGTGCACGACTTCAAGGGCGGCAGGAAGCCCGGCGTGCTGCGCATGGCCGGCACCCCGGTCGGCGACGTGATCTGCTTCGAGGTCGCGTACGACAACCTGGTCCGCGACGTCGTCGACGGCGGCGGCCAGCTGCTGGTCGTGCAGACCAACAACGCCACCTTCGGGCACACCGACGAGACCTGGCAGCAGCTCGCGATGGGCCGGCTGCGGGCGGTGGAGACCGACCGCAGCGTGCTGGTCGCGGCCACCAGCGGGGCCAGCGCGGTGATCGACACGCACGGCACGGTGACCTGGCACAGCAAGGTCTTCACCCCGGCCGTGAAGGTCGCGACCGTCGCCACCGGCACCCGCCGCACGCTCGCCACCAGGGTCGGCGCCGGCCCCGAATGGGCGATCGCCGGCCTGGGGACGCTCGGTATACTCGCCGCTCTACGTCGTCGCCGTCCACGTCGGATCACGTCACCGGAGGTCGAATGAGCACCGAGTCGAGCGCGGACTCCTTCACGGATCTGGGCCGAATCCTGGTGATCATCCCTACCTACAACGAGGCCGACAACGTACGCCAGATCACCGGCCGCGTCCGGGCCGCCGTCCCGGAGGCGCACCTGCTGATCGCCGACGACAACAGCCCCGACGGCACCGGCAAGATCGCCGACGAGCTGGCCGAGGCCGACGACCACATCCACGTGCTGCACCGGCCCGGCAAGCAGGGCCTGGGCGCCGCGTACATCGCCGGCTTCGGCTGGGCGCTGGAGAACGGCTACGACGTCGCCGTGGAGATGGACGCCGACGGGTCGCACTCGCCGGAGGAGCTGCCCCGGCTGCTGACCGCGCTGCGCGAGGCCGACCTGGTGCTCGGCTCCCGCTGGGTGCGCGGCGGCACCGTGGTGAACTGGCCGAAGCGGCGCGAGATCCTGTCCAAGGGCGGCAACTTCTACGCCCGCACGATGCTGCGCATCCCGCTGCGGGACGCCACCGGCGGGTACCGTGCGTACCGGCGGGTGGTGCTGGAGGCGCTGCCGCTGGACCAGGTGGTGTCCCAGGGGTACTGCTTCCAGGTGGACCTGGCCCTGCAAACCTGGCGGCGCGGGTTCCGGGTCGTCGAGGTGCCGATCAGGTTCGTCGAGCGGGAGCGCGGCGAGTCGAAGATGAGCGGTTCGATCGTCCGCGAGGCGTTCTGGAAGGTGACTGTGTGGGGTCTCACACAGCGCAGTCGCGGCGACCGGCGCAAAGCACTGGCCGCCAAGCGTTAGGCATGACGTCGGGGCCTGTCGAGTACCCCGGCGTGAGGAGGCCGCGATGAACCGGCGCAATCCGCTCCGGCGGCTGCTGCTGGTCGCGCTGCTGGTGGGCGTGCCGGCGCTGGAGATCGTGGTGATCATCGCGGTCGGCAAGACGATCGGGGCGGCGTGGACGGTCCTGGCGCTGCTGGGCCTGATGCTGATCGGGTCGTGGGCGCTCAAGCGGGAGGGCCGCAGGGCGTTCCGCGCGCTGCGCCGGGCCGTCGAGGACGGCAAGATGCCGGCCCGCGAGGTCACCGACGCGGTACTGGTGCTGGCCGGCGGGCTGCTGATGATCATCCCCGGCTTCGTGACCGCCGCGGTGGGTGCGCTGCTGCTGCTCCCGCCCAGCCGCGCGCTGCTCCGGCCGGTGCTCGGGGCGGGAGTCGGCCGCTGGGTGGCCCGCCAGGACGCCGGCCGGCTGCGGGTGTACCAGGCGAGGTCGTGGCGCGGCCCGGGGACGCCGAACCGCGTCGTCGAGGGCGAGATCATCGACCACGGCCCGTCCTGACACCTGACCGGCCGGTGACCTGCACAATCTCCCTGTGATTCACCTACGCCTCATCGTCCCCACCGGTCGCACCGGCGAGGTGTGCGCGCTGCTCGGCGACGAGCCGGCGGTCGTGCACCTGGCCGTCTTCCCGGGCGCGGCCCGGCGCCCGGACGGTGACCTGGTGCTCTGCGACGTGGCCAGGGAGGGCGCGAACCACATCTTCGACCAGCTGCTGGCGCTCGGCGTGCGGGCGGACGGCGCGATCGTGGCGCAGCGGGTCGACCTGGTGCTGTCGGACACCGCCGACCGGGCCGAGCAGGTCGCGGTCGGGGAGTCCGACGACGCGGTGGTGTGGGCGGAGCTCGAACGGGTCACCGCCGACGGCGCCCGGCTGAGCTGGGCGTTCCTGACCTACCTGGCGCTGGCCACGCAGATCGCGGCGATCGGCGCGCTGCTGGACTCGCCGATCCTGATCGTCGGGGCGATGGTGCTCGGGCCGGAGTTCGGGCCGGTGGCCGCGATCAGCTTCGGCATCCTGTTCCGGGACTGGGCGCGGGTCCGCGGCGCCGTCCGCACGCTCGCCGCCGGCTTCGCGTTCGCGGTCGCGGTGACGCTGGTCTTCGCGGCGGTGAGCCGCGCCATCGGCTGGATCCACCCGGGAATGCTGGACGACCGGCCGCTCACCGACTTCATCGTCAGCCCGGACAAGTACTCGGTGATCGTGGCCGTACTCGCCGGCGTCGCCGGCACCCTGGCCCTCACCTCCGGCCGGTCCACCACCCTGGTCGGGGTCTTCATCTCGGTGACCACCGTCCCGGCGGCCGGCAACCTGGCCGACGCGCTCGCGCTCGACCGTTGGGACGAGGTCAAGGGTTCCTGCCTGCAACTGGGTCTCAACCTCACCGGCATGGTCGGGGCCGGCGTCGCGACCCTCCTCGTCCAGCGGGCCGTCTGGTCCCGCTACGGCGTCCGCCGCCCCGCCTGGCGCTCGTAGCCGTCGAGGATGCGGTCCAGCAGGCCTGGCCAGCGCTGGTCGAGGTCGGCGCGGCGGAGGGCGTTCCAGCGACGGTTGCCGTCCTCGCGCTGACGGATGAGGCCGGATTCGCGCAGGATGCGGAAGTGGTGGGTGAGCGTGGAGGGCGCCACGTCCACCGGGAACGTGCCGCAGAGCCGTTCCGGTTCGGCGCGCAGGACTCCGACGATGGTCATCCTGGTCGGGTCGGAGAGGGCGTGCAGCACGTCCAGCAGGTCGATCTCGCTCGCCTCAGGGTGGACCAGCTCACCCCGCCGTGAGGTCCGTGGCACCGCTCACCCCCTCTTTCGAGGGTCATCGTACAACGCTAGGTTAGTGGTACGACGAACATCGAAAGAGGAGGGGCGCGATGCGGGCGTTGGTGCTGACCGGACCGTCGGCGACGGCGGACCGGACGGAGATCCGGGAGGTCGCGGAGCCGCTGCCCGGACCCGGGGAGGTCACCGTCGAGGTGACCCACGCCGGGATCAACTTCAAGGAGGTCATGCAGCGCCGCGGGGACCCGGAGTGGGTACCGGGCTGGCCGCTGGTGCCGGGCATGGAGGTGGCCGGCGTGGTCCGCCGGCTCGGGGCGGGTGTCGACTCGCCGGCCCCGGGGCAGCGGGTGGCCGGGTACGCGGGCACCGGCGGCCTCGCCGAGGTGGCGACCGTGCGGGCGGACCTGGCGGTGCCGGTTCCGGACGAGGTGACCCTGCGGGACGCGGCCGCCGTGCCGGTGGTGCTCGCCACCGCGCTGATCCTGCTGGCCGACGCGGGCCGGGTCGCCGCGGGCGAGACCGTGCTGGTGCACTCGGCCGGCGGCGGGGTGGGCACCGCGCTGGCCCGGCTGGCGCCGCTGTACGGGGTGGCGCGGCTGATCGGCACGACCGGCCGGGCCGACCGTGCCGGGGCGGTCCGGGACGCCGGCTACGAGCTGGCCCTCGTCCGCGACGGCGGCCTCGTCGACGCGGTCCGGGAGGTGGCGCCGGCCGGGGTCGACCTGATCCTCGACCCGCTCGGCACCGTCGCCCTGGACGACGACCTCGCGATGGTGGCGCCGGGCGGGCGGATCGTGCTGTTCGGCAACGCCGCCGGCGGCCCGCCGGAACTGCCGACGCTGTACCGGTTGATGGCGGCCAACGTCTCGATCGGCGGGATGGCCATCAGCGGGCTGGTGGCGAAGGCGCCGCACCGGGTGGCCGGGGCCATGCGCCAGGTGCTGGACCTGCTGGCGGCGGGCAAGCTGGCGTACCCGGTGACCGAGGTGCCGCTGGCCGACGTCCCCGGAGTCCACCAGGCCCTCGCCGACGGTCGCGGCGCCGGCAAGTACGTCGCCCGCCTGTAGCCAGGCCTCAGTGCAGGCCGTACCGGAGGTGGACGACACCCACCTGCTCGGCCGCGCCGCGCGGCACCAGCGCGGCCGGGCCCTGGCCGGGGGCGAACAGGCGCACCCCGTCGCCGAGCAGCACCGGGACCAGGTGCAGCCGCAGCTCGTCCAGCACCCCGGCGTCCAGGGTCCACTGGACCACGCTGGCCCCGCCGGCCACGCAGAGGTCGTGGTTGCCGGCGGCGGCCCGAGCGGCCTCGAAGGCGACCGCGGGGCCGTCGGTGACAAACGTGTAGGTCGTGCCGCCGGCCTTCACCACCGGCCCGGCGGCCCGGTGGGTGACGACGAACACCGGCGCGTGGAACGTCGGGTCCTCGCCCCAGAACCGCATCCCGACGTCCGCCATCGTGCGGCCCATCAGCAGCGCGCCGGTGGTCGCGAAGTGCTCCTCCTCGAACGCCCGCGACTCCTCCGGCGACTTGCCGGCGAACATCCACTCGTGCAGGTGCTCCCCGCCGTCCCCCATCGGGTTGTCGACGCCGACCCGCGCGCCGGCGATGTACCCGTCCAGCGACACCGACAGGTCGGCGTAGACCATCCCCATGGCCGCCATCGAACCACAGGACGCTAGAGGTGGCGGAGCTTGTCGGGGTTGCGGATGACGCGGACCTCGGTGATCCGGCCGCCGGCGACCTCCAGGCTGGCGACGCAGTCGGCCACACCGTCCACAGTGACCAGCACGCCGGGCCGGCCGTTGACCAGCGTCAGGACGGTCTCGACACCGGGCCGGCCGAGCACGGCCAGCACCCCGCGGGCGGCCTGGTCGGCGCCCCGCACACCGCGCCGCGGGCCTGGCACCCTGCCGCCGCCGTCGATCCAGATGTCGACGTCCGGGGCGAGCAGCTCCATCATCCGGCCCAGGTCGCCGCCCACACAGGCGGCCAGAAACTCCTCGGTGACCCGCCGCTGCTCGTCGGCGGAGGTGTCGAAGCGTGGCCGGCGCGCCTCCACGTGCGAGCGGGCCCGGCTGGCGAGCTGGCGTACCGCCGCCTCCGACCGGCCCAGCGCCTCGGCGATCTCGCGGTGCGGATACCCGAAGACCTCCCGCAGGATGAACACCGCCCGCTCCAGCGGGCTCAGGCTCTCCAGCACCACCAGCATGGCCAGCGACACCGACTCGGCCCGCTCCACCTCGTCGGCCACGTCCGGGGTGGCGCCGGCGACCAGCGGCTCGGGCAGCCACGGCCCGACGTAGCGCTCCCGCTGGGCGGCGGCCGACGACACCCGGTCCAGCGACAGGTTGGTGACCGTGCGGGCCAGGTACGCGGCCGGCCTGGCGACCTGCCCGTCGGCGCGGTTCCACTTCAGCCAGGCGTCCTGCAGCACGTCCTCGGCGTCGGTGACGCTGCCGAGCATGCGGTACGCGATGCCGAACAGCCGCCCGCGGTGCCGCTCGAACACCGCCGTCCGGTCGGGATCGGCCACCTCCATCGCCGGGCACCTCCTCGCCAGTCCGCGGTCTGCCCACTCTGACCGGCGGGGACGGCGCGATGTGACATCGAGGGGTGTCAGTACCCGACGGGCCACTCCCGGATCAACCCGGCCAGGGTGGGGCTGGCCTCGGCGCCCAGCACCTCGAGCAGGGCCTGGTCGTCCGGTTCGTCCCGGTCCGGCGGGAAGGCCCGCCACAGCCGGGGGAGCACCGCGCTGCCCTCGGCCTCCACCACCCGCTTGGCCGCCAGGTGCAGCTGGGCCTGGTACCAGGCGTAGTTGCCGCTTTCCATGTCCGGCGCGGAGGCCTCGAAGTCGGCGAGCTGGTGGACGGGGAAGCGGCCCAGGTCGACGCCGGCCAGCGCGCGCGGGAACGTCTCCAGCACCGGCAGGGCGGCCGGCTCGACGTCGGCCACGTAGGCGTGCAGGGCCAGGTCGCAGGCCAGCTCGGTGAGCCAGCGGCGGGGGAACCGGACCCGGTCGGCCGGCTGGAACAGGTGCGCCACCTCGTGTACCGCGAGCAGGTGCACGAACGGCGTCAGGTCGACCCGCCCGTCCCGGCCCGGGTACACGGCCGCGACCTGCCCCGCCGAGGTCGGGTCGTCCACCGCGATCATCGTGACGAAACCGTCCCAGAACGGGCTCCGGCCGCCGGGTACCACCAACGTGTCCGCCATCAGGTGCGGCATCCCGTAGACGGGGTGGTCGGCGTGCCCGTCCCAGTCGGCGGGCCCGAGCACGCGCACGCTCAACGCGGGCCGGAAGCCGAGCAGGTCGGCGAGGTGCCGGCGGGCACCGTCCACCCGCCTGGCGATCTCCCGCGCGACCCCGGCCATCCCGTCGCTGGCATGGACAGGGAAGTCGTACCCGTCCTCGACCGCCCGCAGGCCTTCGGACACATCCTCGTGCACGCTCGGATTGGACGTCACGTGTGGTGATGCTCCACTCACCCGCGCCGGAGGGCAAGTATTGCCGCCGAGAGTCGGCGCGCGGACACGTCGATGCCGCGTTCCCTCCCCGGGGGAACGCGGCATCGGTCGTCAGCGGTCAGGCGGACCGGGAGCGACGCTGCTTGAGCATCTCCAGTCGCTCGTTGAGGACCTCTTCCAGCTCGGAGATGCTCCGCCGTTCCAGGAGCATGTCCCAGTGCGTCCGCGGTGGCTTGGCCTTCTTGCTCTCCGGCTCGGCGCCGTCCACCAGCTTCGCGATCATCCCGTCGGACTTGCACTCCCAAGTGAGCGGGATCTCGGCGTCCGATGCGAACGGGATGGTGAACTGGTGCCCTCGCGAACACCGGTACTCCGCGTGCTGGCGAGGCGCCAACTCGGTGTTACGGTCAGTTTCGTAGCTGACCGCGCCGAGCCGGCTTCCGCGCAGCGTACGCTCACCCATAGTGCTATCCCTCCCCGACGTGCTGCCTGCTGATCCTTCCCAACGAACATCGGCAGGTTTTGATTCCCGCTGCACCAATGTGACGGGATCCCCCGGTCACGACGACGCGATCAGGCATGATGGCCCTGCCGAAAGGGGACGTTCAATGGCAGGGGTGCGGTTGCCAGGGTCAGCGGGAAGGTCGCGGCGGACTGTGGCGTTCGTCACTGGCGTGGCGCGGGTCGGAGCGGGGGCGGGACTGGTGGCGCGCCCGGACGGGGTGCTGCGAGCGTTCGGTGTGGACAGCGCGACCGCCGCGCGGACCGCCTGGGCGGTGCGGATGATGGGCGCCAGGGACCTGGCGATCGGGCTGGCCACGGTGTACGCGGCCGCCCGCCGCCGGGACGTGCGGCCCTGGCTGGCCGTGGGAGCCGCCGCCGACCTGGCCGACGCCGCCACCAACGCCGACTCGCTGCGGGCGGGGCAGGTCTCGACGCCGGTCGCCGCCGGCAGCGCGGTGCTCGGCGCGGCCAGCGCCGCCCTCCAGCTCCGCGCGTTGCTCACCAAAGAATGACCCGTAGGCGGAGAATGTCCGGATAGTTGGCATGTGCCGGGACCACGAGGGAGCACGGTATGGGCAACGCCGTAGGCCCCACCGACCGTCTACCCAAAGTGACCCATGATGTGGCGGATGTCACCAGTAGCACCGAGGTGACCGGCGACCGGGCCCGGCCGGCCTTCCTCGACCACCACTGCCACCCGCTCATCGCCGACTGGACCCACGTGGCCGGCAAGCAGCCGGGCTGGCGGCGGTGCTTCACCGAGGGCCAGACCGACGTGCCGTCGCTGATCGGGTACCGCCGGTTCCGCGCCGCCCTCGCCCAGCTGCTCGGCTGCTCGGCCGACGAGCACGCGCTGGCCCGGCACCGGGACCAGCGGATCGCCGCCGACCCGGCCGGCTACCTGCGGCTGCTCGCCGACGACGCGGGCATCTCCGCCTGGTGCGTCGACATCGGGTACCCGCGCGGATCGATCGACCGCAGCGTGCTGGTGGAGTCCACCGCCCGGCCCGCGTACCTCATCGTCCGGCTGGAGACACTGCTGGAGCAGGAGCTCGCCGCCGGGGTGGAAGGCATCGCCGACCGCTTCGAGGCCAGGCTGGAGGAACAGGTCAGGGACGGCGCGGTGGCGTTCAAGAGCATCGCGGCGTACCGGAGCGGCCTCGACCTGCCCACCCCCACCGCCGGCGCGGTCCGGCTCGCCGCCGCCGACCCCGACCAGGCCGTCCGGGTCACCGACGAGGCGCTCGTCGCGCTCGCCGTGCAGCTCGGCATGTCCGTCGCCGGCCGGCACGACCTGCCCGTCCAGTTCCACACCGGCTTCGGCGACCCCGAGCTGTTCCTGCCCGCCGCCGACCCGGCCCTGCTCACCCCGATGCTGCGCACCGCCAACTGCCCGGTGGTGCTCCTGCACGGCTGGCCGTACCTGCGCCAGGCCGCCTACCTGGCCAGCGTGTACCCGAACGTGTACGCCGACCTGTCGCTCACCCTGCCGGTGCTGGAGCCGGTCGCCGACCGGCTGCTCGCCGAGGTGCTGTCCGCCTGCCCGGTGACCAGGGTGCTGGCCGCCAGCGACGGCCACTCCTACCCGGAGATGTACTGGTGGGGCGCGGTGGTGTGGCGGCGGGCGCTGGCCAAGCTGGAGGACGACGACCTGCTGGAACCGGCCGACACCGCCGCCATCCTCGGCGGCACCTCCCGCGCCCTCTACAAGCTCGACACCGGTGCCGACATCATCCTCTAGCCCGTGTCTCGAAGTCATGTCGGTGTCCGGGTCTTGGCGGATTTCGGATCCCTGCTGTCACGATCAAGGAGTTGTGTCCGCGTTGTCGTGTGAAAACGCGGACACAACTCCTTGATCGTGGCCAGAGAGGCCGGCGGCTAGAGCGAGCGGGCGTAGGCGTCCAGGTGGTCGGCGAGCTGGTCCGGCAGGGTGATCATCGGCCAGTGGCCGGTGGGCAGCTCCGCGTGCCGCCAGCCGGCCGGCAGGGCCGGCGCCGGCCCGTCGCCCCGGCAGGACAGGTACGCGGTCGGCAGCGTGGCCGGGTCGGGCAACCGGACCCGCTCGGTGTAGGTGCCGAGCGGCTGCGGCGTGGCGTACCGCCGGAACCAGCGCAGGTCCTCGCCGGCCAGCTCGTGCGCGCCGAAGAACAGGCCCAGCTCCTCGTCGGTCAGCACGGGGATGCTCCAGCCGCCGCCCCGCGCCGTCACCGCGGCCATGATCGCGGCGGTGACCTGCGGCCCGGCCGTCTCGAAGAGGGTCTCGCCGTCGCGCGGCAGCACACCGGCCACGTACACCAGCGCCCGCAGCCGGTCGTGGATCCGCCGCGCGGCCGCGGTGGCCGGCGCGCCGCCGTAGCTGTGCCCGACCAGCACCACGTCGGTGAGGTCGACGGTCTCGATGGCGGCCACGATGTCCTGGACGTGGGTGGACAGGTCGGTCTCCGGGGTACCGAGGTGGGCCCGGTCGCCGAAGCCGGTCAGGGTCAGCGGGTGGACGTCGTGCCCGGCCGCGCGCAGCCGCGGGGTCACCCGCTGCCACGCCCACGCGCCGAGGAAGGAGCCGCCCACGAGAACGATGTTTGTCATGACGCTGACGCTAGGCTTGAATCCGGTCAGGTCAGGTCCGGATTAGTGGAGTGACGGGTGTCACAGCCGACGACGAGGGTGCTGGCGCTGCTGGAGCTGCTCCAGGCCCACCACCGGCTCGGCGGCCGCGACCTGGCCGCGCGGCTCGGGGTGGACGAGCGCACCATCCGCCGGTACGCCGCCCGCCTCGCCGAGCTGGGCATTCCCGTCCAGGCCGACCGGGGCCGGTACGGCGGCTACCGGCTGATGCCCGGCTACAAGCTGCCGCCGCTGATGCTCACCGACGACGAGGCCGTGGCGGTCGTCCTCGGGCTGGTCGCCGGGCGGCAGCTCGGCCTGTCCACCGCCACCCCGGCGGTCGACACCGCGCTCGCCAAGATCGAGCGGGTGTTGCCTGCGGGGCTGCGCGACCGCACCCAGGCGGTGCGGGAGACGCTCGGGTTCACCTACCAGCCGCGGCCGGCGCACGCCCCCGCGACCGGGGTACTGCTGGTGCTGGGGGAGGCCACCAGGGCGCGCCGGCGGGTCCGGCTGCGGTACCGGTCCTGGCAGGGCGAGGACAGCGAGCGCGACCTGGACCCCTACGGCCTCGTCTTCCACTCCGGACGGTGGTACGTGACAGGGCACGACCACCGCCGCGACGAGGTCCGCACGTTCCGGCTGGACCGGATCGCCGCGGCTGAGCTGGGCACGGAGACCTTCGCGGCGCCAGCCGGCTTCGACCCGGTCGCGCACGTCACCGAGTCGCTCGCCGGCGTGCCGTACACCTGGGAGGTGGAGGTGCTGCTGGAGGCCACGCTCGCGGAGGCACGCCGCCGGTTCCCGGCCACCGCGGGCACGGTGACCGGGACCGAGGGCGGGGTGCTGCTGCGTGCCCGCGCCGAGCGCCTCGACGGGATGGCGGCGCTGCTGGCCGGGCTGGGCTGGCCGTTCACCATCCGCCGGCCGGACGAGCTGCGCACCGCCGTCGCCGACCTCGCCAACCGCCTGCTCGCGCAGGCGGCACGCGCTTGAACGGTCAGTTCGGCTCCGGGCCGGACTGGTGGATGACCGGGCGGACCTCCATCGCGAAGTACCTGGCGTCGGGCCAGCTCGCCGCGATCTCGGTGGCGCGATCGAGCGAGTCGCAGTCCACCAGGACGTAGCCGGCGAACTGCTCCTTGGCCTCCAGGAACGGCCCGTCGGTGATCACCGGGACGCCGTCGCGGACCCGGACCGTCCTGGACTCGGACGGGTCGGCCAGGGCCTCGCCGCGCAGCAGCTCCCCGGAGCTGGTCAGCTCGCCCATGATCCGGTCGACCTCGCCGAACAGCGCGTCGCGGTCGGCCTCGGACAGCTCCTCGACGTACCCCGGCCGGTTGTGGATCAACAGCATGTACTTCACGATTCGTTCACTCCTCGCACCCGAGTT
>JBJMIH010000196.1:0-17305 GCA_045806985.1 Mycobacteriales bacterium | reverse complement strand
GCGCCCGCGCCGGCGGCGAGCAGCGGCGCGGTGGCCAGGGCGGCGGCCCGTGCCGCGGCCGGGTCGTCGAACAGCGCGGTGACCACGGCCACCGGCACCACCCAGCCGTCCTCGCCCGGCTGGGCGTCGATCATCCGCAGTTCGAGGTGGCCGTGCGGGCGTACCGGCGGGAACAGCGTGGTCAGGTGGTAGTCGAGGTCGGCGAGGGTGGGCGGCCGCTCGGCCAGGCCACCGGCACCGCCGCCGATCCAGCTCCGGAAGGTCAGCCCGGCGGGCGCGTTCCAGGGCCGGCCGTCGCCGTTGCGGACGCACATCACCGTGGCGTCCAGCGCGTACGCCGCCCAGGCCTGGCCGGGCAGCAGCCCGAGCTGCGGCGGCGAGGTGGTGCGGCTGGCGTCGAGCCGGCTCCACACGGCCTGCCGGGTGGACCGCCAGCCGGTCGGCCTGCCCTCGCTCAGCGGCGAGGAGGCGAAGGCGGCGACCAGCACCGGGCCGAGCTGGTGGGCGAGCCGCCAGCGGAAGTCGGCGGCGGCCGGGCCGGACACGCCGGTGCCGGCGTCGGTACCGGCGTCGAGGCAGACCTGCACCGACGCGGTGTTGCACATCATCGCCCGGCCTTCCTCGCCGGAGCGGTCGAAGAACTCCTCCATGGCCGCGTACCGGGGCAGGTCGAGGACGCGCCGGGGCGGGCGCCAGGGGTCGTATCCGTAGCCGGCGAGGCACAACCCGTGCGCGCCGAGCGCGGCGCGGACGGTGGCGAGGTCACCGGAGAGATCGGCGACGCAGCCGGCGAGGGAGTCGGCGGGCCGCGAGCTCAACTCGAGCTGGCCGCCGGGCTCCAGCGTGAGCGCGGACCCGTGCGGAAGCAGCGGCCGCGCGCCGGTTCCCGGGTGGGGAACCCCCAGGTCAGAAAGTGCGGCGTCGAGACGGTACGGGGCTACCGGCAGAGCCGGGTCGACCGCGTCCCGCACCAGCCATTCCAGCTCGGCGCCGGTACGCCGGGGTGGCCCGGTCTTGAAGCAGATGCCATGCACGTAGTCCGCGGCGGCCGCCTCCGTCAGCGCCGACTCGCCCTGGCTGAGCTGCGTCTCTGGCTGCTCCAGAACTCCTCCGCGGTCCGGGCGCCGCGCCGGTGGGCGGGCGTCGTCGGTGATCCCATCCTCCACAGCGCCTGCGGACGGCGCAAACGTGCCTTTCCGCCGATCCTCCCACCCCGGCGGCCCGGAGGCGCGCGATTTCGCGCGGTTCAGCAAGATTGCGCCGTCCGTTCACGGGCCGCTCAGCGCGCGACGCGGTACCAGAGCTGGGCGGCGGTCGATCCCTCGCCCCGGTGCAGCCGCTCCAGCCTGATCCGGGTGCCGCCGGGGTGGTCGAACAGCCGGACGCCGTCGCCGAGCAGCACCGGCGCGACGAACACCAGGATCTCGTCCAGCAGGCCGGCCTCGAGGCACTGCCGCCCCACGTCCGCGCCGAGGATGTTCACGTACCGGTCCCCGGCGGCGGCCGTGGACCTGGCCACCGCCTCGCGCACGTCGCCAACGAAGGTCACGCCCGGCACCGGGGTGTCCGGCGTGTGGTGGGTGAGCACGAACTGCGGCCCGTGCCAGGCGCCGCCGAACGGGCCCTCGTTCGGAGTGCCGCGGTTGGGGTCGTCGCCGTGGAAGGTGCGGTTGCCGATCAGCAGCGCGCCGATCTCCTTGATCAGGTCCTCCACGAGCGGGTCGGCGGTGCCGCCGACGTACTCGGCCAGCCACGACATGTCCCCGCCCGCGCCGGCGATGAAGCCGTCCAGCGACATCGTGGCCGAGTACAGGGTTTTCGAATGCGCCGTCCTGCCCATTTCGCGCCTCCTCCGTCAGGTCACACCAGTTGACCCCTGTTGAGACGGCGGGCCGCCGGGAAACTCATCGGTCCAGCACGGCCGGCAGGTCGAAGGCCGGGAACAGGCCGGGGTCGTGGAAGGCGGTGATCTCGGCGATCCGGTCGCCGTCGATCCACAGCACGCCGATCGCGGTGGCGGCGAAGGCGGACTCGCCGGGGCCGCGCAGGTAGGCGGCCACCGCCGGCCGCCCGTTTGCCCGGGTCTCCAGCATCCGGAACCGGCCCACGTAGCTCGGCGAGGCGGGGTCCCAGCTCTCGGTGATCGCCGCCATGACCTCGTCCCGGCCGGCGAACCACACGGCGTAGGGCGGCATCGTGGTACGGACGTCCTCGGCCAGCAGGTCGGCCACGGCGGCCAGGTCGGCGCGCTCCACCGCGGCCATGTACCAGCGCAGCACCGCCAGTTGCTCCCGCGTCGGCTCGGCCGCCGGCGCCCAGTCCAGCCGGCGGGCCGGCAGGTGCTCGCGCAGCGTGGTCCTGGCCCGCTGCAGTGCGCTGTTCACCGACGGCACGCTGCCGTCCAGCAGCGCGGCGGTGTCCCTGGCCGGCCAGCCGAGCACGTCGCGCAGGATCAGCACGGCCCGCTGCCGGGGCGGCAGGTGCTGGATCGCGGCGAGGAACGCCAGTTCGAGCGTTTCCCGCTCCTCGGCCGCGGCCTCCGGCCCGGGCGGATCCCACAGCCGGTCCGGGAACGGCTGCAGCCACGGGATGTCGGTACGCGGCCCGCCGCCGAGGCTCAGGTCGGACGGGCCGGTCAACTCGTGCGGCAGCACCCGCCGGGCCCGGCCGTCGAGCGTGTCGAGGCAGACGTTCGTGGCGATCCGGTACAGCCAGGCCCGGAACGTCGACCGGCCCTGGAAGCCGGCGAGGTTCTTCCAGGCCCGCAGGAACGTCTCCTGGGTCAGGTCCTCGGCCTCGTCCAGCGAGCCGAGCATCCGGTAGCAGTGCACCCGCAGCTCGCCCTGGTAGCGCTGGACGAGCGCCGCGAACGCGGGCTCGTCGCCCTCCCGCGCCGCGGCCACCACGTCGGCCTCACGGATTGCCATGCCGGTGACGGTACGACACGGCCGTGACCGCCGGGGCCGACACGACGGCGGCGGGGCCGGC
Source organism: Mycobacteriales bacterium (assembly GCA_045806985.1). GTDB lineage: Bacteria > Actinomycetota > Actinomycetes > Mycobacteriales > JBJMIH01 > JBJMIH01. Next base: position 14,317 of record JBJMIH010000196.1, on the reverse strand, counting down.
GTCGCCGCCGACCCCGCCGCCGGTGAGCGGCCTGTCCCGACCTCAGAACAGCAGGTCGAGCCGCCAGATGCCACGACCGTGCGTGGCCGCCACGACCGCGTCGCGGCCGGGCAGCGTGGTCACGTTGTCGACCACCACGTGCGGCATACCGAGCACGCGGGCCCACCGGGTCGGCGCCCACCGCGAGGCCACGAACACGCCCACGTCGGTGGCCAGCACCAGGTGGTTCCCGCTGAGGGCGAGCGCGTCGCCGGGCGCGTCCGGCAGGTTGCCGGACAGGTCCCGCCAGTGCGCCCCGCCGTCGGTGGACTCGAACACCACGCCGGTGCCGCCGCCCGGGATCCAGCGCCGCGAGTACCCGTTGAAGATCGCGTACACGTGGGCCGGGTTGGCCGGGTCGACGGTGAGGCCGGTGATGTACCGGTTGGGCAGCACCGGCGAGGAGATCCGGTGCCAGCTGCCGCCGTAGTTGGTGTCGATGCCGGACCGGAAGGTGGGCGACGGGTTGGCCCCGCTGTCCACGAACGCCACGTAGGTGGTCGCGCCGTTCGTCGCGACCGCGGTGCCGACGTTGTTCCCGCCGGCGGCGTCCGTGCCGAGGTCGTGCACGTTCACCCAGTCGCAGGTCGCGCCCTGGCACCTGGTGTCCCACCCCTTGGTGGTGTCCCAGACCTTGTTGCCGACCGCGACCCAGTGGTTGGTGTTGCCGGTGTCGGCCCCGAACGGCGCGATGAACCGGGCCGACGGGTCGCAGTGCGCCTTGTCGGTCCACAGCCAGCCGCACTCCGGGCTGATCGTGGTGAACGTGTGCCCGCCGTCGGTGGTGCTGTACAGGGCCAGGTTGGTGTACTCGCCGACCGACCGGTTGGCGTTGGCCGGGTCCACCAGCACCATGCCGCCGTCACCGCCGGCCGGCTCGATGTTCTTCGCCGCGCCGGGGATCAGCAGCGAGGTGCCGTTGTCCTGCAGGCCGCCCCAGTACCCGAGGCCGCCGCCCAGCTTGCCGGCCTTGGCGTCGTAGTACTGGAGGGTGTGCAGGGTGGCGTTGAGGTCCTCCCAGCTGCCGTACCCGACGACCGACGCCGGCCGCTGGTACACGCCGCCGTCGTTGCCGATGACGACCTTGCGGTCGCTGGTCAGCGCCAGCGCGTGCTGGTCCGGGTGGGTGGCCGGCGGGCACGCCTCGCCGCAGGCGAGGCCGTAGTTCCAGTACGGGTTGGCCGTGGTGAAGGTCTTGCCGCCGTCCGTGGTCTGGAAGACCTCCTCCAGGCTCACGAAGGCATGCATCGGGTCCTTCGGGTCGACCACGAGCGCCTGGTTGTACCAGGACTGCACGCCGACGTGGTAGCCCGGCTGGCTCTGCAGGGCCGAGCCGGACGCGCCGAGCGAGTCCGAGTCGGCGATCTTCGTGTACGGCCCGGTCGGGTTGCCGGACGCGGACACGAACACGCCCTGCAGGTTGGTCGCGGCGCCCGGCGTGGCCAGCAGCTTCGGCGACTCGACGATCGCGTACAGCCGGGAGCCGTCGGCGGCGTAGGCCAGCGTGGTCCGGCCGATGTCGGTGGTGTCGATCGCCCCGGTCGGGGTCACCGCGGCGAACGAGCCGGCGCCACCACCGGTCGTGGACAGGTAGAACCCGTTGTACGGGCTACCGCTGCGCCAGCCGAGCACGGCCAGCACGGTCTGGCCGTGCGTGCCGGGCTTGACGACCACGTCGGAGATGAACGAGGTCCGGTACGGCGTGTTGTCCGGGTTCGGGTCGGGCTTGAGCACCAGCGTCCACGGGCCGGCGGTCGTGCCCGAGCTGTGCCGGTACAGGCCCTGGCTGGTGGCCGCGTACACGTGGCCGACACCGTCGTCGACCAGCCGGAACACCATCCGGTCGACCAGCTGGTCGCCGCCGACCCGCTGGAAGCTCCTGCCGCCGTTGTCGGACCGGTACACGCCGGTGCCGCGGTAGGAGTCGCTGGAGGTGTTGGCCTCTCCGGTGCCCACCCACAGGGTGTGGTGCGGGCCGACGAGCAGCGCGCCGATCGACAGCGTGTCGGCCTGGTCCCAGATCGAGTACCAGTGCCGACCGGCGTCGTTGGACTTCCAGACGCCGCCGTCCGCGGTGCCCGTGTAGTACGTGTGCCCGTCGGTGGCCAGCGCGGTCACCCGGCCGGACACGTCGCGGAAGCCGGCACCCGCGTTGGACCACGTGGGGTCGGTGTAGCCCGCGGGCTCGGCGTCCAGCGTCTGGGTGGTCACCTCGCGGGCGATCGCCGGCGCGATCGGCAGCCTGTCCGCCTGCTGGCGGGCGGCGAGCAGGGCCGCCGCCGACACCGAGCCGGCGGGAGCGCTGCGCTCCATCGCGTACTGTTCAGCCCTGTCGGCGACCTCCATCGGGTCGTCACCGGCCTCGTGGCCGCCGTCGTCGCCTTCGTCGAGGGCGCGCACGCCGGACGGGGTGGCGCCGGTGGCAAGGTGGGAGAGCTGCTGCCGCGCCGCCCCGCGCAGCGGGTCCGGGGCGGCGGTCGCCGGGCCGGACTGGGCCGCGACCAGCGCCAGCGCGAGCCCGCTCAGCAGAAACGTGACTCTTGGACGGATCTTGTGCAATTTGGAACTCGGATCGACGACCATGTCGCTCCTGTCACACGTCGGGGCATTGCTCGCGCATCTTCCCTCGTCCGACCTGGGCTGTCGACCCGCAAATACAGTGAAAACGGCCCGTACCGAGCCGGCCCGGCCAGCCCAGGCAAAATGGCGGGTGACAGCCGACGCACCGAGAGAGGTCCGAACATGATCACCCAGCACCGCACCCTCCTCGCGCTGGTGCTGCTCAACTCGGCCGCCGGGTTCTCCGCGCTGGCCGTGGTGGCGCTGTTCGCCCGCGACCAGGTGGGCGCCACGGACACCGGCGTGACGCTGTACTTCGTGGCGGTGGCCTTCGCCGGGATGGTAGCCCTGCCGACCATCGGCTGGCTGTCGGATCGGGCCGGCGCGCGGCGTGTCCTGGTACCGGCGAGCCTGGGCTGGCTGGCGATCGGGTGCTGGGTGCTGTCGGGCGTCCGGTCGTACAAGGCGATGCTGGTGGTCGGGCTGGTGTTCTTCTGCGTGCTCAGCGTCCCGGCCGCGCAGCTGCTCGCGTACGCCCGCGACCTCGCCACCCGCGCCGGCGACAACGCGTCCCTGGAGATGGTGACCAGGGTGCGGATCGTGTTCTCGATCGGCTCGTTCGCCGGGTTCGCGATCGGCGGGATCGGGCTGGCGGCGTTCGGCGCCCGCGGCGTGTTCCGGATCACCGGCGTGGCCTGCGCGATCTGCCTGGTGCTCGCGCTGAAGGTGCTGCGCCCGCTGGGGCCGGCGCCGGTGCGCGCCCAGGATCCCGCCGAGGCCGGGGAGGTCGAGACCGTCGAGGCGGCGGAGCCGGGCGCGGCGCGGCTGCTGATCGGGCTGGCCGGCGCGATGGTGCTGTACTCCAGCGGCCGGATGATGGTGCTGTCCCAGCTGCCGATCCTGATGCACGCCTCGCTGCACGCCCCGGCCGCGCTGGTCGGGATCGCCCTCGCCGTGCCGCCGCTGTGCGAGCTGGCGCTGATGCCGGCGATGGCGCGGGCCGCCGTGCGGTGGGGCCGCGGCCGGATCTTCCTGGTCGGGGCCGTGGCCAGCGTGGCGTACTACGGCGGCCTCGTCGTCGTCGCCCGGGTGTGGGAGCTGTTCGCCCTCCAGGTGGTGTACGCGGTGTTCGGCGCGGCCACCGTGATGGTGGGCATCGACCTGGCGCAGCGGCTGATGGCCGGCCGGCCGGGCACCGCCACCTCGGTGTACCTCAACCACGAGAACGTCGCCGTGGTGTCCGGCAGCCTGATCGCGGCCGGCGCGGTGGCCACCCTGGGCCACCGCGCCGGTTTCGCCGTTCCCGCCGTGCTGTGCCTGGCGGCGCTCGGCCTCACCGCGGTGCTGTTCGCCAGCCACCCCGGCCGGTTCGACCTGCGGACCAGGACCCGCGCGCTACGCGCGTAGTCACGTGCGTAGTCACGTGCGCAGCGCGGCGGCGTCCAGGACCTGGTGGAACTTGGCGGCCGGGTCGTCCGGGGTGGACGAGCGCGCCCACACCACGTACAGCGCGCCGGCCGTGGCCGCGGTGCCCATGTAGTCACCGGGGAACAGGCCGCCGGCGAACGCCGCGTACTTCAGGTCGGAGCGCTGGCCGAGGGCGAGCGGCCGGCCGAACCGGACGGTGCCGAAGGTGTCCCGGCCGGTGGCCAGCTCCTCCTGCACGTACCGGCCGGCCTCCACCGTGGTGTCACGGCTGCCGTACGACACGAACACCTGGCCGCCGTACGCGGCGACGTCGACGTTCACCATCTCGACGGTGGCCGGCGCGCCGGCGTTGACCGCGACCGGAGCGGACCAGTGCCGGCCGTCGCGGGACCGGGAGATGTTGACCAGGTTCGGCGTGACCGAGTCCCAGGCCAGGTACAGCTCGCCGGTGACCGGGTCGGCGGTGCCGGACGGCAGGCAGCAGCGGACGTCGTCGGGACCCTCGCCGACGTCGGTCGTGATCGTCGCCGGGTCGCCCCAGCTCAGGCCGCCGTTGCCGGAGGTGCGGGCGACCACCTGGGTGCCCTCGGCGGCCGGGGCGGCCTGGGGCCGCGCGGCGGCCGCGTTCGGGTGGTGCTCGGGCGTGTCACCGCCGCCGGCCGGGAAGAACTCGTACGCGTCGGTGATCGAGCCGTCCGGGTGGATCATCGCCTGCGAGTTCTGCGTGGGGTCGTGCGGCCCGGAGACCGTGATCGTGTCGCTCCAGGTCCGGCCGTGGTCGTCGGAGTACCGCAGCCACTGCGGCGAGCCGCCGTCGCTGCCGTCCGGCAGGGTCAGGAACGCGGTCCAGAACTGGTAAAGCCGGCCGCGGTGCGGGCTGCGCCACCCGTTGTCCACCACCAGCCAGTTCTTGTCGTCGCTGACGTCGCAGGTCTGGCTGTCGTGGACGAGGACGGGCGGGCCGAACGTGCGGCCGCCGTCGGTGGACCGGGAGACGGCCACCCCGCTCGGGCAGGTGTTGTCGAAGACCAGCGTGGACAGGTACAGCGTGCCGTCCGGGCCGAAGGCCAGCACCGGGTCGGAGGCCCGGTCCCAGACCCCGCCGACGGCGGTGGTGAGGCCGGGTACCGGCGCGTGGTGCCACGTCCGGCCGCCGTCGTGGGTCCAGGCGTAGGAGATGTCGACCGCGCCGCCGTCCGGGAACCGGCCGTCGTGCGCCGCCGCGACGGCGATCCTCGGATCCCGCGGTGACACCGCGATGTCCGGCTCGACGAGGGTGTCCGGCTCGGAACCGGGCTGCGGCGCGATGTCCTGCCGGTCGATCTGGCCGACGTGCGCCACGGTGGGCTGGTGTGCCGCCGGTTCGGCGGCGCCGGCGGGCGCGGTCGCCAGGAGAACCCCGGTGACCGCTGCGGCGGCAGTGAAGATTGTGACGGATGGCCTGAGATGCGACATGCCCGACATCCTGCCAGCGCACCGACCGGAGCGGAACGTGGTTGGCGAAAGTACGTGGAGTAATCACAACTGCCGCCCCAACCCCCAGCCCTACCGGCCCGCCCACCACCACCGACCAGACCGCCACGCGCCGGCGAGGTCCGAAACCCGCCACCCGCCGGCCTCCCTCCCCACGATCACGGAGTTGTGTCCGCGTTTTCACACGACAACGCGGACACAACTCCTTGATCGTGACAGCAGACACGGCCTAGCGGCACGGCCGGCGATAGCGGCGCGAGGCGAAGGCGGTGGCGCGGGTGGTGCCCGGGGAGGCGACGAGCGGCACCGGGGCGAGCGCGCGGCAGCCAGGGGCCGGCTCGGCCGACGACCGTGGGCGAGTGGGGGCTTGGGGCGGGGGCGGGGGGCGGGGGCGGGGGGTTGCGGGTCAGGAGGCGGTCACCAGGGCGGCGACCAGGGACCAGAGCTGGTCGGCGAGCCGGGGCTCCGGGCGGCGCGGGTGCTCGGTGAGGGCGAGGGCCATCACCTGGCGGATGCCGCCCATCACCATCGCGCCGACCAGGTCGGGGTCGAGGTCCAGGCTCAGCTCGCCGTGCCGCTGGGCCCGCCGGACGTTGGCCGCGGCGGCCGCCACCAGCCGCTCGGTGTGCCGCGCGTCGGCGGCGGCCAGCGCCGGCTCCTGCGCGTTGACCGCGAACAGCACGCCCGCGAGCGGCTCGGCGTAGCTGAGCCGGACCAGCCGGCGGATCCGCTCCCGCTCCCGGCCGGCCCAGGTGCCGCCCTCGACCTCGACGTCCAGCACCTCGCTGCCCAGGTGCGCGTACATCTCGTCGACCAGCGCGGTGAGCACCCCGGCCCGGGAGCCGAAGTGGTGGTACACGGCCCCGGTCGACACTCCGGCCGCGGCGGTGAGCGCGGCCAGTTCGAGCCGGCCGTTGCCGGCGATCAGCGCCTCGCGGGCGGCGTCCAGGATGCGCCGCCGCCCGCGCTGTCCGCGTTCGGTCGTCGCGGTGACGAGCGTCATGGCGCTTAGCATAACCGAGTTCGGTTCTGTTACGGTTTCCCCGTGTCCGACCCGACCATGGACGAGGCGACCCGGTTCAGCAGGGCGCTGGCGGTGTGGCCGCGCGCCGACCGGCCCGGCGCGTACGACGCCGACCTGGACCCCGACTTCCGCGTCGGCGGCGCCGAGCACGGCGGGCTGCTGCTCGCCCTCGCCGGCCAGGCGCTGCGCGCGCACCTGCCGCATCCCGACCCGCTCACCATCTCCGCGTACTACCTGACCGCCGCCCGGCCCGGCCCGGCCGTGCTGCACGCCGACGTGCTGCGGCGGAGCCGGAGCCTGTCGACCGGGTCGGTGCGGCTGAGCCAGCCCGGCGAGGACGGCCGCCCGGTCGACCGCCTGCACGCGCTCGCCACCTTCGGCGACCTGGCCGCGCTGCCCGACGAGGTACGCACCTCCGCCACCCCGCCCGACCTGCCGCCGCCCGAGGAGTGCGTGAGCCCGGCGCTCGCCCCGCCCGAGCTGGCCGCGCTCACCTCCCTGCACCGCCGCCTCGATCTGCGGCTCGACCCGGCGACCGTGGGCTGGGCCGTCGGCCAGCCGTCCGGCGTCGGCCGGGTGCAGGGCTGGCTGCGCTTCCCCGGCGAGGAGCCGGACGTGCTGTCGCTGCTGCTGGCCGCCGACGCGCTCCCGCCGACAGCCTTCGACCTGGGCGTTCGAGCCGGCTGGGCGCCGACGCTGGAGCTGACCGCGCACGTGCGGGCCCGGCCGGCGCCGGGCTGGCTGCTGGTCAGCCAGCACACCCGGAACATGGCGCACGGCCTGTTCGAGGAGGACTGCGAGGTGTGGGACTCCGCCGGCCGGCTGGTCGTGCAGGCCCGCCAGCTCGCCAGGCTCCCTGCGGGAGCTTCCCGGTAGTACCGTACAAATGTGATCAAACTGGGCATAGCAGCCGTACTGGGTTCGGCGCTGGTGGCGACCGGCGTCTCCCCCGCCGCCCCGGCCGTGGCCGGCACCACGGTGTGCAACCTCTACTGCGACGTCCGCGACCCCGCCGTCGCCGCCGGCGACCGGGTGCCGGTGACCGCCACGGTCTGGTCCCGCGTCCTGCGCCTGCACGTCTCCGACGGCGACGACATGGGGTGGGCCAGCATCGACAACGGCAACCCCGGCGACGAGGCCTGGCTGGACCGGTCCTGGGACGGCGGCGCGACCTGGTCGTCCGGCAGCAAGCTCGGCGACACGACGATCCCGTCCGGGTACCGCGGCTGGCGCACGATGATGTACAACGTGGACGATCCGGTGCACCGCGGCGTCGGCGCCCTGCGCGCCTGCGGCAAGGCCGGCGACCGGCCCGAGATCGCCTGCACACCGTGGGCCCGCACGGCCGTCAACGCCGACAACCCGGCCGCGGCCGGGACCACCGCGCTGGTCCAGTTCTGGAACCCGTCGTCGGGCAGCTGGCCGGGCTGGTGGATCGGGGCGAACGCGCTCACCGCGCTCATCGACTACCTGAGCCGCAGCGGCCGGTCGGCGTACTCCTATGTCATCGGCACCACGTTCGACGACAACCGCAACGCCCAGAACGGCAACTTCACCAACTCCTATCTGGACGACACCGGCTGGTGGGGGCTGGCCTGGCTGCGCGCCTACGACTACACGCACGACAGCAGGTACCTGGCCATGGCCAGGACCGACGACGACTACATGAACGGCTACTGGGACGGCGCCTGCGGCGGCGGGGTCTGGTGGTCGACCGCGAAGTCGTACAAGAACGCGATCACCAACGAGCTGTTCCTCAAGCTGTCCGCCGGCCTGCACAACCGGATCGCCGGCGACACCACCTACCTCAACCGGGCCCGCACCGAGTGGAACTGGTTCGCCGCCAGCGGCATGATCAACGCCTCCTCGCTGGTCAATGACGGGCTGACCAGCGGCTGCACCAACAACAACGGCACCACCTGGACCTACAACCAGGGCGTGATCCTCGGCGGCCTGGTCGAGCTGTCCACCGCCACCGGTGACGCCGGCCTGCTGGCCAGGGCGCAGGGCATCGCCGACGCGGCCACCGCGCACCTCACCGTCAACGGCGTGCTCACCGAGCCGTGCGAGCAGAACGGCTGCGGCAACGACGGGCCCGCCTTCAAGGGCATCTTCGTGCGCAACCTGAGCGAGCTCGTCCGGTACACCCACACCACCCGGTACGACGGGTTCGTCGCCGCCCAGGCCGCCTCGATCACCGCCCACGACACCACCCCGGACGGGCAGAGCGGCCTGCACTGGGCCGGCCCGATCGACGCGGTCGACTACGCCAGGCAGCAGAGTGCCCAGGACGCCCTCAACGCCACGCTGTGACGCCGGCCCTGCGGCCGGTGCGGTGATCGACTAGCGTGGCGGGCATGAGGCCGGCCGGCGGCGACGACGTGGACGGCGACAAGCCCAACGTCGCCAGGATGTACGACTACTTCCTCGGCGGTTCGCACAACTTCGCCGCCGACCGGGAGGCGGCCGAGCGGGCCGCGGCGGCCCTGCCGCGGATCCGGCCGCTGCTGCGCCACAACCGGGCCTTCCTCGGCCGCTGCGTGCGCGTCCTGCTGGCCGAGGGCGTCGACCAGTTCCTCGACCTCGGCTCCGGCATCCCCACCGTCGGCAATGTCCACCAGGTCGCCCAGGCCCTCAACCCGGCCGCCAGGGTCGCCTACGTCGACATCGACGCGGTCGCCGTCGCGCACAGCCGCCACCTGCTGGGCGCCAACCCCCACGCCACCGCCGTCCAGGCCGACCTGCGCGATCCCACCGGCGTCCTCGCCGACCCGGCCATCACCGGCCTGCTCGACTTCGGCCGCCCGGTCGCCGTGCTGCTGGTCTCCGTCCTGCACTTCGTCCCCGACGCGGACGACCCGGCCGGCATCGTCGCCGCCTACCGCGACCGGCTGGCCCCCGGCAGCCACCTCGCCATCAGCCACGCCTGGCTCGAGGACCTGCCGCCCGAGGCCGGCGACGTCGGCACCTTCAGCAAGGTGTACGCCCAGACCGGCACCCCGCTCACCTACCGCACCCGGGACCAGATCACCGCCCTCTTCGACGGCACCACCCTGCTCCCCCCCGGCGTGGTACCGGTCCCCACCTGGCGCCCCGGCAACCCGCTCTCCCCCGGCGCCGACATCCACGGCTACGGCCTGGCCGGCGTCAGTCGCCGGTGAGCTGGCGTTCCAGGTAGCTGAGCTTCCCGGGGTTGAGGATGCCGTAGATCTCGGCGACGCGGCCGTCGCGGACGTCGACGGCGACGAGCTGGCGCAGGCCGCCCATGTCGAGCAGGGCGGCGGGGAGACCGTTGGCCTCGACCCGGCGGACGCCCTCGCCGATCGGGTACCGGCGGACCAGGCCGGCGGCGAACCGCAGCACCGCCTCCAGCCCGGCCACCGGCCGCAGCGCGGCGCGGACCTGGCCGCCGCCGTCGTTGTAGGCGACCACGTCGGCGGCGAGCACGTCGCGGAGCGCGTCGAGGTCGCCCTGGCCGGCGGCGTCCAGGAAGCGCTCGAACAACCGCGCGTGCTCGGCGCTGTCGGGATGGAACCGGGTGCGGCCGGCGGTCACCCGCTCCCGCGCCCGGCGGTACAGCTGCCGCGCGTGCGCCGCGTCCAGGTCGAGCGTGCCGGCGATCTGGTCGTACGGTAGGCCGAACGCCTCCCGCAGCACGAAGACGGCCCGCTCCGGCGGGGTCAGCCGCTCCATCATCCGCAGCGTGGCCAGCGACAGCGTGTCGCGCCGCTCCGCCGTGTCGAGCGGGCCGAACGGCGCCGTGTCGGTGAGCGCCGGCTCGGGCAGCCACGGGCCGACGTAGGTCTCCCGCCGCACCCTGGCCGAGCGCAGCTGGTCGAGGGCGAGCCGGCTCACCACGGTGGTGAGGTACGCGACCGGCTCGCGGACCTGCGACCGGTCGGCGTCCAGCCAGCGCAGCAGCGCGTCGGCGACGACGTCCTCGGCGTCCCACATGCTGCCCAGCAGCCGGTAGGCGAGACCGAGGAGGCGCGGCCGGTGCCGCCAGAACTCCTCGACCGCCGCCTCGGGGTCCGCGCCCCGGTCCGCGGTCATCGCCCGGTCGGTGACAGCTCGGCGGCGAAGCCCTCCCGCCAGGTTCCGTACCGGGGCCGCCAGTCCAGCCGGAGCCGGGCCCGCGTGTTGTCCGCGCCCCGCAGCCTGGTCATGTACGCCACGCCCCACTGTCCCACGGCGAGCCTGGCCAGCAGGGCCGGAACCCGCTTCGGGGCGGGGGCGCCGAGCATCCCGGCCAGCTCCGGCAGCCACTCGCGGACCGGTACCGGGCTGTCGTCCACGACGTTCAGCACCCCGGTGACCGGCTTGTCCAGCGCCGCGGCGATCGCGGTGGCGGCGTCGTGGGCGTGCGTGAACGACCAGACCGCCCCGCCGTCGCCCACCACCGGCAGCTTGCCCGCCCGCAGCTGCCGGACGAACGCGCCGTCGGCGGCGAACGCGCTGCCCGGCCCGTACAGCTGGCCGAACCGCAGCACCAGGCCGCCGGCCGCCGCCCCGGTGCGCCGCTCCAGCTCGGCCAGCGCCGCCACCACCGGCCGGAACTGCGCCGGCCCGCCGGTCCACAGTGGAGCGTCCTCGTCCTTGACCGGCCCGCCGGTCGGCTCGTACGCGTAGGCCAGGCCCTGGGTGATCACCCGGCGGACACCCACCTCCGCGGCCGCGTCCAGCAGGTTTCGGGTGCCTTCGGTACGCAGCCGGTTGGTGAGCGCGAGGTCGCGGGCCAGCCGGCGCGGGTTCACCTCCGCCGGGACCGTGGTGAGCAGGTGCACCACCGCGTCCGGCCGGGCCTCGGCGACCGCCGCCGCGACCGCCGCCCTGTCCAGCGCGTCCGCCGGCGCGAACTCCACCCCGGCCGTCCCGAGCGCCGGCCGGCGCCGGTCCGACCGCGCCAGCGCCACCACCTCGTGGCCGACCTCGGCCAGCAACGGCGCCAGCTGGCGCCCGATCACGCCGGTGGCACCCGCGACCAGTACCCGCATGGCCTACACCCCCACACTCACGTCCCGTGTCCTCGACACCGGCCTGACGGGACAGCCCGGCGCCGGTGTGACAGTCGTGGAGGTGACCCCGATCACCCCCGGGGACAGGGCGCGGCCCCCGGAGTCCGCCTCCTCCAGGGGCCGCTGGTCACGGCAAGAGTGTCGCGATATCGAAACGCTTCGACACAACCGCTCCACCGCGGTACGGGACTTTTCCCACGTGTTCCCGTACCAGACCGGTTCGACCGTCGAAGCGCTTCGAACGCGGTATACGGTACGCCTCCACCGCCCCCGGCACCAGAAGCGAACGGCGGGCGCTGGCCACCGCACGTCGACACGATCGCCGGGGTTCCGGCCCGGGCCGGAATATCACCCCATTCCGGCGGGTTGCGCCAGGTCATGCGCATCCTGGCCCACGCGAGGGTGGTGACGCCGAGGCAGGTGCTCGACCCGGGCTGGCTCGCCCTGAACGGCGGCCGGATCGTCGGGGTCGGCAGGGGCGAGCCGCCGCTCACCGGCGACGTGATCGACCTCGACGGCGCATACGTGCTGCCCGGGTTCATCGACCTGCACATGCACGGCGGGGGTGGCGCCCAGGTCACCACCGCCGACCCGGACGAGATCCTGCGGGCGGTCGCGTTCCACCGCCGGCACGGCACCACCCGTACCCTCGCCAGCCTGGTCACCGCGCCGCTGGACACGATGGCGGCGGCCGCCAAGGAGATCGCGGCGATCGTCCGCGCCGGCGACACCGGCCACGGCCGGGTGATCGGCGTCCACCTCGAGGGGCCGTTCCTCAACCCGGCCCGGCGCGGCTCGCACGACCCCACCCACCTGCTCGCCCCCGACCTGACCGCGCTGCGCCACCTGCTGGACGCCGGCGACGGCACGGTGCGGGTGGTGACGCTCGCGCCCGAACTCGACGGCGGGATGGACCTGGTGCGCGAGGTGGTCGCCCGCGGCGCGGTCGCCGCGGTCGGGCACACCGACGCCAGCCACGACCAGGCGCGGGCCGCGTTCGCGGCGGGCGCCCGGCTGGCCACCCACCTGTTCAACGCGATGCGCCACTTCCACCACCGGGAGCCGGGCCCGGCCGGCGCCGCGCTCGCCGACGACACCGTGACCTGCGAAATCATCAACGACGGCATCCACGTGCACCCTGACGCGGTACGGATGGCGGTACGCGCCGCCGGCGCCGACCGGATCGCCCTGGTCACCGACGCCACTCCGGCGGCCGGGATGCGGGACGGCCGGTTCCACCTCGGCCCGGTGCCGGTGCTGGCCCGCGGTGGCCGGGTGACGCTGGAGGACGGGGTGTCGATCGCCGGCAGCACGCTCACCATGGACGCGGCCGTACGCCACGCCGTGCGCGACGTCGGCATCCCCGTCGCCGAGGCCGCCTACGCCGCCGCGACCACCCCGGCCCGCCTGCTCGGCATCTCCCACCAGGTCGGCAGCCTCCAGCCCGGCAAGGAAGCGGACCTGGTCATCCTCACCCCCGACCTCCACCTCCGCACCGTCGTCGTCGCCGGCGCCCCCGTCCACGGCACCCCCTGGGACTAGCGTGGGGCCATGGAGGCGTGGGTGGTCCGGGAGCCGGGACCGATCGCGACGGGGCCGCTGGTCAGGGTGGAGCGGCCTGTGCCGGAGCCGGCAGCGGGTGAGCTGCTGCTGAAGGTGCTGGCCTGCGGGGTCTGCCGCACCGACCTGCACCTGGCCGAGGGCGACCTGCCGCCGCACCGTCCCGACACCACGCCCGGTCACGAGGTGGTCGGCGAGGTGGTGGGGCTCGGGCCGGGCGCGACCGGGTTCACCGCCGGCGACCGGGCCGGGGTGGCGTGGCTGCGCGGCACCGACGGCACGTGCCGGTACTGCCGGCGCGGCGCCGAGAACCTGTGCCCGCGCTCGACCTACACCGGCTGGGACGCCGACGGCGGGTACGCCGAGTACACCACCGTCCCGGCCGGCTACGCCTACCGGCTGCCGCCCGGCTGGCCGGACCCGGAACTGGCGCCGCTGCTGTGCGCCGGCATCATCGGCTACCGCGCGCTCCGCCGCGCCGACCTGCCGCGCGGCGGGCGGCTCGGCGTGTACGGGTTCGGCGCGTCCGCCCACCTGGCGGCGCAGGTCGCGATCGCCGAGGGTGCAACCGTGCACGTGCTGACCCGGTCGGCGCGGGCGCGGGAGCTGGCGCTCTCGCTGGGCGCGGCCTCGGCCGGCGACGCGTACGCGCAGCCGCCGGAGCCGCTGGACGCCGCGATCCTGTTCGCGCCCGTGGGCGACCTGGTGCCGGTGGCGCTCGCCGCGCTCGACCGGGGCGGCACGCTCTCCGTCGCCGGCATCCACCTCACCGACATCCCCGCCCTGAACTACCAGCGGCACCTGTTCCAGGAGCGGAACCTGCGCAGCGTCGCCGCCAACACCCGCGACGACGGCCGGGAGTTCCTGGACATCGCGGCGCGGGTACGGCTCCACGTGACCGTGACGCCGTACCCGCTCTCCGTTGCCGATCAGGCCCTCGCCGACCTCGCCGCCGACCGGGTCGACGGCGCGGCGGTCCTGCTCACGTCGTGATGAACTTGTCGGGGCTCTGCACGACCGGCGACTCGACGTAGAGGCTGCGGTACTCGTCCTGGATGCCGCTGTTGTGCACCTGGATGGCCAGCGGGCCGACCCGGCCGGCGGTCTTGTCCTTGAAGTCCAGCACCTCGACGCCCTTGCAGGTGGTGGCGGTGCCCTTCAGCGGGCAGCACGCCATCTTCGCCACCCCGGTGGACTGGTTGCCGATGAGCTCGCACTG
>JBJMIH010000195.1:0-20214 GCA_045806985.1 Mycobacteriales bacterium | reverse complement strand
TGAGCGACCGGACCCGGGCCTTGTCGCCGACGCACTCCATCGTCAGCGGCCGCGGCCCGATGAAGGTGATGCCGTTCTCGGCGCACACGCCGGCGAAGTCGGGATCCTCGGACAGGAAGCCGTAGCCGGGGTGGATCGCGTCGGCGCCGGTCATCAGCGCCGCCTCCACGATCGCGGCCGGGTTCATGTAGCTGTGCCGGCTCTGCGGCGGGCCGACGCACACGCTCTCGTCGGCGGTCCACAGCACGGCCGCGTCGCGGTCGGCGGTGGAGTACACCGCGACCGTCTTGATTCCCAGTTCGCGGCAGGCGCGGGCGACCCGCAGGGCGATCTCGCCGCGGTTGGCGATGAGTACCTTCTCGAACATCTGCGTCACCGCTCTGAAGTGGAAGAGGCAGGAGCCAGCGCCAGCAGCGGCTGGCCGAACTCGACGGGCTGCGCGTTGCCGACCAGTACCTCCACGACCGTGCCGGGGACCTCCGCGGCGATCGGGTTCATCAGCTTCATCGCCTCGACGATGCCGACGACCTGGCCGGCCTCGACCTCGTCGCCGACGCTCACGTACGGGTCCGCGCCGGGCTCCGGGGCGTGGTAGAAGGTGCCGACCATCGGGGAGGTGACGACGGTCCGCTCGCCGGTGCCGTCGACGGGCTCGACGGCCGGCGGCTCGGTGGGTTCGGTGGGTTCGGTGGCGGTGGGTGGCGCGGGCAGCGCCGCCAGGGCGTGGCTGGGCAGGGTGCGCGGGCCGTGGCCGGCCGTGGGCTGCCACTCGACCTCGACGGCGACCTCGCCGGCCCGGATCCGGATCCGGCGTACCGGGCCGTGCAGCTCGCCGGCGAACTGGCGCAGCTCCGCGCGCAGCGCGCTCACCACCGGCTGGGCCGTGGCGGCGCTCACGTGCGCCGCCTCCGCCGCCTTGCCGTTGCCGTTGACTTGGCCGTTGACCTGTGGTTCCGCGGCCATCTACGCCGCCCCTCTCGTATCGTCACGGGTCAGCCGGGCGAGGTCGGCGCCGTACCGGCGGAACCGGGCCCGCCGGGCGGCGACCAGCTCGGCCGCGCCGCCAGGGCTGGCGGCGGTGGCGAGCAGCACGGGCAGGGTCTCCAGCAGGGCCGCCCGCAACTGGCCGGCCGCCGCGGCCGGGTCGGTGTGCGCGCCGCCGCGCGGTTCCGGGACGACCGCGTCGACCACGCCCAGCTCCAGCAGTTCCGGCGCGGTGATCCGCAGCGCCCAGGCCGCCTCCGGCGCGGCGGCCGGCGAGTTCCACACGATCGCGGCGCAGCCCTCCGGGCTGATCACCGAGTACACGCCGTTCTCGGCCATCAGCACCCGGTCGGCCACGGCCAGCGCCAGCGCGCCGCCGCTGCCGCCCTCGCCGGTGACGACCGTGACCACCGGGGTGGGCAGGCCGGACATCTCCTGCACGCTCTCGGCGATCGCGAGGGCCTGGCCGCGTTCCTCGGCGTCCGCGCCCGGGTACGCGCCGGGCGTGTCGACCAGCGTGACCACCGGCAGGCCGAGCCGGGCCGCCAGCCGCATCACCCGGAGTGCCTTGCGGTACCCCTCCGGCTGCGGCATCCCGAAGTTGCGGGCGACGAGCTCCTTGGTGGTGTGGCCCTTCTGGTGGCCGATGACCGCGACCGGCAGGCCCTCCAGCCGGGCGATGCCGGCGACGATCGCGGGGCAGTCGCCGTGCAGCCGGTCCCCGTGCAGCTCGGTGAACGAGTCGAACGCCCTGGCCAGGTAGTCCAGCGTGGTCGGCCGTTCCGGCTTGCGGGCCAGTTGCACGACCTCCCACGGGTCGCGCGGGGCGAGCCGGCGCGGGTCGGTGACCAGTACCGGCTTGGTCTCGGGCAGGGTGTGCCGGCCGCGGGCGTGCGCCGCGTCCAGCAGGTGGTGCAGGCAGCGGCGCAGGTTGTGGCGCTCGGCGACGATGTCGACCTGGCCGTGCCGGAGTACGAAGTCGGCGGTCTGGAAGCCCTCCGGCAGCTCCTGGCGGACGGTCTGCTTGATGACCCGCGGCCCGGCGAAACCCATCCGGGCGCCGGCCTCGGCCACCAGGATGTCGGTGTTGGTGGCGAAGGACGCGGCCACCCCGCCGTACGTCGGGTCGGTGATCAGGCTGATCGTGAGCAGCCCGGCCTCGCGCACCTCCGCGACGGCCTGGCTGGTCTTGACCATCTGCATCAGCGACAGGCAGCCCTCCTGCATCCGCGCGCCGCCGGACGTGGTGACCAGCAGCAGCGGCAGCCGGCGCTCGATCGCGGTCTCGGCGGCGAGGGTGATCAGCTCGCCGACCGCGCCGCCCAGGCTGCCGCCCATGAAGCGGAAGTCCATGACGGCGAGCACGACCTCCGGCCCGCCGATCCGGCCGGTGCCGACCAGTACCGCCTCGTCCAGCCCGGTGTCGCGCCGCGCCTGGGCCAGCCGGTCCCGGTACGGCCGGGTGTCGACGAAGCCGAGCACGTCGCCCACCTCCACCGCCACGGGCAGCGGCGCGAAACTGCCCGGGTCGGTGAGCTGCTCGACCCGCTGCGGCGCGGTGAGCCGCCGGTGGTCACCGCAGTCCGGGCAGACGTGCAGGTTGCGAACGAGCCGCTTGCCGTACAGGAGTGCATCGCAGGACTTGCACCGGATCCACGCCGGTCCAGCAGTGATGACAGGTGCCATGCACGGCAGTCTCGCGAGAGGACCATCCCCGAGTCGTGAGCCCGCCGTCCCAGCCCCGACGGGAACCTTGCCCACACCCGGAACCAGACACCGGCACCTTTTCCGGGAGTATCCTCCCGCTCATGAACCCGGCTCGCCTGATCGCCACGGGGGCGGCGGCCACCCTGCTACCTCTCTCCGTAGCCTGCACCACAGACCACCCCGCCCACCCGAAGTTCACCCACTCCCCCACCCCAACCCCCCACCCCACCGACCCCCAATCCCGCGCAGCGACCTACGCCCGCCAGTACTTCACGGTCCTGACAGCCGCCATCAAGTCCCGCGACCCAACGCACCTCCAAGCCATCTCCGGCGCAGACTGTGTGGTCTGCCACCAGGAGATCGACTTCGTGAACGGCATCAAGGCCAAGAACCAAACGACAGACATCACCGACGTCAGCATCGAGGACGTCAAGCTGGTGGTCTCGAACGCCGATTCAGTTGCGGCATTGGTCACCATCCGCCAGCCGGCGTATCACGTGTACGACAGCCAACAGCAGGTCGTCAACTCCGAGTCGGCATATCATGTCCAGTTCCAGATGGGCTTCCGGTTTGACAGCACCGGGATGACTCTCGTCTTTCGGATGGACGCCCTCGTGAGGAATCCGGCATGAGGGCCGGCCGGACACCAGCCATCATTGTGACGCTCGGCCTGATCGCGTCAGCCTGGATTGCCTGCTCGAGGGCCAGGGCCGACGGCTGTGGCCTCGCCTTCGAGTGTTGGCCGCCGTCGGCGCCTGCTGGGGCGAAGGTGGTGCGGCAGGATCTGGATGCGGAGTTGCCCGGCGCGGTGAGCAAGGAGCCGCAGGCCAATGCCGCACTCGCCGCGGACAAGGGCATCGCGGCATCGTGTCCCGACTGCTACTGGGCCGTGCTGCAGGAATGCATGTACCTCGCCGAGGGCTGTTCGAGCCTCCAGACCAACCAGTGTGGACCGCGCAATGGTTGGCCGGGCGAGGAGAGCTGGACTCGCTGGGTGATCTACTTCGCCCAGCCGCCGCCTGCGGGCGCTGGGAACTACAGCCCGGTCGGGGATTTTTGTGCTCCGGGTGGGGGTGGGGTTTCTTTGGCGGGGGTTCGGGAGGCTTTTCGTGGGGTGGCGGTTGGTCTTCCTACGCCGGAGGTGCATTACCAGCCGGAGTGGGGGACGTTGGTGAATCTGGATACGCGGTTCTGGACGCCGGCTCCGGTGGGGATTGGGGAGCGGGTGGTGACCGTGGGCGGGGTGCCGGTGACCATCACCGTGCGGGTGCGGTGGGTGTGGACGTTCGGGGACGGGGTGGTGGGGACGTTCCTGGTGCCGGGAGCGCCCTACCCGGACACCGGGGTGACTCACGCGTACCGGGTGCCGGCGGCGGAGGACGTGGTGACCGTGACGGCGCAGTACACGGCGACGTACCGGGACAGCGACCTCGGCGTGGTGGTGGAGAAGGCGAGCCCGCCGCGGGGCATCGCCGTGATGACGGCGCGGGCGGAGCTGGTGGATCCGGGGGGCGGGTAGGAAAAAGGGCCGCGAGCACCCCGGTGGGGTGTCTCGCGGCCGACGGGGTTTCCGCGGAGCTAGCTCACGATGGGCTCCGCGGCGGGAACGGGCAGGCAGACGGAGATCCCTGTCCCGTGCGGCGACATCGGTTGGATGACGAAGTTCCCACCCAGCTCCTGGGCCCGTTCCCGCATCGTGGTGAGTCCGAGACCGGCGTTGCGGGCACCGTGCAGGCCGGTGCCGTCGTCGACGATTTCGAGATGCAGGTGCGTGCCGATGTAGAGCCGGATGCGGCAGGTACTCGCGTTCGCGTGCTTGGCGACGTTGGCGAGCGCCTCGCTGACGATCCAGTAGACGGCGTACTCGACGTCCTGGGACAGCCCGGACAGCCGTGGCGGCAGGTCGACGGTGACGGCGAGCCGTCCCCCGCTGGCCTGCTCGAACCGGGCCGCCTGCTGCCGCAGGGCCGCGGCGAGACACCGTCCTTTGAGGACGGTTATCTTCTGCTGGAACGCCAGTTGTCGGACGTCGGCGATGGCCTCGCGGACATCGCTGTGGGCCTGGGCGAGGATCTCGTCCGCGGCCGCGGGTTCGGTGCCGAGGTAGGCACGGGCGGTCTCGATGCGCATCACCACGGCGGCCAGCGCGGGTGACAGGCCATCGTGGAGGTCGCGGCGGAGCCGGTCGTGCTCCTCCTGCCGTACCAGCCGCAGCGGTGCCGGGGACTGGTCGGCGTTCGTGTCGGTCGGGTTCCCGGCCGCGGCGGTGAGGTCGGGAACGGCCCACACCACGGGATGGGAGTCCCGGCGGCGCAGGCGGTTGATGGCGTACGTGCAGAGGACGGGTCCCAGGATGGACGCGGTCACTGCGGCCAGCAACGGGCCGCGTCCCAGGAACTCGTGCTCCATGCTGCTGAAAGCGGTCAGCCCGGTCAGGCTGACGATGAGGAACGAGATTGCCTCCGCCGCCACCACCTGGTGGGGCCGGAGTCTCAATCTTCGGTCTGGTGGACTGTTGGTCTCCGAGGTGTCCTGACGTGGGCCCATGATGGTTCTCTTCAGCCTCTTCCGGTCTTCCGGGGTTCCGGTCTCAGGGACAGGGGTTACCTGTGGTGCGTTCTGATCGCGGCCGTGCGGGCTTCCGTGGAACCGACCTGGGGGCAGCGTAGGTTCCGTACGCAATGAGTTCAAGTGCTCACTCATCGAACAGGACGGTGACCCTGTGTTTCCGGGAGCGGTACGTTCCGGAAACGCGTTCTCCGGCCTGACCACGGACGATTTCCCGTCCACGCCGGGACGGGCACCTCACGACTCCGGGACCTCCGCCACCCGACACTGCGCGGGTGTGCGGCCGGTCCGCACAGGACGGAGCGAGGCGATGGCAGACACCGCGACAGCGCCCACCACGGCCGGGACCAGGCCGGTACCCGGCCTCCGGGTGGGCGTCATCGGACTCGGCACGATGGGCGGCGGGATGGCGTCCCGGCTGCTCGACGAGGGCTGGGACGTGACGGTCCACAACCGAACGGCGGCCCGGTCGGCGGCCTGGGCGGACCGCGCCCCGATCGCGACCAGCCCGGCCGAGCTGGCCACCCGCGCCGATGTGGTGCTGGTCAGCGTGGCCGACGAGGCAGCGGTCGAGCAGGTGCTGTTCGGCCAGGACGGCGTGTGCGGCGCGCTGCGCGTCGGCGGCGTCGTGGTGGACGCGAGCACCGTGTCCCCCGACTTCGCCCGCGCGAGCGCCGAGCGCGCCGCCCGCACCGGGCACCCCGTCCTCGACGCCAGGGCGCTCGGCAACGGCCAGCACGCCCGCCAGGGCGAGCTGCGCTTCCTGGTCGGCGGCGACCCGGCGGTGTTCGCCCGGGTACGGCCGGTACTGGACGCGCTCGGCAAGGAGGTCACCCTCCTCGGCGGGCACGGCGCCGGCGCCGCCATGAAGCTGGTGCTGAACATGCTGATGGGCATCGAGATGCAGGCCCTGGCGGAGGCGGTCGTGCTCGGCGAGGGCGCCGGGCTGGCCCGCGGCGACATCCTGCGCACGATCGCGGCCAGCGGCTTCAGCTCGCCGGTGATGCGGTTCAAGAGCGGCGTGATGGGGCGGCGGGCGTTCGAGAACCCCGACTTCCGGCTCGCCCTGATGCGCAAGGACCTCGGCCTGGTACGGGCCGAGGCGCACCGTGCCGGCGTGCCGCTGCCGGCCGCCGACGCCGCGTACACCGCGCTGACCGCCGCCGTCCAGCACGGGCTGGGCGAGCAGGACTGCGCCGCGGTACTGGCGCTGATGGAGAACTGGGCCGGGCGGGAAGCCCCGCCGCCGCTGCCACCCGGCGCGCTGCCCGCCGGCGGTCCCCCGGCCGGCGCCGCGAGGGGAGGGCGGCCGTCATGACCAGCCAACCCTCCGCGTACCCGGACCTGGTCGGCAAGGTCGCCGTCGTGACCGGCGGCTCCCGCGGCATCGGCGCCGAGACGGCGCGTGCGCTCGCCGCCCACGGTGTCGCCGTCGCGGTGAACGGCCGCGACGACGCGGCGATCAAGGCCGTGGTCGACAGCGTCGAGTCGGCCGGCGGGCGCGCCATCGGCGTCCCCGCCGACGTCACCGACCCGGACGCCCTGGACCGGCTGCGCGACCGCGTCGAGGCCGAACTCGGCCCGGTCGACATCCTCGCCGCGTACGCCGGCGGCGACGGCGACCCGGTGCCGGTGGCCCAGATCACCCCCGAACGCTGGCGCGAGGTGCTGGAGATCAACGCCACCGCCACGTTCCTCACCGTCCGGGCCTTCCTGCCCGGCATGACCGGGCGCGGGCGCGGCTCGATCGTCACGATGGCCTCCACGGCGGGCCGGCTGCCCGGCGGCGCGTCGGCGGCGTACGCCACCGCCAAGGCCGGCGTCGTGATGTTCACCAGGCACGTCGCGCTCGAGGTGGCCAAGCAGGGGGTACGGGTCAACTGCCTGTCCCCCGCCGCCGTGCTCACCGACCGGCTGGGCCGGATGCCCGAGGAGATCCAGGCGCGGGTCGCCGCCGCCCACCCCCTCGGCCGGATCGGCCAGCCCGCCGACGTCGCCTCGGCCACCCTGTTCCTGGCCTCGGACAGCTCGTCCTGGATCACCGGCGTCACGCTCGACGTCGCCGGTGGCCGGATCATGATCTGACCCCTCCCCGGTACGGCTGATTCCCTCCCGGGCGGGGACTGCGGGCCCATGACCGGGGGATCGCCGGAACCGAGACTCGTTCCGGTACCTCGACCCCCTACGGAGTGAGCATGACCAGCGAGATCCTGAGCACCTGGCTGCTCGTCGCGTCCGGCGTCCAGCTCGGCACGTTGTGGATCATGAAGACGTCGATCCTGCCGCTGCTGAACGCCCTGTCCTATCCCCGGTACGTGAACGTCTGCCAGCTCATCGACATGCACGTCTTCCACCCGATCGCGCTGTGGAACGGCATCATCGCCGCCGCGCTCGGGTTCGGACTGGCGTTCGTCGCGCCGACCGGCACGGCCAGCGCCGTGTTCGTCCTCGGATCGCTGTCGATGCTCGTCGTCGGCATCACCTCCGAGGGCTTCAACCGGCCGATCTGGCGGCAGATCGAGATGTGGAGCCCGCGCCGCGACAGCGACCCCGAGTGGGACGAGAAGCGCCGCCGCTGGCACATCGCCCACCAGGTCCGCACCGCGGCCGCCGCCGGCGCGCTGGTGTCCTACGCCGTCGCGGCCGTCCTCGTCGCGGCCGCCTGAGGAGGTACCCGATGACCTCGCTGACCGGCCACGACGTCCTCCAGCGCAACAAGGAGCTGGTCCGGACGCTGACCGTGAAGGGCTTCAACGAGGGCGACCTGTCCCTCGTCCCGACCTCCTTCACCGACGACTACCAGGTGCACGCGCCCGGCGTGCCACCGCTGCCGCCCGGCCCCGGCGCGTTCCTCAAGGCGGTCGGGCTGTTCCGGCAGGCGTTCCCGGACATCACCATCACCGTCGAGGACATGGCCGCCGAGGGCGACCGGGTCTTCGGCCGGTTCACCACCCGCGGCACCCACACCGGGATGCTGATGGGCATCCCGCCCACCGGCCGGAAGGTCACCATCTACGAGTGGGTGTGCCACCGGTTCGCCGGTGACAAGGTGGCCGAGTCGTGGATCGGCGACAACATCCCGCGCATCCTGCTCAGCATCGGCGCGGTCGTCCCCGCCGAGGGGGTGCGGCTGCCATGACGGCCCCCACACTGGACCGCACCGACCTGCTCGAGGCGTACCGGGTGATGCGCACGATCCGCGAGTTCGAGGAGCGGCTGCACACCGAGTTCGCCACCGGCGACATCCCCGGCGCGGTACACCTGTACGCCGGCCAGGAGGCCATCGCCGCCGGCGTGCTCGCCCACCTCGGGCCGGAGGACTACGTGTCCAGCACCCACCGCGGGCACGGACACGCCATCGCCAAGGGCTGCGACCTGACCGGCATGATGCTGGAGATCTACGGCAAGCCCGGCGGCCTGTGCGGCGGCAAGGGCGGCTCGATGCACCTCGCCGACTTCGACCGCGGGATGCTCGGCGCGAACGGCGTCGCCGGCGGCGGCGTGCCGATGGCCTGCGGCGCCGCCCTGTCGGCCAAGCTGCGCGGCACCGATCAGGTGGCGGTGGCGTTCGTCGGCGACGGCGGGGCCAACCAGGGGGCGTTCCTGGAGAGCCTCAACCTGGCCGCGGTGTGGCAGCTGCCGGTGGTGTTCGTGGTCGAGAACAACGGCTACGCCCAGTCCACCGGCCCGGCGTACCACCTGCGCGGCCTTCCCGTCGCCAGCCGCGCCGCCGGCTTCGGCCTGCCCGGCGTGACCGTGGACGGGTACGACTTCTTCGCCGTGCGGGAGGCGGCCGGCGAGGCCGTCGCCAGGGCCCGCGCCGGCGGCGGCCCCAGCCTGGTGGAGTGCGTGGCCGTGCGCTTCTTCGGCCACATGGAGGGCTGGGACCAGCAGGGTTACCGCGGCCCGGGCGAGGTCGACGCGCTCCGCTCCGCGCACGACTGCCTGGCGCTGTTCGCCGACCGCGTCCCCGAGCTGGCCGGCGAGCTGGCCGGGATCGACGCGGCGGCACGGGCCGAGGTCGACACCGCCGTCGCGGCCGCCAAGGCCGCGCCCGACCCGGACCCTGCCGACACCGCCACCGACGTGTACGTGTCCTACCCCGCCGAGGAGGCGTCATGACGCGCGCCATCCCGTACGTGCAGGCGATCAGCGAGGCGCTGGAGCAGGAGATGCGCGCCGACCCGACGGTGGTGATGTTCGGCGAGGACTCGGTCGGCGGCATGGGCTGCGACGGGACGCTCGGGCACGCCTGGGGGCCGACCAAGGGGCTGCACGAGAAATTCCCCGGCCGGATCCTGGACACCCCGATCACCGAGGCCGCGTTCGTCGGCGCGGCCGTCGGAGCCGCCGCCACCGGCCTGCGGCCAGTCGCCGACCTGCTGTTCGTCGACTTCGCCGGGGTCTGCTTCGACCAGCTGCTCAACCAGGCGGCGAAGCTGCGGTACATGTCCGGCGGCAAGGCGAAGGTGCCGATGGTGGTGCGGACGCTGTACGGCACCGGGATGCGCCGCGGCGCCCAGCACTCGCAGACGCTCTACCCGCTGTTCGCCCACATCCCCGGGCTGAAGGTCGCGGTGCCGTCCAACCCGCACGACGCCAAGGGGCTGATGGTGTCGGCGATCCGCGACGACGACCCGGTGCTGTTCTTCGAGCACAAGATGCTGTACTTCATCCCCGGCCCGGTGCCCGAGGAGCCGTACGCGATCCCGTTCGGCGAGGCCGCCGTCGTCCGCCCCGGCGACCACTGCACGGTGGTGGCGCTGGGCCGGATGGTGCAGTTCGCCCAGCAGGCCGCCGCCGAACTGGCCGGCACCGGCATCGAGTGCGAGGTCATCGACCCGCGGACGGTGTCCCCACTGGACACCGCCACGATCTACGCCAGCGTCGAGAAGACCGGCCGGCTGGTCGTCGCCGACGAGGCCAACCCGCGCTGCGGGCTCGCCGCCGACATCGCCGCCCGGGTCGCCCAGGACCGGTTCGACGCGCTGCGCGGCCCGGTCCGGATGGTGACGCCGCCGCACAGCCCGCAGCCGTTCAGCCCGGTCCTGGAGGACGCGTACCTGCCAGGGCCCGGCCACATCGTGACCGCCGTGCGCACCGCGCTCGGGATCAAGGAGGAGGACCGATGACCGTACGACCCGTCGTGACGAACCAGGGTGAGGGCCGCGCGATCTGGCACGGCGACGCCCTCTGGCAGTTCAAGGCGACCAGCGAGGACACCGACGGCCGGTTCTTCCTGGCCGAGCTGCGGGCCGCCGAGGGCTGGGCGTCCCCGGTGCACCTGCACACCAAGGAGGACGAGACGTTCATCGTCCTGGAGGGCGAGCTGTGGGTGCAGATCGCCGGCGAGGACCACAAGGTGCCGGCCGGCGCCGTGGCCGTGATGCCGCGCGGCATCCCGCACGCGTACCGCGTCGTCTCCCCCACCGCCCGGTTCCTGGCCCTGGGCGTGCCCGGCGGCTTCGAGTGCTGGTTCATCGAGACCGGCGAGCCGGCCGGCGAGCTCACCCTGCCGCCGCCCGCCACCGAGCAGCCCGACTACGCGGCGTACGTGGCCTCGCTGTCCCAGTACGGCGTGCAGTTCATCGCTCCCCCACCCCTACCGGCCTAGCCCGGCTATGCACCCCGCACACGTTCCGCCGCGTTGAGGAGGTCTCCCCCATGAAGCTCGTCGTGTTCGGCGCCACCGGACGCACCGGCCGCCACGTCGTCGCCCAGGCCCTGGACGCGGGCCACGACGTGGTGGCGGTCGCCCGCCGCCCCGCCGACCTCGCGGTACGTCACGACCGGCTCCAGATCGTGCAGGGTGACGTGCTCGACCCGGCCACGGTGGGCAAGCCGGTCGCCGGCTCCGACGCGGTCGTGCTCACCGTCGGCGTCCCGCACCGCCGCCCGACGCTGGTGTTCTCCGACGGAGCCGGCAACGTCATCGAGGCGATGCGGGACGCCGGCGTCCGGCGGATCCTGTGCACCGGCAGCGCGTACGTGGACGCCAACGGCCCGGGCCTGCGGGTCGGCCAGCGCGTGTACACGAAGCTCATCCTCCAGCGCCGGTACCGCAACACCTACAACGACATGGAACGCATGGAGCTGGAACTCCAGCTCAGCGGCCTGGACTGGACGGCGGTACGGCCGGTGCAGCTGGTCGACGGCGAGCGCACCGGCAACTACCGGCACGCGGTCGGCCGCCACGTCGGCCGGCCGGGCGTGCTGCGCCGGGCCGACCTGGCCGACTTCCTCGTCGGCCACCTCGACGACCCGGCCACCTTCCGCACCTGGGCGGAACTGTCCTCCTGACCCCCACCCGGGGAGTCCCGCGTACGTAAGCGGACGTAGCCGCAGAGCCGACGCTGATCGGATGACGCGCGGCGGCGGCGCGCCGGACGATGGGTTCCCCGGGGTCACGGGCGTCCCGCGGGGGTACTGGTCGGGAGGATCCATGATCCGCGTCGTGGTCGCCGACGAGCACTCGGTCGTCAGGTTGGGGGTCAAGGTACTGCTGGAGCACCAGGCCGACTTCACGCTGGTCGGGGAGACGGACTGCGGGCCGGGCCTGGTCGAGGCCGCCGTGGCGGCAGCGCCCGACCTGGTGCTGGTCGACGTGCGGCTGCGGGACGGGGACGGCGTGCGGGCGATCCGCGCGATCGCCGGCCACCCGGCCCTGCCGCACACCCGGGTCGCGGTGTTCACCGCGGCCGTGCCGGACGAGCTGCTGTTCGCGGCGCTGGAGGCGGGCGCGACCGGCGTGCTGCTCAAGGACACCGAGCCGGAGGAACTGGTCCGCTCGCTGCGGGTGATCGCCCGCGGCGAGGCGGTGCTGTCGCCGGCCGTCACCCGCCGGGTGATCAGGGAGCTGACGGTACGGCCGCTGCCGCCGGTCGCCCCGATGCCGTGGGAGTCGCTGACCGGGCGGGAGCACGAGGTGGTGGCGCTGGTCACGCAGGGCTGCTCGGACAGCGAGATCGGCGACCGGCTCGCGGTCAGCCCTGCCACCGTGCGTACCCACGTGAGCAGGGCGATGGCCAAGCTCAAGGTGCACAACCGCGCCCAGCTGGTGGTCAGCGCGGTACGGTCCGGCCTGTCCACGCCGAGGATGAACTGAGCGGCCTTGCGTGGCCGCCGACCGCGACGGAAGATCGTCGGATGGACACCGCCGTCGGGGGCGCGCGACCGGGACCCGCCGACCTCGAGGCCGCGAAGGACAGCACCCTGCCCGACGTCATCGCGCCGCACCTGGACGTGCTGTTCTGCGGGATCAACCCGGGGCTGTACTCGGCCGCCACCGGCTGGCACTTCGCCAGGCCCGGCAACCGGTTCTGGCCGGTGCTGCACCTGGCCGGGTTCACCCCGCGCCTGCTGCACCCGTCCGAGCAGGGCCTGCTGCCCTCCTACGGGCTGGGCATCACCAACCTGGCGCCCCGGGCCACCGCGCGGGCGGCCGAGCTGTCCGCCGCCGAGCTGCGGGCCGGCGCGGACCGGCTGCGCTGGCTGGTGGCCCGCTGGCGGCCCCGGCTGCTGGCCGTGGTGGGGGTGTCGGCGTACCGGATCGGCTTCGCCGCCCCGAATGCCGGCTTCGGCCCGCAGTCGCCGTCGCCGGTGAACACCCGCACCTGGGTACTGCCCAACCCGAGCGGGCTGAACGCGCACTGGACGCTGGAACGGCTGGTCACGGCGTACGCGGAGATCCGCGACTAGCGGTTTCATGGAGGTATGCCTGACGCGACGCCGCCCCCGCAGCGCCCCGTGCCGCGATGGACGGGACTGTTCTTCTGGCTGCTCGGCCTGGGGACCGTGCCGTGGGTGTTCTACCTCGCGGCGACGCTCCCCCGCCGGCAGCGCACCGTCCACTACGACATCGCCTGGATCGGTTTCGACATCGCGCTGATCGCGATGCTGCTCGTCACCGGCTGGCTGGCGTACAAGGGCAGCGACGTGGTGGAGCTGCCGGCGGCCATCACCGCGGCGCTGCTGTTCATGGACGCCTGGTTCGACATCCTCACCTCGGCCACCAAGGGGCAGCTCCTGGTCGCGGTGGTGCTGGCCGCCAGCGCGGAGATCCCGGGCGGCCTGGCCTGCCTGTTGCTGGCCGGGCACGCCGAGCGGGTACGGCGGCGCCGGCAGACGTTCCTGCGCCGCCGGCTGAAGCGGCTGGACGAGCGGCTGGCCCGCTACCGGGCCGACCGCGCCGGCTCGGCCGCCGACGGCGTCGAGGGCGCCGACGACGCGGCGGACGGCGAGCCCGCACCGGACCGCCTGCCGGATCGGGCTCCGTACAAGACCCCGCCCAGCACCACCACGCAGCCGGCGAGCTGAACCGGCGACGGCCGCTCGCCGAGCGCCACCGCCGCCAGGCCGAGCGCGCCGGCCGGCTGGAGCAGCAGCACCAGCGCGGTGAGCGCGGCCGGCAGCCTGGGCAGCGAGTACCCGATGAACAGCCAGCCCAGCACCTGCGCGCTGAGCGCGAGCAGGATCAGCCAGCCGTGCGCCGGCCAGTGCGGCACCAGGTCGATGCCGCCGGCGACCGGACCGAGCGCGGTCGAGGTCAGCGCGGTGGCGAGGGTGGCGTCGGCGAGCGGGCCGGCCACGCCCCGGCCGGAACTCGCGCGCAGCACCAGGATGAAGCCGGCGTACGCGATCGAGCAGCCCACCCCGAACAGCACGCCGCGGGCCGGGTCCCGGCCGTACGCCCCGCCGCCGACCACCCCGGACAGCAGCACCACGCCGGCCAGCACGACCGGCGCGCCGATCGCGAGCCGGGGCGAGGGCCGCTCGCCGAGCAGCCACCACGCGGCCAGGCCGACGAAGAACACCTGGAGATTGCCGAGCACGGTGGCCAGCCCGGCCCCGACCAGCGGGATCGAGTGGTGCCAGAGCACCAGGTCGAAGGCGAGGAAGACGCCGGAGGCGAAGGCGACCAGGCGGTCCCGGCGCGGGCGCGGGCCGAGCCGGCGGCGCTCGACGGCGGCCAGCACCCAGAGCACCGGCAGCGCGTACGCGGCCCGGAAGGCGGCGGCGGTGGCCGGCTCCACGTGGGCCAGCTCGGTGAGCGTGGACGAGGACGCGATGCACGCCGCGCCGGCGACGGCGGCCGGCACGGCCCAGCTCGCGGGTACGCGCACGGCGGGCTCCTGTAAGTACCATGGGGCTGTGACGCTACTGTCATCCGCCACGGTATGAGGCCGCCGTACAGGAGTCAACGTGGATTTTGGTCATGACATGGTGGTCGCCCTGAGCGACGCGGTCGCGCTGGTCAACACCGCGCCCGAGGCGGGTGGCCGGGAGGGGCTGCCCGACCTGGCCGCGCTCCGGCGGTTCGCCGCCGAGCGCCGCCTCACCGAGATCGGCACGCCCACCCTCGCCGAGCTCGCCGAGGTCCGCGCCGTCCGGTCCGACCTGCGCGCGGTCTTCCTCGCCAGCTCCCGGCGCGAGGCCGCCGAGCTGCTCAACACCCTGCTCGCCGGCGTCCGCATCGCCCCGCGCCTGACCGACCACGACGACTTCGGCTGGCACGTCCACTACTTCGCCGCCGGCGCCGGCATGGCCCACAACCTCGCCGCCGACTGCGCCATGGCCCTCGCCCGCCTCGTCGTCGCCGGCGAGCACGACCGCCTCCGCAGCTGCGCCGCCCCCGCCTGCGCCAACCTCTTCGTCGACATGAGCCGCAACCGCTCCCGCCGCTACTGCGACAGCCGCACCTGCGGCAACCGCCTCCACGTGGCCGCCTACCGGGCCCGCCACCGCGACGCGGGCTAGCTCGCACCCAGAACGCGGTACGCCTCGACGGCCACCTCGGCGTCCAGCCGCGCCACGCGACGCCCGTCGTCCGCGAAGATCCCGTACTGGTCGTCGAGGCGCACCAGCTCGCCGGTCACCGGCGGTCCGTCGTGCCCGAACGTCCGGTGCGTCCACCTCGTCAGGTCGCACGGCGGCACGACTCCGGCGACGAGCATGGCGGCCAGCACGCGGAGCACGGACAGGTCCCCCTCCACGCTGTCCCGGGGAGGACAGGACAGGCCGAGGTCGGCCAGTGCCGGTCCGATCAGGTCGCGTAGCTCGCCGTCGGCGTGCCGCAGCGACACGCCGGCGAGCTGCCGCAGGCCCGGGCCGTCGAGACCGGCGGCCAGCGCGTCGCACGCGGCGAGCACCGCCGACGCGTCGCTCGCCTCTCCGGCACTCCACCAGACCGCGGCCAGGTACATCCTCAGCCTGGCCACCTCGGGACTCATCGACACCCGCCCATGGTGGCCGGCTCCGGCCGGCTGGCGCGACGGGATTTCAGGCCCCGGCGGCCTGCCGGTAGGCGCGGGTGAGGGCCGCCTTCCAGGCCCGGACCCCGGGCAGTCCCAGCGACTTCAGGTACCGGCCCAGCGCGGCCGGGTCCTCGTCGCGCAGCACCAGCAGGTCGCACAGCGCCTGGAACAGCACCTCGGGCCCGTAGCCAAGCACCTCGAGCGTCACGTCGCGGTCGTCCTCGCCGGGCTCCTCGCCCGGCGGCCACTCCTGCTCCGGGACGTCCGGGCCGGACAGCTCCCGCAGGCTGGCCACGGTGAACCGGACCACCAGGTCGTGCTCCTCGGCGAGCAGCGCGCGCACCGCGTCCAGGCCGTGGCCGGTCAGCATCAGCCGCCGCTGGTCCTCCCCAAGCAGGGCGGACAGGTACGGCCGGAATTCATCGACCCCCAGTTCCGCGCCGACGCCGGCGAGGCAGCGGCGGAACGCCGGATCCTCGCGGATGAAGGCGGCGACCTCGGCGTGTGTGGCAACGGCCGGAGTCGTCATGCGCGCAGCATAGAGCCCTCCGCCGCGGCCTTGGCGTTGAGGTGGTGCCGTTCGGGATGCTGGTGGCTGGTGCTCAGCGACGGCCGGTGAGGCGGCGTGCCAGCCGGCGTACCAGCCAGAAGGCCGCAGCCAGCAGCAGGCCGACGGCGGCGATCCTGACGCCGGCCCGGTACCAGGCGGGTGCCTGCCGGTGCGGGTCGTGGAGCCAGACGAGACCGACGACGACCGCCACCGTGGCCGCGGCGAGCAGGTACCGTACCCAGGCCGGGAGGCGGGTGAGGTCGATCCGCCTGCGGCCGGGGCCGCCGCGGTCAGGTGGTTTCGCCGGTGAAACCATGGCGCCCGATCCCGTCCGGCCGGATGCCGGACGACCACTCGGCGATCGGGTGACCGGTGCGGCGTTCCCACTCGCGCAGCGCCTCGGCCAGCACGGCGCGGTTCTCCTCGCCGCCCTCGCCCCACCAGGCGTTCACGCTGATCGTGACCTTCGCCGCCGCGTCCACCGGTACGGCGCGGTCCTCGTCGTCGAAGTCCAGCACGCACGAGTACACGAAGCGCAACCCACCGGGCAGCCACTCCCCGCTCACCGGAATCCGCACCGCGCAGTCCAGGAACACGGCCGTGACCATCGAGACGCCGTCCGGCACCACCGGCTCACCTTCGTCACCAAGGGTGACAGACTCCGACTCGGCCACCGTCGCGACCGTGCCGTCCGCCGCCAGCCACGTCAGATCGGCGGCAGCACGCTCCACCCTGGCCAACGGACGGAACGCGGCGACGAACGCCGCCACCGCCCGCCGAGCGGTCGCGTCGGACGCGGCGACCGGATCGCCGTCCGGGGGGCCGAAGTCGATGAACCATTCCCCGACCCGTGGCGGGGTTGCCGCCACCTCGGCGCGCGGTAGGCCGCTCATCACGGGACCGGAAAGATCTCGGTGAAGGGGCCGTTCACCTGGCCGTCGGCGGTCCGGACCATGAAGGTTCGCTTGAGTAGCCCGTCGGCCGGGTCCCGGTACACGACCTCACAGTAGTCGATCGACTGCAACATGGCTCCGGGGTCGCCCGGTGCGCCGCGCATCTTGCCACGCAGCGTGCGCTCGATGTCGGCCTTGGACAGACCGGGCGGGGCCTCGGACGCGTCGATGACGATGTCGCCGTGCCGCGGACCGTCCGGATTGGCCTTCTTGATCTGGTCGTTGGCGTCCTTGAGCTCGACGTCGAGGCGGTTCTTGGTGAGCGGGTTCTTGGTGCGGTTCTTGACCTCGACCTTGAACGGCTCGTTGGCGGGCGGGTCGGTCCCGGGGAACTGGGCGTCGATGTCCGGGTTCCGGAGATCCGTGTTCTCGGCGTCCCGCAACGCGGCGATCGCCTCCGCATCCCCGGCCGCGGCCCTGGCCAGCAGGGCATCCACGTTGTCGACCGCCACGCCCCTGGCGGCCATCCGAGCCTTCCACGCCGCCAGGTCGATCGTCCCGTCCGGATTCCGTGGCGGCTGGAGCGGGGCATCCGATGCCATGCCGGTGTTGTACCCCGCGTCGGCGTACCGCTCGGCAGTCCGCAACTCGGCGATCGCGTCCGCGTCGCCGGCCATGGCCCTGGCGATCCGGCCGTCCAGGTCGCCGCCCACGCCCTTGCCCTGCAACCGCGCCTTCCACGCCGCGAAGTCGATCGTTCCGTCCGGATTGAGCGGCGGCTTGATCGGCGCCTCGGGCCGTGGCCGCCCGCCCGGCGGCTTCGGCCGCCCTGGCGGTTCGCCATCGGTCGGCCCTGGCGGCTCCCCGTCCCCCGCACCGCCCTCCTGCTGCTCCTTGCCGGCACTCTCCTCGGTCGGCGGAGCCGGCTCCTCGACCGGCGCGGGAGGTTCCGCCGGTACCTCGGCCGGCGCGGGAGCTTCCGCCGGTACCTCGGCCGGCGCGGGGCCTTCCGCCGGCACCTCCGCAGGGACCGGGCCTTCCGCCGGTACCTCGGCCGGCGCGGGGCCCTCGGCCGGCACCTCGGCCGGCGCCGGGCCTTCCGATGGCGCTTCCACCGAAGCTGGGGGCTCGGCGGGTGCGGGTGGCTCGACAGATGCGGAAGGCTCGGCGGCCGGCGCGGGCCCTTCCGCGGTCGCGGGTGTCTCCGCCGTCGCCGCGGGTGCCTCGGTTGACGTGGGCGTCTCGGGGGTGGCTGGCGCTTCGGGTGTCGGCCCCTCGGGGACCGCGCCGCCCTCGGGGACCGCGCCGCCCTCGGGGACCGCGCCGCCCTCGGGGACCGCGCCGCCCTCGGGGACCGCGCCGCCCTCGGGGACCGCGCCGCCCTCGGGGACCGCGCCGCCCTCGGGGATGGCGCCTTCGGCGGGGACTCCGCCTTCGCCAGCCATGGCTCCGCCCGCGGCTTCCATGGCGCTGGCCATGCCGATCTGGAGGGCCATGTTGCCGGCGTTCTCGGCGTCGTCGGTCATCTGGTCGGATTCGGACTGGAGTTGAGCGGCGGTACCGGCGGTCGCGGCGTCGATGAGGTCCTTGACGAAGACCAGCGCGTGCAGGGTGAGGGCGATGCCGGCCGCCTCGATCGCCCAGGGGCCGACCGTCGCCGCGACCGAGAAGCAGAAGGCGATGATGGGGGCGAGCGCCGCGCCGACCGCGCCGAACGAGAAGATCGAGCCGACGATCGCCACCGCGGTGAGGATGATCGCGATCGCGGTGGCCAGGCCGGCGATCGAGCCGAGGACCACGGTGATGCCGGTGGCGATGTCGGCCGCCGACTTGAGCAGGTTGCCGAGCGGGTCCTTCTTCCACTGGGCGGCGCTGAACAGGTTGGCGGTACCGGACGCCACCATGCCGAGGCCCTGGACCACGCCCATCAGCGACATCCGCGGGTCGATGAAGCCGCGGGCGATGTTGCCGAGGAACTTCGGGAAGTTGGTGGCGCCGACCGAGCTGAACAGGTGCCGGCCGGTGAGCCGCAGCGCGATGCCGGCCTTGTCACCGGCGGTGAGTTTCCCGAAGTTGCCGCCGGCGTCGGCGTCGATCTCGGCAAGTTCGGCGCGCCGCCGCTGGTCCTCCTTGGCCTTGGCCTCCGCCCTGGCCGCCGCGCTCGGCGGGTCCTCGCCGGTCAGCCATGACGGCAGCGCCTCGGTGACCGCGCCGGCCGGGTCGAGCTGTACCCGCCCGTCGCCGGCCACCCGCTGGACGGGCGGCCCGCCACGGGCGGGTACCGGGGCGGGGATCGCGGCGATGCCGGCCGCGTACGCCTGCTGCGTCGCGTGCACCCTGGCCTCGAGCTGGGTGGAGGCGGCGTCGAGCTGGTCGCCCTGGCTCTCCAGGGCCGCCGCCCCGGCGAGCTGGGTGGCCGGCGCGTCGGCGAACCCGGCCAGCCGCGACTTGGCGGCCTCGTTCTGGCCGGCCATCTCGACGGTCTTCTGCTCGGTCCCGGCCAGCGCCGCCTCGGTGGCGGCGATCTTGCCCTGGCTGGCGGTGTTGGACACCTGCGCCTGGGCGGCCTCCTCGGCGAGCTGGGTGGCGCGCTGCCCGGTCTGCCCGATCGTGTCGTCGATCGTCCCCATGTCGCTGCCGGCCTTGTCGAGCTTGTTGCCCTGCTCGGCGGACTTGCCGGCGGCCTCGGAGTCCTGCGGGCGCTTGCTGGCGTTCTCGGCGGCCAGGTTCTTGGACTCGGTCGCGATCGGGCCGGACTTCGCCTTGCCCTCGTCGCTCTTGGCCTTGGCCTGCGGCGCTCCCGCCGCCACCGTCGCCGCCTTCTGCTGCGAGACCTCGAGGGCCTGCTTGGCCTGGCCGGTGACCTCGCGGCGGTGCGCGGTGTGCTCGCGCAGCGTCGCCGTACCCGCCTCGGCCTGTGCGATTCCGCTGGTGGCGGAGTGCAGCAGGCCCCGGATCCGGTGCGCCTGCGACTGTTCCTGGCTGGCCCGGCCGCGGAGCAGGTGCGCGCCCGACCGGAGCGCCTGCAACCGCCGCAGCAGGCCGGCGACGCGGCCGTCCGCCCCCGCGTCGGTGGGCACCGGGCGGCCCGCCGCGTCCTGGAGCGGTACCGGCTCTGGCGCCACGACCGGGGCCGGCGCCGCCGGCGGCTGCTGGGTCGCCGCCATGGCGTGCGCCTGGTCCGCGAGCTGCGCGGCCTCCCTGGCCGCGGCCAGCGGCCCGGCGCCCGGCGTACTGGAGCCGCCCCGCGGCGCCGCGG
>JBJMIH010000194.1:0-35674 GCA_045806985.1 Mycobacteriales bacterium | reverse complement strand
GTGTGAAAACGCGGACACAACTCCTTGATCGTGGCGAGAGAGGCCGGCGGGTGGCGGGTTTCGGACCTCGCCGGCTACTTCGAAACACTGCCTGGCGGCTGGTGACGGCCGACGCGGAGGGGGCAGGTCCGGTTGCCGGACCTGCCCCCTTCGTCGTGTCCGCGTCAGACGCTGACGCCGTAGTCCTGGGCGATGCCGCGCAGGCCGGCGGAGTAGCCCTGGCCGACCGCGCGGAACTTCCACTCGGCGCCGTTGCGGTAGAGCTCGCCGAACACCATCGCGGTCTCGGTGGAGGCGTCCTCGCTGAGGTCGTACCGGGCCAGCTCGGAGCCGTCGGCGTCGTTCACCACCCGGATGAAGGCGTTGCGGACCTGGCCGAAGTTCTGCCCGTGCTTGTCGGCCTCGTACACGCTGACCGGGAACACGATCTTGTCCACGTCCGCCGGCACCGCGCCGAGCGACACCTTGATCTGCTCGTCGTCGCCGGCGCCCTGGCCGGTCAGGTTGTCGCCGCTGTGGACGACCGCGTTCTCCGGACTGGCCAGGTTGCCGTAGAAGATGAAGTGCTTGTCGGACAGCACCTTGCCGTCGGCCTTGACCAGCAGCGCCGAGGCGTCCAGGTCGAACTGGGCCCCGTCGGTGGTGCGCGCGTCCCAGCCCAGGCCGACGGTGACCGCGCTGAGCGTCCCGCCGGCCTCCTTGGTCAGGGAGACGTTGCCCCCCTTGGTCAGGTTGACCGCCACTGAATCTCTCCCTATCTCTTCTTTTCGAGACGTACGTGGCGACAACCCTAGACGGTCCGGTACGGCCGGAAGGCGTCCCTGAGCGCGTTGACCAAGGTCTCCGTCGCCTCCAGGCCGAGGAAGTGCCCACCCGCCTCCACGACCTGGTACCGGTCCAGCCGCGGGTACACCCGGCGCAGCCACGCCTCCGGCGGCACCATCAGCCGGGGTTCGCGCGGAACCAGGATCGACGTCGGGACGGAGACGGCCTCGCCGGCCTCCGGCGGCTTCGGAGCCTCCGCGTACAGCCGGGCCGAGCTGCCGATCGAGCCGGTGACCCAGTAGATCATCACGGTGGTGAGCAGGTCGTCGGCGGACAGCCGGTCGCGGGTGGCCGGGTCGCTCCAGGTCAGGAACTTCTCCAGGATCCAGGCGGCCAGCCCCTGCGGGGAGTCGTTCAGCGCGTACGCGAGGATCTGCGGCCGGGTGGCCTGGACGTGGGCGTACGCGCCCTCGGTGCGGCGCCACTCGGCGACGTTGGCCTGGTACGCCTCCTCCGCCGGGGTGAGCGGCGGCGTGTCGGGGCCGAGCCGCGGCGCCATCCAGTTGGCCACCTGGATCGCGGCGACCGTCTCGGGGTGGCGCAGGCCCAGCCTGCTCACCACGCCGCCGCCGATGTCGTCGCCGTGCGCCACGTACCGGTGGTACCCGAGCCGCTCGGTCATCAGCGTGTCGTACAGGTCGGCGATCCACTCCCGGGTGACGCCGTCGCGGTCGGCGCAGGAGTCGGAGAAGCCGTAGCCGGGGTGCGCGGGTATCACGACGGTGAAGCTGTCGGCCGGGTCGCCGCCCACCGAGGCCGGGTCGGTGAGCGCGCGCAGCGCCGGGAGGTACTCCACGAACGAGCTGGGCCAGCCGTTGCTGAGCAGCAGCGGCAGCGGGTCCGGGCCCGTGCCGGGCACGTGCAGGAAGTGCAGGCCGGCGCCGTCGACGGTGGTCCGGTGGTGCGGCTGCGCGTTCAGCCGCCGCTCGTTGGCCCGCCAGTCGTAGCCGTCCCGCCAGTAGCTCACCAGCTCCTCGATCCGGGCGACCGTCTCGGGGCTCTCGCCGCCGTCGCGCACCGGCGCGGCCGGCGGGCGGGACCGGGCCAGCCGGCCGGCGAGGTCGTCGAGCACGTCATCGGGGACGTCGATGCGGAAGTCTTCGATGGTCACGACCAACGACGCTACGCTCGTCACAGGTGACGAGTCAACGCCCGACGGAGGTAACATCGGCGGGTGCGACCCCGACCGCCCGCCCCCGGCGCGCTCGGCCTCGTGGAGGAGTTCCTGCGGACCCGCAACGAGGTGACCGACGCCGCCGGGCTGCTGCGCTGGCGGGCGGAGCGGGGGCTGCCGGCGGAGCCCGCCCCGCTGCCGTTCGACCGCGCCGTCCGGCTCCGCGAGGCCCTCCGCGCGCTGCTGGCCGGCCACAACGGCCTCCCGCTGGACCCGGCGGCGGTCGAGGTGGTGAACGCCGAGATCGCGGCTTGCGGGCTGCGCCCCGCGCTCGACCCGGACACCGCCGGCGGGCTGCGCTGGCTGCCCGGCGAGGAGGCCGACGCGCTGGCCGCCGCCGTGCTGGCCGCCGTGCTCGACGCGACCGCCGACGGCACCTGGCGGCGGATGAAGGCGTGCGCCGCCGGCGACTGCCGGTACGCGTTCTACGACCACACCCGCAACGGCTCCGGCCGCTGGTGCGACGTGTCCGGCTGCGGCGCGAACGCCCGGATGCGCGCGTACCGCCGCCGCCACGCGGGCTGACCCGGGCCTCCTGCCGGCCGCGTCATCGCCGTGTCAGGGCGCGGTAATCGCCGCGCGCGATCCTGCTGGCGATCCACCGACCCCCTCGGAGGTGCGCCATGCCCGCGCAGCCTGTCCGCCGGCCGCTGCTCGCGGCCCTGATCGGCCTCGCGACCGTGACGTCGCTCGTCACGGTCGTGCCCGCCGCCGACGCGGCGGGTTACGTGAAACTCCAGCCGCAGAAGGACAGGGTGTACCGGCGGGTGCCCGCCAAGCCGGTGCCGTACGCGCCCGACCCGGCCGCCGCGCACGCGCTGAAGGGCACGCCGGCCGCGACCGCGTGGCCGAAGGCCGGCACCGCGACCGTTCAGGTACGCCCGGCGGCCGCCGGCGCGGCGCCGGCCGCGACGAAGGCCGGCACGCTGCCGGTGACGGCCGGACGGGCGGCGACGCCGGCGAGGCCGGCCGGCGCCCAGGTCGACCACCCCGACCAGGCCGACCAGGCTGCGCAGGCGAGCTCCGCCGCGCCGGCGTCCGTCCGGGTGACCGTGGTGGACCGGGCGAAGACCGCCCTCAAGGACCAGCCGGTCGTGCTGTTGCGGGTGGCCCGCGCGGACGGGGGGACGGCCGACGCCACGGCGTCCCTGGCGATCGACACCAGCGGCTTCCGGTCCGCGTACGGCGGCGACTGGGCGCGCCGGCTGCGCCTGGTACGGCTGCCGGCCTGCGCGCTCAGCACGCCGGCGAAGGCGGGCTGCGCCGGCACCCCGGTGCCGGCCACGGTCGCCGCGTCCGGCTGGCTGACCGGGGACGTGCGGGCCGCCGCCACCGGCTCCGGCACGCTGTACGCGGTCACCTCCTCGACGTCCGGCGACTCCGGCACCTTCGCCGCCACCAGCCTCACCCCGTCCGCGACCTGGCAGGCCGGTCAGGCGTCCGGCGACTTCGCCTGGTCGTACCCGATCGCCGTGCCGCCGTCGCTGAACGGCCCGGAGCCGAAGCTGACCCTGGACTACTCGGCGCAGAGCGTGGACGGCAGCACCGCCGCCAGCAACAACCAGCCGTCCTGGGTCGGCCAGGGCTTCGACCTGTCCCCCGGCTACGTCGAGCGCAGCTACCGCTCCTGCTCCGAGGACATGGGCGGCGACGCCAGCAACACCAGCAAGACCGGCGACCTGTGCTGGGGCGGCGACAACGCCACGATGATGCTCAACGGCCACGGCGTCGACCTGGTCCGCGACGACAGCACCGGCGCCTGGCGCCCGCGCACCGACGACGGGTCCAGGGTGGACCACCTGACCGGGGCGGCCAACGGCGACAACGACGGCGAGTACTGGCGGGTCACCACCGCCGACGGCACCCAGTACTTCTTCGGCCGCAACCGGCTGCCCGGCTGGGCGTCCGGCAAGCCGGTGACCAATTCGGCCTGGACCGTGCCGGTGTTCGGCAACAACCCCGGCGAGCCGTGCTACCAGAGCGACTACGGCAGCGCCTGGTGCCAGCAGGCGTGGCGGTGGAACCTCGACTACGTCGTCGACCCGCACGGCAACTCGATGTCGTACTGGTACACCCAGGAGACCAACAACTACGCCAGGGACATGACGATCAGCCTGGTCACCCCGTACGTCCGCGGCGGCTACCTGACCAGGATCGACTACGGCACCCGCACCGACGCCGAGTTCGGCACCGCGCCGATGCGGGTCACCTTCGCGGTGGCCGACCGGTGCGTCCCCGGTAGCACCTGCGACACCGCCCACCCGGCGAACTGGCCGGACACCCCGTGGGACCTGAACTGCGCCGGCTCCAGCTGCCTGAACGGCTCGCCGTCGTTCTGGACCGGCGAGCGGCTGAACTCGATCACCACCCAGGTGTGGGGCGGGTCGGCGTACCGGAACGTCGAGAGCTGGACGATGCACCAGACCTACCCCGACCCCGGTGACAACACCCGCGCCGGGCTGTGGCTGGCCGGCATCAGCCACGCCGGCGCGGTCGGCGGCGCCGCCAGCGTGCCGGACGTGACGTTCTCCGGCGTGCAGCTGGCCAACCGCGTCGACACGGTCGGCGACCAGCGGGCGCCGATGAGGTGGTGGCGGGTCAGCACGATCCGCACCGAGAGCGGCGGCGAGATCGGGATCGCGTACTCCGCGCCGGACTGCGTGGCCGGCAGCCGGATGCCGGCCGCGCCGGAGAGCAACGCGCTGCGCTGCTTCCCGGTGAAGTGGACGCCGGAAAGCACGACCAGCCCGATCACGGACTGGTTCCAGAAATACGTGGTGGCCTCGATCACCCAGTCCGACCACGGCACCGCCGAGGCGCCGCACGTGCTGACCACCTACAGCTACCTGGGCACCCCCGCGTGGCACTACACCGACGACGCCGGGATCATCCCGCCCGCCGACAAGACCTGGTCGGACTGGCGGGGCTACGGCAAGGTCGGGGTCACTCAGGGGGACGCGAGCGAGACCCGGCAGGCCTACACCGAGACGCTGTACTTCCGCGGCATGAACGGCGACCACCTGCCGTCCGGCACCCGCAGCGCCAGCGTCACCGACACCTACGGCGGCACCTGGACCGACAGCGACGCGCTGAGCGGCAGCACGCGCGAGTCGATCACCTACGACGGGCCGGGTGGGGCGGTCGTCAGCTCCGAGGTCGACGACCCGTGGCTGGGCCCGGTCACCGCCACCCGCACCAAGGACGGGCTCACCGTCACCGCGCGCGGGACCGCCGTCGCGGTCGCCACCGGCCGCACCGCTCTCGACGGCGGCCGCGCCGACCGGGTCACCAGGACCAGCACCAGCTACGACGCGCACGGCCTGCCGACCGCGGTGAACGACCAGGGCGATGTGTCCACACCGGACGACGACACCTGCACGACCACCACGTACGCGCAGAACACCGGCGGGTGGCTGCTCAACCGCCCGTCCCGGGTGCTGACGACCGCGCTGTCCTGCGACAAGCAGCCGTCCACCGCCACCGACGTCGTCTCCGACGTCCGCACCTCCTACGACAACCAGGCGTGGGGCGTCGCGCCCACCAAGGGCGACGACACGCTGGACGAGGCCGTCGCCACCTGGACGCCGGGCGGCAGCACGTACCAGACCACCGGGAAGGCCAGCTACGACGCGTACGGCAGGGTCACCGACTCCTGGGACGTCCGCAACGCGCACACCGCGACCGCCTACACCCCGGCCGGCGGCGGGCCGGTCACGAAGACCGTGGTGACCAACCCGCTGGGCTGGACCACCAGCACCGACCTCGAGCCGGCCTGGGGGCTGGCCACCGGCGTCACCGACCCGAACGGCAAACGCACCGACGCCGCCTACGACCCGCTCGGCCGGCTCACCTCGGTCTGGCAGCCGGGCCGTCCCAAGGCGAGCAACACGCCCAGCGTCAAGTACGCGTACCAGGTCAGCACCACCGGCACCAACGTCGTGACCACGTCGACGCTCGGGCCGAACGGCAACTACATCACCTCCGAGGACTTCTACGACGGCCTGCTGCGGCCGCGGCAGACCCAGGACCCGGCGTCCCCGCCGGCCGGCGGCATCGTCGTCACCGACACTCTCTACGACTCGGCCGGCCGGGTCGGGAAGGCCGACAACCCGCGGGTGGTCGACGGCACGCCCGGCACGACCCTGCTCGCGATGCCGTCCGACAACCAGGTGCCCAGCCAGACCGTGTACGCCTACGACGGCGCCGGCCGGCAGGTCAAGAAGACGTTCCGGTCGAACAACGCGGAGGTGTCGCACGACACCATGACCTACGGCGGCGACCGGATCGACGAGACCCCGCCGGCCGGTGGCATCGCCACCAGCACCGTCAACGACGCCAGGGGCAGGGTCGCCGAGATCCGCCAGTACCCGGGTGGCACGGTGGGCGGCGCCTACCAGGCCACCAGCTACCGGTACGCCGGCAACGGCAAGCTGGCCACGGTGGTCGACCCGGCCGGCAACACCTGGCGCTACGGCTACGACCTGCGCGGCCAGCTGGTGACCGAGTCCGACCCGGACCGCGGCCCCACCAGCAGCGTGTTCGACAGCGCCGGCGACCTGGCCTCGACCACCGACAGCCGCGGCCAGACCGTCGCCTACAGCTACGACACGCTGGGCCGGCGCACCGGCACCTACGCCGGCAGCACGGCCGGGACCAGGCTGGCCGGCTGGACCTACGACACGGTCGCCAAGGGCCAGGTCAGCTCCAGCACCCGGTACCTGAACGGCAACGCCTACACGGTCGCGGTCACCGGCTACTCGCCGCGGTACCAGCCGACCGGCGAGTCGATCACGATCCCGGCCGCCGAGGGCGCCCTCGCCGGCACCTACAGCTACTCCTCCACGTACAAGGCCGACGGCACCACGCTGTCCACGCGGACCGTGCCCGCCGTCGGCGGGCTGCCCAGGGAGGTGCTCGGGTACGACTACGACAACCTGGGCGAGCCGCTCACGCTGACCGGCACCACCAGCTACGTCACCGGCACCCAGTACACCCGGTACGGCGAGCCGTCGGTGCTGACGTTCGAGTCCGGCAGCGGCCCGCTGGCGCAGCTCGGCTACTACTACGACGACGCGACCCGGCTGCTGAACCGGCAGGTCGTGCGCAGGGAGGCCAACCCCGCCACGGTGGCCGACATCGCCTACCGCTACGACAAGGCAGGCAACCTCACCTCCATCGCCGACACCCCGGACACCGGTGCGCAGCAGACCCAGTGCCTGCGCTACGACGGGCTGCGCCGGCTGACCGACGCGTGGACGCCGGCCGCCGGCGACTGCGCGGCCGCGCCGAGCACCGGCGGCCTGGGCGGGGCGGCCCCGTACTGGCAGACCTACGGCTACAACCCGGCCGGCGACCGCACCTCCCTGGTCGACCACGCGGCCGGCGGCGACGTCACCACCCGGTACAGCTACCCGGCGGCCGGCGCCGCCCAGCCGCACACCGTCCGCAGCGCCACCGTCGCCGGCGCGGTCACGCCGAAGACCGCCAGCTACAGCTACGACGCGGCCGGCAACACGCTCACCCGGCCGGGGCCGTCCGGTGGCCAGCAGCAGCTCAACTGGGACGCCGAGGGCCTGCTGACCTCGGTGCAGGACACCGGCGGCACGGTGAGCTACGGCTACGACGCCGACGGCGAGCGGCTGCTGTCCAAGGACGGCACCGGCGCCACGCTGTACCTGCCCGACGCGGAGCTGCGGCTGTCGGCCAGCACCGGCAAGGTCACCGCAACCCGGTACTACCAGTACGCGGGCCGCGACATCGCGGTTCGGGCTCCGTCCGGACTGACCTGGCTGGCGCCGGACCGGCAGGGCACCGAGCTGGCCGCCGTCGGCTCGGCCGGCGACCAGACCGCGACCAAGCGGTACCAGACGCCGTTCGGCACCCCGGAGGGCACGCCGCCGTCCTGGCCGGACGACCGGGGCTTCATCGGCGGCACCGCCGACCTGACCGGCATGGTCGCCGTCGGCGCCCGCCAGTACGACCCGACGCTGGGCCGGTTCGTCTCCTCCGACCCGATGATGGAGACCGCCGACCCGCAGCAGATCGGCGGGTACGCCTACGCCGACGACAACCCGGCGACGTTCAGCGACCCGACCGGCACCCACCTGCCCTGCGGCGGCAGCGCCGGCTACTACGACCCGTGCCCGTCCGGGGGCGGCGGCACCACCGGCTGCGCGGTGAACGGCTGCGGCAACAACGGCGGCGGCTCCGGCAGCT
Source organism: Mycobacteriales bacterium (assembly GCA_045806985.1). Classification (GTDB taxonomy): domain Bacteria; phylum Actinomycetota; class Actinomycetes; order Mycobacteriales; family JBJMIH01; genus JBJMIH01. The sequence goes on along the minus strand of JBJMIH010000194.1, from coordinate 27,459 downwards.
CCGGCAGCTCGGGGAGTTCGGGCAGCTCCGGTAGCTCCGGCAGCGGCGACAGCCACTGCTCGTGGTGGAAGTTCTGGTGCAGCGTCCCGAAGTACGTGTCCAAGAAGCTGGACTGCGTGAACCACCCCATCACCAGCGGCAACTGTGGACCGGACGTCCACGACAACAACCACGACGGCAAGATCACCGCCGGTGACCTCGCCTCGGAGCCGATCAACAAGTACTGCGACCAGGTGACGGGGAATCCGGCGGAGATCGAGGCCTGCGGCGTCGCGAAGCAGGCCGCCGGGAAGACGGGCGACGCCTACGGCGACGCCGTCGGCGTCAACGACTCGATGAAGTGCCAGCAGGGTGACAAGGGCGCCTGCGCGATGGCCGCCGTCGATGTCTCCACCGTCGTCGCCGGCGGTGACACGGCGGAGGGCGTCGCGGACGCGGCCGAGTCGGCCAGGGCCGCCCGGTCGAGCGAGCGGGAGGCGGCGGCGCTCATCAAGGCGTCCAAGCCCCGGTCGATCAGCCCGTCGCAGATCACCAGGGCGGTCAAGAACGCCATCGGCAAGGTGCCCGAGCTGGCCACCCCGCCGCCGGAGCGGTGGCGGGCGTACGCCGGCGACCCGCTCGAACCGCCGCACGGCATCGCCGGCAAGCACCTCACCAGGTGGCAGGCGTGGGCGGAGCTCGGCGCCAGGGGCATCGGTTGGGGCGAGCACTGGCCGCACATGTAAACGACCGGTAATCGGCCGCGGGTACCAACTGGATGTCGCGGAGAGTTACCGAATGGGGAGCACACGATGGGTACGGCGGCAGCAGAGATACCCCTGCCGAAGGGCGATCCTGAGGCGTTCGGGGGAGGGGTGGCGACGCTCGCGGGCATCCAGCAGTGGATCGCCGGCAACTACCTGGTGGTCAACGGCCAGTCGCTGTACGACGCGGCCTGGCCGGCCGGCAGCGCGTCGGTCGCCGCCAACGGCGAGGCGGGGACGCTGCGGTCGCTGCTCACCGGCGGCGGCCAGCGGGCCACCGACGCGGCGACCGCGCTGGGCACGTACAAGAGCGACTTCGCCAGCGCGCACGACCAGATCAAGGGCCTGCAGAAGCAGTGGGACCAGGCCGACGAGACCTACCGGACCGGCCTGCGCGACCTGGAGAAGCACTCGCCGGTCGGGTCGCGGGACTACGAGGACTCGAAGAAGGCGCTCGGCGACGACCGGGACGGCACCCAGGGCAGGCTGCGCCACCAGCACGACACGATCATGACCAGCCTGCGCGGCGCCGCCCAGACCGCCGCGCAGGCCGTCGGCGGCCTGCTCCCGGCCGGCGCCGGGCACGGCAGGAACCTGGAAGGCAGCATCGACGGCCTGGTCCTCGGCCAGCTTCCGCTCACCAAACAGGCGCTGAGCGCGCAGGCCGGCCAGGACCTGGCCAACGACATCCGCGCCCAGTACGACAAGAAGCCGCCGGACTGGGCGAAGATCCGCCAGGACATGGCCGGGCTGGAGGGCCACGAGAACGACCCCGCGTTCAACGACGCGTTCGTCGCCACGCTCGGCCCGGACCGGCTGCTCGGGCTGCCGGACTCGTTCCAGCACAACGGGACCCCGCCGCTGAGCAAGGACCAGCTGCACCAGAACGGCATCCTGCTCGGCCTGGTCGCCAACGCCACGGCCGGATACGTCAGCCGGCACCCCGAGTTCGGCACGGCGCTCATCGCCGCCGGCCGGCACCCCGACCCGAACGCCGCCGACAGCAGCGACCGGTCGTACCGGGCCGACAAGAACCTCGGCCTCATCCTCGCCGCCGGCAAGAAGTGGCCGACCACCTTCCTGGTGAACGCCTCCGACGACATCTACCAGCGGGACAGGCAGCTCTGGAACTACAACCACTCCGATCCGTGGAACGTCACCAGCGACCCCAACCCGCTCACCGACCAGGACCCGGGCTGGGGCGACCCGATGACCAACGCCCTGCACGCGCTGGGCCGGCAGGACGACGCGGCGCGCCAGTTCTTCGCCGGCCCGGACGGCAACGCCGACCCCGACAAGCTGCACCATCTGATCAAGGAGCGGAAGTACGGCGCGTACAACGCGGGCGAGGACGCCAAGCGGGTACGGGTCACCGACGGTGACGGCGGCAAGTCGCTGGGCGAGGCGCTGGAGGCCGCCACCCGACGGGACCACGGCAGCGCCGCCGCCGACCACCTGTCCGGCAGCATCGCCGTGGACATGGTGCACACCATCGCCCAGGACCCCGGCACCGCCAACATGCAGCCGCCGATGATGCGCCCCTACACCGGGCACATCCTGGCCAACTACGCCCACGACCTGAACGACAGCCTGTACGGCAGCGACCCACGCGACATGGGCAACGACAGCTCCGGCTGGCACGCCGGCGTCGGTCCGGACGGGACGGTCCGGTTCGACGGCGGCGAGCTGCGGGCCGCCATGCGCGACACGTTCGTCGACAAGGGCGCGTACAACGACGTGCTGCACGCGGCGACGCAGGACGCCAACCAGACCATGATCGACCACGCCAACCACGCCACCAACTACGACGACGCGGTACGGCAGGCGCGGCACGACGCGGACCGGGCCGGCCAGTCGATCGGCGAGATCGCCAACGCCCGCGAGCAGGCCCGGCTCGACGGGGCCGAGCACATGGACCAGGTGGAGACCGACCGGATGAACACCGCCAGCGACTTCCTCGGCCTCGCCCCCGGCGGGAAGGTCGTCGGCGCCGGCATCAACGAGGGCTGGAACAACCTGGCCGGCGACCACATCTTCGACACCGGCCACCTCGACCGGGTACATGCCAGCCAGACCCACGACCTGAACGCGGTCGACCACGGCGCGGAGTCCTCGACCGTCCAGCAGCAGGTCAACGACCGGCTCAACGCCCTGGCCGGCAACGGCAGGGCCGACTCCGGCGACGTCAACGACATCTGGCGCGCCTACCACGACAGCTACGGCACCGCGGCGAACCGCAACCTCAGTGCCGACGCCGACCAGCGGTGGAAGGACGGGCACTACTCATGACCGACATCAAGGTGGACCCGGCCGCCCTGCACGGCGTGGCGGCCAGTATCGCGGCCAGCCGGGGCGACGTCGACGCCTGCGCGACAGCGTTCGACCTGGCCAGGTCGGACCTGTCGGCCGGGCTGGCCGGCGGGGCGGACGGCGGCGGCATCGCCACCCTCGCGCAGGCGGTGGACGAGTTCTGCCGGGCGTACAAGCAGTGGTTCCACGACTGCGGCGAGGCGGTGGCCGCGCTGGCGCTCAAGTCCTCCACCGCCGCCGACACGTTCAAGCACGTGGATGAGCAGACCGCGGTCCCCGCGCCGCACTGAAGCCGGTGGTCACGGGCGGGAGGTCCCTGATCCCGTCGCCCGCGGGCCCGCCCGTGGCCACCGCCCCACCCGGTCAGGCGCCGGTGAAGTCCGGGTCGCGCTTGGCCAGGAACGCGGCCACGCCCTCCTTGGCGTCGGCCGTTCCGTACAGCCGGCTCAGCACGTCCTGCTCGGCGGTGAGGGCCACGTCCAGCGGCATCCGCAGGCCGTCGTCCACCAGCCGCTTGGCCGCCCGCACCGCGAGCGGGGCGTTGCCGGCGACCTGCCGGGCCAGGGCGGTCGCCTCGGCGAGCAGCGTCTCGCCGGGGTGTACCGCGGTCACCAGCCCGCGGGCGGCCAGCTCGGCGGCGGTGGCGAACCGGCCTGTCACCACGAGCTCCTTGGTGAAGGCCGCGCCGGCCGCCCTGGCCAGCCGCTGGGTGCCGCCGCCGCCGGGCAGCAGCCCCAGCTTCACCTCCGGCAGCCCGAACTTGGCCCGCTCGGCGGCCACCACCAGGTCGCAGCACAGCACGATCTCGAACCCGCCGCCCAGCGCGTACCCGTTCACCGCCGCGATCGTCACCTGCGGCAGCGCGGCGAGCAGGTCGAAGGTGGCCCGGCCCAGCCGCTGGTAGCTGTCGAACTCGGCCTGGCTCACCCCGTCGTACTCGCCGATGTCGGCGCCGGCCACGAACCCGCGCCCGGTCCCGGTCAGCACCAGCACCCGCACGGCCGGGTCCTCGCGCAGCGCGGACAGGTAGCCGTGCAGGCGGGTGAGGATGTCCCGGGACAGTGCGCCGAGCGCCTCCTCCCGGTCGAACCGCAGCACGGCGACGCCGGGATCCTCGCGGGTCTCGACCAGATGGTCGTGCAGGCGCTTCTCGGTCACGAGTACTCCTCGAGCGTGCGGATGAGCGTGCGGTGGATCGCCGCCGCCGAGCCGCCGGTCCTGAGCAGCGGGACGAGCCGCTCGCCGGCCGCCTCCTGGAACCGGGGCCACCAGGTGGTGCGCGGCCGGACGTACGCGGCCGTCATGCTCGCCACCGTGCCGGACAGGAACCCGCCGGTGAGCTCGTCGGCGGACGGGTCGGCCCAGGTGGCCCGGCTGGCCGGCTGGCCGCCGTGCACGCAGACGATCTCCCGCTGGGCCGGCGCGCCGGCCACCCAGCCGGCGAACGCCGCGGCCGCCTCCGGATGGGCGCTGGCCGCCGGCACCGCGAGACCGGCCCCGCCGAGCACCGTCCCGCCGGGTCGGCCGTCCGGGGTGGGCGCGTCGTGGAACCGCAACCGCCGGCCGGTCGCGGTGGGCCGCTGGTAGTCGCTGTACCCGAACAGCAGCGGCGCGTACACCGGCGGGCTGGCGCCGCGCGCCATCAGCTCCAGCAGGCCGGGCGGGTTGAGGTCGAACGAGCGCGGGTCGGCGCGCCCGACCAGCTCGGTGAGCAGCGCGGCGGCCTCCTCGGTGAACAGGCCGGCCGGGTCGCCGGGGTCGCCGCCCGCGCCGGCCGGCCCGGCTGCCGTGGCTGCCCTGGTTGCGGTGGTTGCCGTGGCTGCCCTGGCGAGGCCGACCGCGATCGAGACCAGCGCGATGATCGCGTCGCTGGGGTAGAGCGGGACCGCCACCGGCGCGCGTTTCGCCAGGTCCAGCGCCTCGGCCCAGGTCGACGGCGGGGACTCGCCGGAGGCCGGGTCGAGCACCGCGACCTGGCATGCCGCGTCGACCGCGACCGCCCACTGGTGGCCGGTGGCGGCGTACGTGCCGTGGCTGCCGGCGATCGAGTCGGCGGCGAGCGCGTCGAGGTCGCCACCGGGCAGCAGGGTGTCGAGCGGGGCCAGGCAGCCGGTGCCGGCCGCCTCGGCGATCGCGGGATGGTCCACGAAGACGAGGTCGTAGCCGGCGACCGCGTCGGCGATCGGCTGGTCGTTGAAGGCGGCGAGCGGGCGCGCGTCCCAGGTCAGCGCCGTCCCGGTACGCCGGTGCCACTCCCGCGCGGCCGCCGCCATCGGCGCCGTGCAGCGGGGGTGGTCCCAACAGAGCCCGCGCAGGGTCAGGTGAGCGGTCATCGGCGGTCAGCTCGGCTTGCCGGACGGGCCCGCGATGGCCAGGCCGCCGTCGACCCGCAGGCAGACCCCGGTGATGAAGGAGGCGTCGTCGCCGAGCAGGAACGCGACCGCCGCCCCGACCTCGGCGGGCCGGCCGAACCGGCCCAGCGGGTGCATCGCGTTCCAGCTCGCGACGAGCGCGTCCGGGTCGCTGGTGGTCTCGAAGATCCGCTCGTTCATCGGCGTCATGATCGTGCCGGGAGCCACGCAGTTCACCCGGATGCCCTCGGGGGCGTACTCGACCGCCGCCTGCTGGGTGAGCGAGACGATCGCGCCCTTGGTGGCGGAGTACGCCGCCCACTCCGGGAAGCCGAGCAGCGCCTGCACGCTGGAGACGTTGACGATCGCGCCGCCGCCGGCCGCGCGCAGGTGCGGGATGGCGTGCTTCATGCCGAGCCAGACGCCGCGCAGGTTCACGCCGAGGACCCTGTCCCAGTCGTCCTCGCCGGTGTGCTCGACCGTGCCGGGGATGGCGATGCCGGCGTTGTTGACCACCGCGTCGAGCCGGCCGTACGTTCCGACGGCGGCGGCCATCAGGGCTTCGACGTCGGCGGACCGGGAGACGTCGGCGCGGACCGCGCGGGCCCGGCCGCCGCCCGCCTCGATGCCGGCGGCGACCGCCTTCGCGGCCGGCTCGTCCACGTCGCCGAGCACCACGGCGGCGCCGTCGGCGGCGAGCCGTTCCGCGACCGCCCTGCCGATGCCGGCGGCCGCCCCGGTGACCACCGCCACCTCCGCACGCGCCATGCGCCCCTCCACCCCTGGTCGGGAAAACGTTTATCTTTGTAGTGCCGGGTCTCCGGGCATGTCAAACACCATGCCCGGTATGACAGAGTCCACGGGTCGGCCAGCAGCGTCGGCTCAGGGGAGGGGTGGATGGCCACCATCGTCGAGGTCGCCCGCCGTGCCGGCGTGGCGCCGTCCGTCGTCTCCCGGCTGCTCAACGGCGACCCGACGCTGCGGGTACGTGCGGACACCAGGGCGCGGGTACTGGCGGTGGCCGAGGAACTCCAGTACGCCCCCAACCACGCGGCCCGCGCCCTGCGCCGGGCCCGCGCCGGCACGCTCGGGCTGGCAGTGCACGACCTGCACAACCCGGTGTACGCGGAGATCATCGCCGGCGCCGAGGTGGAGGCGCGCGAGCGCGGGTCGGTGCTGCTGTTCGCCGACGTGGACAGCCTCGCCTCCGACGACGAGGTGTTCCGGCGGGTGGTGAACGGCGGCGCGATCGACGGGCTGATGCTGCAGCGCGACGGCCAGGCCTCCGACCGGGTGGTGACGCGGGTGGCCGGGTCCCGGGTACCGGTGGTGATCCTCAACGAGCGGGTACGCGGGCCGCTGTCCGGCGTCGCCGTCGACGACCGGCGGGCCGCCGTCCTCGCCACCAGGCACCTGCTCGCCCTCGGCCACCGGCGGGTCGCGTTCCTCCAGGTCAGCGGCTCGAACTCGCGAGCACGCGACCGCAAGGCCGGCTGGCAGGCGGCGCTGCGCGACGCCGGCCTGGAGCCCTCACCCGGCCTGGTCGCCGCCGGCGGCGTACGTCCCGACAGCGGCTACCGCGCCATGACCGAACTGCTCTCCGGCCCCGCCGCCCAGCGCCCCACCGCCGTCTTCGCCGGCACCCTGCTCGCCGCGGTCGGTGCCCTCACCGCCGCCCACGACGCCGGCCTCGCGGTACCCCGCGACCTCTCCATCGTCGGCTTCCACGACGGCTGGTTCGCCGAACACGTCCACCCCTCCCTCACCGTCGTCCGCCTCCCCCTCCGCGAAATGGGTCGCCAGGCGGTACGCCTCCTGGCCCGCCGCATCGAAGGAGGCGACCCCGAACAACTCATGATCACCGAACCCGAACCCGAACTCATCGTCCGCCACTCCACCGCCCCACCAGCCAAATAATCCCGCCCACCCCGTACCCGCCGTCACCTCCCCCCGGCCCTCACCCCCCAGAGCCTCGCCTCCACATCCGCCCTGGGCCTGACCTCGACATCCGCCCTGCCCTCGACATCCGCCCTCACCTCGGCATTCGCCCTGACCTCGGCATCCGCCCTGACCTCGGCATCCGCCCTCACCTCGGCATTCGCCCCTCACTTCGACATTCGCGCGGCAGCGGCCCGGGACCGGTCGTAAGCCACCCCGCGCGAATGTCGCAACCCCGCGCCAGCGACCAACTCCCCGCCACACCGCACCACCGACGCTTTGTAGGGGGTGCGCTGCAGGGGCGTGCCCACCCACGGGGACGGGCAGCGGCGTACCCGCCGGCTCCGCGGGTTGGCCCTACCGGCCCAGCGCCTGGGTGCCCCCCGAGCGCCGTACTCCTTGGCCGCCCCGTGAGGCTGCCCACATTCGCCCGCGGCCCGTTCCCGGCCGGTCCCGGGCCGTCGCGCGGGCGAATGTGGCGGCGTGAGCGCGTACCGAGGGGAGGCAGGACAGGGCGTGGGGGGCGGGGCAAGCGGCGAGAGGCACAGCGGCGAGTAGGGGGTGGGCGTACGGGCGGCAAGGCCGGGGGGTGAGTGCACGGGCTGTGGCGGGTAGGCGGGGTCAGGGTGGGACAGCGGTGAGAGGCGCAGCGGCGAATAGGGGGCGGGCGTACGGGCGGCAAGGCCGGGGGGTGAGTGCACGGGCTGTGGCAGGCGGTTGGGGAGACAGGTGGGACAGCGGCGAGAGGCGCAGCGGCAGGTGGGGTGGGCGTACGGGCGTCGAGGCCGGGGGGCGAGGGCACGAGCTGTGGCGGGTAGGCGGGGTCAGGGTGGGACAGCGGTGAGAGGCGCAGCGGCAGGTGGCGGGTGGGCGTACGGCGGCGGGGGCAGGTGTACCGGTTCAGGGGTGGGTGGGCACTTGACGGGGGTGGGGGTGGGTCGCTAGGAAGTGGAGAAACGTTTTACCACTCCTGACCCTGACCCCGGAAGGAGGCGCGTCGATGGCCAGCCTCGGACGCCGGTCGGTGTGCGCGCTCGTCGCCTCGACCGCTGTGCTGGTGTCGGCCGCCGCGTGTGGCGGCGGCGACGCGAAAGCCAGCGGCGGCAAGAAGTACAAGATCAGCCTGATCGTCGGGCTCAAGGGCGACGACTTCTACGGCTCGCTCGCCTGCGGCGCCAAGGCCGCCGCCAAGAAGCTCGGCGCCACCGTGAACGTGCAGGGCCCCGGCAAGTGGGACGCGCCGGAGCAGGTGTCGGTGCTCAACGCCGTACTGGCCAGCCGCCCCGACGCGATCCTCATCGCGCCGGTGGACGACACCGCGTTGCAGGCGCCGTTGGAGCAGGCCAAGGCCCGCGGCGTCAAGATCGTCCTGGTCGACACCTCACTCAGGGACCCGTCCATCGCGGCGGCGAGGGTGACCTCGGACGACCAGGCCGCTGGCGGGACCGCGGCCGCCGAGGTGGCCAAGGAGACCGGCGGCACCGGCTCGGTCGTCACCGTCAACACCCAGCCCGGCGTCTCCACCGTCGAGGCCAGGGTCAAGGGCTTCGAGGCCGGCCTGAAGAAGGTCCCCGGCCTGCGTTACCTCGGCCAGCAGTACTCCGGGGACGACGCCGCCAAGGCCGCGTCCACGGTCACCTCCAGCCTGGCCGCCCACCCGGACCTGTCCGCGGTGTTCGCCACCAACACCCTCACCGGCCAGGGCGCCGCCACCGGCATCAAGAACGCCCAGGCCACCGGCCGGATCAAGCTGATCGGCTTCGACGCCAACCCGAGCGGCGTGCAGGCCCTCGAGGACGGCTCGGCGCAGGCGCAGGTCGTACTCAAGCCGCTGGACATCGGTACCCAGGGCGTCGAGCAGGCCGTCCACGCCCTGAAGGGCGAGAAGGTCACCAAGTTGATCCACACCGGCGCGCTGATGGCGACGAAGGACAACCTCAACACGCCGGACGTGCGGAAGTACCTCTACCACTCCAACTGCACCGGCTGAGCGGGGGACCTCCACTGATGACCAGGACGATCCGGGTCGCGGTGGCGGCGGCGGTCGCCGGCACGCTCCTCGCGGGAGCGCGCCCGGCGGCGGTCGCGGCCGGCCCCGCCCCCGACGACGCGCTGTCCCGCATCTACCACCAGGCGTTGCTGCTCAACACCCCGTTCGTGGAGAGCAACTGGAACGCCACCACCGGCAGCTACCCGATCACCGACTTCTACTTCGTCAGCGTGCTCGGCAACGCCGTGTTGCTGACCACCGACGGGTACGACCCGAAGACCGCCGGGGTCGACGAGCAGACCCTGCGCGACCACACGCTGAGCACGATCCGGTACGCCGCCGCCCACGACATCAACGTGGACCCGGCCGCCAGCCCGGCCTGGGGGAAGAAGATCTACTTCGACTCCACCATGGAGTCGTACTTCGTGGCCGCGGCCAAGCTGCTCTGGTCCGACCTCGACCCCACCACCCGGGCCGACGTCGACACGATCATCCGCGGCACCGCGGACTACGTGGTCGGCCTCGGCACCGACCCCGACCCGCTGTCGCCGGGCTGGACCACCAACGGCCTGGCCGGCGGGTACGCCTCCGACACCAAGATGGAGGAGATGGGCACCCGGACGATGCCGCTGGCGACCGCGCTGGCCTGGCTGCCGGGCGACCCGCACGCCGCCACCTGGAAGCAGTGGCTCGGCACCTGGACCCGGAACATGTCCGGCCTGCCGCCCGCCGACCAGGCCAACCCGCTGACCAGCGGCAACCAGGCCGACAACATCTACGACACGTTCCTGGTCGAGAACCACGGCACGTACGCGCCCATCTACCAGCAGTCGATCGGGGCGTACCCGGGCCGCAACACCGCCCAGTTCGTGATCGCCGGCGCGAAGCCGCCCGCCGACGTGACCACCGTCCCGAACGCCGACCCGCTGTGGGACACGATGGGCCAGACCGGCACCGACGCCGGCGTGCCGGAGGACTTCGGCGTCGCCGACCGGCACCACCTCTACGGCCGCAACGTGCTGCCGATCGCCTACCGCGCGGTGGTGGACGGCGACCCGTACGCGGCCCGCGCCGAGCGGATGCTCGCCGACCACCTCATCCCGTACATCAACTACCCACCCACCGCCCGGCTCACCAAGTTCAGCGGCGAACCCAAGTACGAGCCGGAGGCGCGCGCCGAGATCGCCATGGCGTACCTGCTGCACCGGCACCGCGACCTGCTCGCCGGCGACGTCACGCCCGCCTCCACCGCGGCGTACTTCCAGCACTACGGCAAGGCCGTCGACTACGGCGCCGGCCCCGCGCTCACCGCCCAGCAGACGCCGGCGGCCCTCGCCGCGGCGATGACCAAGCCCGGCTACGTGAAGTTCGCCTACCACCCGCAGCACGACGACTGGCTGTTCGACGAGGCCGGCGCCAGCCCGGCGCTGCTGCCGTCCACGTCCACCACCGTGCTCGGCCGCACCTCGCACGCGTACTCCCGGCTCCGCGACGGCATCGACGCCACCGCCACGGTGGTCCGGACGCCGACCGGCGCGGCCGGGTACGCCACCCTGCCGGACGGCACGGTGGCCTACGCGAGCGGCGGCATCGGCGCCGGCGAGGGCGTGTTGCGGCTGCACAACCTCGCCATGCCCGGCGTGCCGGGCCTGGACGGCGACCGGACGTTCAGCTGGGCCGGCGGCTCGACCACGCTGAGCGCGCAGGCCGGCCTCGGCGACGGCGGCGTGGACGAGGTGACGTTCCCCGCCACCACCGCCCGGTACGTGCGGATGTCCGGCGTGAAGGCCGCCACCCAGTACGGCTTCTCGCTGTACGAGCTGGAGGCGTACGCGGGTCAGGGCCCGAACCTGGCGCTGCGCGCGCCGGCAACCGCGTCCTCGTCCGACCCGCCGTTCCCGCCGTCGGCGGCCACCGACGGTGACGCGACGACCACCCGCTGGGCGGTCGCCAAGGACCAGCGGGCCAACCCCGGCTGGCTGGCCGTCGACCTGGGCGCGTCCCAGCAGGTCGGCCGGGTGGTGCTGCGCTGGGAGTCGGCGTACGCGACGCAGTACCGGATCGAGGTGTCCGACGACGGCCAGACCTGGCGGAGCGTGGCCGGCGTGCCGACGACCGTGCGGGCGTCCGGCGACTGGCTCAACGTCGACGGCCGCGCAGGCTTCGTGGTCCGCCACGGCGCCAACCCGATCACCGTGTCGCCGACCGGCGTCATCCTGTCCGACGGCCCGGCCGCCGGCTCGGCCGGCATGGTGATCGAGGGCCACCCGGCCGGGTCGCCGGCCGACACCGCCCGGCAGGCCGCCGCGCCGGCCCCGTCCGACCTGCCTGCCGGCCTCGCCGCCAGCCTGGTCGGCGGCGCGCTCAGCGTGTTCAACCTGGGCACGGCGGCGGTGGACGGCGCGGAGTTCACCGTGCCGCAGCAGGGCGCGGTGACCGCGTACCAGGGCAGCCAGCGCACCACCGCGGACGGCTCGACGCGGTACGCGGCCACCCTGCCGGCCGCCGACGCCACCGTCGCGCCGGCCCGCTTCACGGTGTCCGCTGTGGACGGTACGGCGCCGCCGGCCGGCGTGACGATCCGCGCCGACGGCTCCCGGTCCGTGACGCTGTCCGCACCGGCCAGCGCCCACCTGCTGGTGCGCTCGGCGGCGAGCGGCGAGGCCCGGGCCGTCACGGTGCCGGCCGGCGGGTCGGTGACGGTCACCTTCCACACCGGACCGGACACGCCAACCGCCGACCTGGCGCTCGGCCGCGCGGCGTTCCCGTTCGCGCCGCTGCCGCCCGGCATGTCGTCGCCGGCCGCGGCCGTGGACGGCGACCCGGCGACCGCCTGGCGGCCCGGCACCGCCGGCCGGATGGTCGTCGACCTGGGCTCGGCGCGGCAGCTCGGCGCGGTGACGCTGACCTGGTCGGCGGCGAGCGCACCCGGCGCGTCCGTCGAGGTGTCGACGGACGGCGTCCACTACACGCCGGCCGCCACCCTTGACCCGGTGGGCGGCCGGACCCAGCGCGCCGCGCTCGCGGCCACGGCCCGCTACGTCGCGGTCGTGGTCAGCGGTTGGCGGCCCGGTCAACCGGCCCTCGCCGAGCTGGCGGTGACGCGGTGACGGGGGCGCTCGACGGCATCCGGGTGCTCGACTTCACCCAGATGATGCTCGGCCCGTACGCCACGCAGATGCTCGGCGACCTGGGCGCGGACGTCATCAAGATCGAGCGCCCTGGCGCCGGGGAGTGGGAGCGCGGCCTGGAGATGATGGGGGAGCTGCTCGGCGGCGAGTCGGCGGCGTTCCTCGCGATGAACCGCAACAAGCGGTCGGTCGCGGTCGACCTCAAGCACCCGCGGGCCAGGGACGCGCTGCTCGCGCTGGGCGCCACCTGCGACGTCGTGGTGGAGAACTTCCGCCCCGGGGTGATGGCCCGGCTCGGCCTCGGGTACGAGGACTTCCGCGCGGTCCGGCCGGACATCGTGTACTGCTCCGGCTCCGGCTGGGGCCAGGACACCCCGGCGGCCAGGGAGAACCGGCCCGGCCAGGACATGCTGATCCAGGCCGCGTCCGGGCTGGCCGCGCACACCGGCCGGGCCACCGACCCGCCGACGTTCGCCGGTACGTCGATGGTGGACGCGGCCACCTCGCTCACGCTCGCCTCCGGCATCCTGGCCGCGCTGGTCGCCAGGGAACGGCAGGGGATCGGGCAGTGGGTGCAGGTGGACCTGTTCTCCACCGCGATCGCGCTCCAGTGCCAGGAGATCTCGGCGATCGTCAACCAGGGGGTGGAGCCGGAGCGGTCGGCCGCCGGCATCGCCTCGCCGTGGCTGTCCGCGCCGTGCGGGATGTACCGGACGGCGGACGGCTGGCTGGCGGTGGCGATGGCCCCGCTCGAACGGGTGTCCGCGCTGGTCGGAGACCCTGTGCTGGCTAGCATGGACGCCTGGCGGGACCGGGACGAGGCGAAGCGGCGGCTGGATGCGGTGCTGGCCACCCGTACCACCGCCGAGTGGTTGGACGTGCTGCTGCCCGGCGGGATCTGGGCGGCGCGGGCACGTACCGCCAGGGAGGCCGTGGACGAGCTGCGGGACCAGGGTTCGCCGCTGGTCACCACGGTGGAGCACCCGGTGGCCGGGACGATCGAGCTGATCGGCAACCCGATCACGCTGACCGCGACCCCGTGGCGGCTGCGGATGCCGCCGCCACGGGTGGGCGAGCACACCCGGGAGGTGCTCGCCGAGGTGCTCGACGCCGACGCGCTGGACGAGCTGGTGAAGGAGGACCCGTGACCGAGCGGCAGCGAGGGAGCGGAGTGAGTGCAGCCCGCGGAGCGAACCGGGGGGCGCGGTGACCGAGCGGCAGCGAGGGAGCGGAGTGAGCGCAGCATGCGGAGCGAACCGGGGGGCGCGGTGAGCGAGGTGCTGCTGGAGGCGGTGGGGCTGAGCAAGGCGTTCGGCCACGTCCAGGCGCTGGTCGGCGCCAACTTCACCGCCCACGCCGGCGAGGTCACCGCGCTGATCGGGGACAACGGCGCCGGCAAGAGCACGCTGGTGAAGTGCCTGTCCGGCACGCAGAGCCCGGACAGCGGGACGATCCGGTTCGGCGGGCAGGAGGTGCGGCTGGACTCGCCGCTGGCCGCCCGGCAGGTGGGCATCGAGACCGTGTTCCAGGATCTGGCGCTCGCGCCGGACCTGGACGCGGCCGCCAACCTCTACCTGGGCCGGGAGCTGGTCCGGCCCGGCCTGCTGGGCCGGCTCGGCGTGCTCGACCGGCGCCGGATGCGGGCCGAGGCCGGGAGCGCTTTCGGCGACCTCGGGGTGACGCTGTCCGACGTCCGGGTACCGGTGGCGGCGCTGTCCGGCGGGCAGCGCCAGTCGGTGGCGGTGGCGCGGGCGGTGGCCTGGGCCACCCGGCTGGTGTTCATGGACGAGCCGACCGCCGCGCTCGGCGTGGTGCAGCGCGAGCGGGTGCTCGACACCGTGCGGCGGATCCGGGACCGCGGCGTCGCCGTGGTTCTGATCAGCCACAACATGCCCGAGGTGCTCGCCGTCGCGGACCGCGTCGAGGTGCTGCGGCTGGGCCGGCGGGTGGCCAGGTACGCCGCCGCCGACGCCTCGCTGGAGGAGCTGGTGGGGGCGATGACCGGCGCGATCGAGGGGGTGGGCGAATGACCGACACGGTGCGGAAGGCCGTGGAGGCCGGCGACGCGGGCGGCCGGCCCGGCCGGATACGCGGAGTACGCGACCGGCTGCCGGCGGTGTGGCAGTGGGTGGCCACCGCCAACACGCTGTGGATCTTCCTGGTACTGGTCGGGTTGGTGGTGTTCTTCAGCGTCCGCGAACCCAACTTCACCGACCCGGTGAACCTGCGCAGCATCGCCGCGGACAACGCGCCGCTGCTGCTGCTCGCGGTCGGCATGACGTACGTGATCATCACCGCCGGCATCGACCTGTCGGTCGGGTCGGTCCTGATCTTCTCCGGGGTGCTCGCCGCCAAGACCATGCTCTGGCTGGGCGGCGGCGCCACCCGCGCCTCCGACGCCGGCTGGGGCGTCATCCTGGCCGGCTGCGCGGCCGGAGTGCTCGGCGGCCTGGGGTGGGGCCTGCTGAACGGCTTCCTCATCGCCAAGATGCGGGTACCGGCGCTGATCGCCACCCTCGGCACGCTCGGCATGGCGCTCGGCGCGACGTACCTGATCAGCGGCGGTACTGACGTGCGCGGCATCCCGCTGGAGTTCTCCCGCACGGTCGGTTTCGGGCTCGCCTTCGGCACCGTGCCCTGGCTGGTGGTGATCGCCCTCGCCTTCGCGGTCGTCCTCGGCCTCGTCCTCGCCTTCACCCGCTTCGGGCAGCACACCTACGCCATCGGCTCCAACGCCGAGGCGGCCCGCCGGGTCGGCATCTCGGTGGACCGGCACCTGATCACCGTCTACGGCCTGTCCGGCCTCCTCGCCGGCACCGCCGGCTGCCTCTCCCTGGCCCACTTCAGCACCACCACGATCAGCGGCCATACCGCCGACAACCTCTCCGCCATCGCCGCGGTCGTCCTCGGCGGCGCCAGCCTCTTCGGCGGCAGCGGCACCGTCACCGGCACGGTCATCGGCCTGCTGGTCCCCGCCGTACTCCAGAGCGGCTTCGTCACCATCCAGGTCAACCCCTACTGGCAGTACGTCGCCGTGGGCGCCGTCCTCATCCTCGCCGTCTACCTCGACCAGCTCCGCAGGACCAGCAGGGATCAGATCCGGTGATGGGGCCAGGGGGTCAGGCAGCTGGGGGAGGGGGTTTCGAAGGAGTCGCCGGTGGCGGTCGGGAGGCCGGTGCCGTGCGGCAGGGCGAAGGTGGTGATGGTGTCCGAGTTCTGGTTGGCGACGTAGAGGTGGTCGTCCACCAGGACGAAGTGGCGGGGCCAGGCCCCGCCGACCGGGATCTCGGCCGCGGGAATGAGGCGGTCGCCGTCGACGGCGAAGGTGGCGAGGGTGTCGGGGCCGCGGTTGGCGACGTAGACGAAGCGGCCGTCGGTGGAGACGTCCACATGGGACGGTTGGTTGTGGCCGGTGGAGGTCGAGGCCGGTACCCGGTGCGCCTCCCGCAGGCCGCCCTCGCCGTCCGGCGCCAGCAGGGTCAGCGAGCCGTTGCCGAGCTCGCCGGCGAGGTACCAGCGGTCGCCGTGGCGCGTCAGGTGGCGGGGGCCGGTGCCGGGCTGGACGCGGATCGGGCCGCGCGGGTCCGGGTCCAGGCCGTCGCGGTACCGGCGGATCTCGTCGGTGCCCAGGTCGGTCACCCACAGCTCGCCCTCGGCCGGGAACGCGCACAGGTGCGCGTGCGGGCCCTCCTGCCGGTCGCGGTCCGGGCCGCTGCCGCTGTTGCCGGCGGTACGCCGCTCGCCGGCCGGCAGCCCGGCCGCGTCCAGCGCCCACCAGCTCGCCACGCCGTCGCCGTAGTTGGCCACCGCCACCGCCGACCCGTCCGGGCGGACCGCCACGTGACAGGGTTCCTTGCCACCGGTGGGGAGCTCGGCCAGCAGGTCGAGGGTGCCGTCCGGGGTGACCGAGTACGCCCGCAGCAGCCCCTCCTCCAGCTCGCCCACCGCGTACAGCACCGGCAGCCGGGGGTGCGGGGCCAGGAACGACGGCGCCGCCGCCGGGGTGACGGCCTCGCCGCTCAGCCGCCCGTCCGCGTCCCGGTTCAGCCGGCGGATGCCGCGGCCGGACCCGCCGGCGCCCTCGGTGTAACCCCCGACGAACAGCGTGCTGGTGTGCGTGGTGGTCGTGGTCATGACGAGGCAGTCTAGGTGCTGACCGGCGCCGCGTGGCGGCGGCAGGCCCCGGCGTAGGCGACCGGCGTCATCCCGACCGCCCTGGTGAAGTCCCGGATGAAGGGCGACTGGTCGAAGTACCCGAGTTCGACGGCCACCTCCGTCCAGGTCCGGTCGGTGCCCTCGGCCAGCCAGGCCGCCGCTCATGCAGACGTACCGCTGGAACAGCCGCTGCAGCGACCGCATCGACCGCCCGGTCAGGTCGCCCGGCAAGGATGTCCCGGACGACGTGATCCGGGCGGCCGTGATCGCTATGACCGGTGGAGGGTGACGGTGGTCCAGGCGCCGAGGTGGATGCGGTCGCCGTCGGCCAGCGGCACCGGCTCGCCGGTCGGCACCGGCTCCTTGCCGTCGTTGAGCGTGGTGCCGTTGGTCGAGCCGGGGTCCACCAGCGCCCAGCCGCCGTCCGGCCGGGCGACCAGCACCGCGTGCAGGTGCGAGACACCGGGGTCGCCGGGCGGGCCGGTCAGGTCGATGTCCGGGACGATCCCGCGCGACCGGCTGCCCCGCCCGATCCGCACCTCCTCGCCGGTGAGCACGAACCGGCGTTCCGGGCAGATCCGGGGGAACGTCATCGCCGCCGCGTCCGGGCCGCCGTCCTCGACCACCCTGGCGAAGTAAGCCTCGTCGGCGACGACGACCGCCGTCCACCGCGCCGTCCCGGCCGGGGCGGGCGCGGTCGGCTCGGCCACCCGGGGCGCCGGGACGGCGGCGGGCGGTGGCGGGTTCTCGAAGTCGTACCCGTCCTCCTCGCAGAACCGGCCGGTCCTGGCCGTTCCGCACTGCGGGCACGGGGTGGCCGGCACGGTCAACTCGGCGGTACCGGCACTCGTACCCGTGCCGCCGATGCGGGTGCCGCAGGTGTCGCAGTAGTCGTCGGCGGCCGAGTCGTGGCCGGCGGGGCAGAGCGGCATGGTCGCGTCCTCCTCTCAGCGCTTCACGCGGACGGTCTTGGTGGAGCGGGTGTCCAGGGTCATCTCGTCCTCGGTCGCCACCGTGGCCTTCAGCCGTACCGTCCCGGTCACCGGATCCTCCACGTCCACGACCTTGCCGAGCAGCCTCGCGGTCGCCTCGTTGCCGGACTCGGTGGCCAGCGCCACCGCCCGGCCGAACTTGGTGGTGGCCTCCTCGACCTGGCCGGCCTTGCGGGCGGCGAGGGCCTCCTGGATGAGCCGGGCCAGCTCGGCCTGGCCGGTGTAGTGGGCCACGGACCCGTTGATCCGGGTGGACAGCGCCTCGTCGCCGGTCCAGATCGCCCTGACCAGCCCCTGGGCGACGACCTCGCCGCCGGTGACGAGGCTGGCCCGCGCGGCCAGCATCTCGTCGCCCACGCCGCCCGGGTTGACCCGCACGCACACGTGGTAGTCGCGGCGCTCCTCGCCCCACGAGCCGAGCGGGTACTCCCCGACCAGCGGTCCGGTGTCGGCACGCCGGCCGGTGAGGTCCACCACCGTCGGCTCCACCTGCTTGACGAACTTCACGGTCGCGCCGCGCGGCGTCCACAGCCGCAGCGTCACGTCCGCGACCTGCTTGCTCATGGCCGCCGCGGTCATCGCCTGGAAGTCGCCGGCCAGCGCGGCCGGCTCGGCGACGATGTCGACGGTGCCGAGCAGCGCGGTGGCCACCTTGCGCAGCTCCGCGACGTTCCAGTCGGTGCCGACGCCGCGGCAGTCGCAGGTGAAGTGGCCGGCGCAGGCGGCGATCGCCGCCTCGAACTCGGCCGGCGTCTCGTGCTCGTTCTTGCCGTCGGTGAGCAGGATGGCGTGCCGTACCGCGCCGTCCTCGCCGGCCAGCAGCTGGTCGGCGAGCCGCAGCCAGGTGCCCATCGCGGTGCCGCCGGTGGCGCGCAGCTTGTGCACCGCCCACTGGGCGGCGGTGCGGGTCTTTTCGGTCATCGTCGCGAGCACCGGCGTGTCCGGGTACACCATGCGCGCCGAGTCGTCGCCGGCCACCACCGCGAAGCGGACGCCGTCCCGCAGCGTGTCCAGCGCGGTCGCGGTGGCCTCCTTGGCCGCGTTGATCTTGCCGCGCCAGTCCATCGAGCCGGAGCAGTCCACGACGATGACCTCGGCCGCGCCGGCCGCCGGCACGCCGATGCCGCCGCCGGACGCGGCCACGGTGACGATCGCGTTGACCTCGGCGGCGCCTTCCGGCAGGTACTCGTTCTGGGCGATCTCGACCCGGAACTGGGGCTGGTCGGTCATGGTGCCTCCCGTTCGGATGGTTCCGGCGGGTACCGCAGCATCGCCACCGTGACGTTGTCGGCGCCGCCGGCCTCCAGGGCGGCCCGGGTGAGTGCCCGCGCCGCCGCCAGCGGCCCGCCGGCCGGGGCGGCCAGCGCGGCGAGGGCGGCCGGGTCGGGAAGGTAGTTCCACAGCCCGTCGGTGCAGGCCAGCACCGTGCCGGGCCCGGCGGGGACGACGGTGGCGACGTGCGGGTCGACGTCGCCGGCCTCCGCGCCGATCCACCGGGTGAGCGCGTGGCCGACCGCGTCGTCGGTGGTGAGGCGGGCCGAGTCGCCGTCGTCGCCCAGCCAGTACGCCCGGCTGTCGCCCAGCCAGCCGGTGGTGATCCCGCCGCCGGTGACCACCGCGGAGACGTACGTGCAGGCCGGGCCGCTGTTCGGGGTGAAGGGGCCGGGCAGCGCCAGCACGGCGGCGTGCGCGGCGGCGACGGCCGCGCGGGTGGCGTCCTCGAGGTCGCCGCCGGCCCGCAGCGCCTCGGCCAGCACCGCGGCGGCGGCCCCGGTCGCGGCGGCGGACGCCTCGTCGGAACGCTCGGTGGAGGCGACCCCGTCGCACACCACCGCCACCAGCCCGCCGCCGGCGGCGGCGAGCGCCAGCGCGTCCTCGTTGCGGTGCCGCACCCGGCCCTTGTCGGTGACGCCGGCGGCCGCGCCCAGGTCGGACTCGAGGTGGTCCCGGCCGCGCGGCTGGTGCTGGCCGCAGGTCTCGCAGTACCCGTCCGCGTCGATCCCGGCCGCGCCGCAGGCCACGCAGGCAGGCGCCGGCACGGGCGGGTCCGCACGGAGGTCGCGGCCGCACTCCTCGCAGAACCGGTCGCCCCCGGCGACCGGGCTGGCGCAGCCGGGGCAGGCCATCGCGGCGGCCGGTCCGGCGTTCACGTCAGCGTCCTCGGGCGCACGGCGTTGGCCAGGTCGACCAGCTCCACCCGCCGCTGCCGCTGGTGGGTCAGCCTGGCCAGCGTCCGGTAGCAGCGCTCCAGGCCGAGCCGCAGGTCACGGTCGGTGAACGGGTGCCCGAGCAGCCGCACCGAGGCGTGCGACCCGCCGCGCTCCAGCCACCGCCGGCCGGCGGCCAGCAGCTCCACGGCCAGCCACTCGCGGGTCTCCGCGTCGGCGCCGAGCCGCTCCAGCCGCGCCGAGGCGTCCTCCAGGTCGGTCACGGTGATGTCCTCCCCGCCGTACCGCGCCCGGATCGCGGCGGCCCTGGCGGCGTTCCGGTGGCTGGAGCTGTCCGGCACCTCGTCCAGCACGGCCACCGCGCCGGCCCGGTCCCGGCCCGCAGACCGTACCCTGGCCAGCCCGAACGCCGCGCTCAGGGAGGACCGCTCGGTCCGCCACACCCGCGCGTACCCGGTCCCGGCGGCGGCCAGGTCGCCGGTGGCCTCGGCGCTGAACGCGAGGGCGAGCTTGGGCGCGGACTCGCCGGGCAGCGCCCCGTACACCGCGTCGAATAGCGGCCGCGCCCGGCCCGGCAGGCCGGCGGCGAGGCAGGCCAGGCCGCGGTACCAGTCCACCCGCCAGTCGCCGGGCTCGTCGGCGGCGAGGGCGTCCAGGTCGGCGGTGGCGGCCGCCAGGCTGTCCGGGTCGCCGGCCTCGATCCGGGCCCGGACGATCCGCAGCCGCACCTCGACGGTCCTGGTCGGCGCCCCGGACAGGGTGGCGATCAGCTCGGCGGGGTCGGCGGCGCCGGCGGTGGCGAGCAGCCCGGCCGCCGGGTCGGCGGTGTCGACCTGCGGCACCGGCAGGGCGGTGGCGACCGCGGCCGGGTCCGGCCGGTCCGGCCAGCCGTCGTCGCCGAACACCCGCTGCTCCGGGGTGAACAGGGTGGACGGTCCCGGCCGGGGCTGGCCGTCGCCGGCCGCCAGCACCTCCCGCAGCACGCCGGTGACCTGCTCGGCCATCTCCTCGGCCGAGCCGAACCGGCGGTCCGGGTCGGGGTCGGTGGCCCGCAGCAGCAGCCGATGGTAGGACTCGTGCTCGGCCAGCAGCGGCACGTCGGCCGGGTCGGGCAGCCGGTCGCGGTGGTCGCCGGTGAAGCGGAAGTCGAAGCTCAGCACCGCCATCGTCCGGGCCACCGTGTACAGGTCGGAGGCGACCGACGGGCCCTCCTCGGCGACCTCCGGCGCCTGGTAGCCGAGCGTGCCGTACACCGCGCTGTCCTCGTCGTCCACGTGCCGTACCGCGCCCAGGTCGATCAGCCGCAGCTGCTCGTCGGTCTGGATCACGTTGTCCGGCTTGAAGTCGCAGAACAGCAGGCCCTGGGAGTGCAGGTAGCCGAGGGCGGGCAGCATCTCCAGCCCGTACGCGAGCACCTGGTCCAGCGGCAGCGGGCCGCCGGCGTGGTGGCGGCGGTCCTTGAGCGACTCGCCGCCGACGTACTCCATCACGATGTACCCGACGACCGCGCCGGTGCGCGGGTCCGGGTGCTGCACGAAGTTGTAGATCTTGACGATGTTGGGGTGCTCGACCTCGGCCAGGAACCGCCGCTCGGCCAGCGCGGCGGCGATCGCGTCGGCGTCACCGGTGTCGAGCAGGCCCTTGAGCGCCACCCACCGGTCGCTGACGTTGCGGTCGCGGGCCAGGTAGATCCAGCCGAGACCGCCGTGGGCGAGGCAGCCGAGCACCTCGTACTGGCCGCCCACCAGGTCGCCGGCGGCCAGCTTGGGGGAGAAGGAGAACGCGCTGCCGCACGTCCTGCAGAAGCCCTCGGT
This sequence comes from Mycobacteriales bacterium, assembly GCA_045806985.1. Lineage (GTDB taxonomy): Bacteria > Actinomycetota > Actinomycetes > Mycobacteriales > JBJMIH01 > JBJMIH01. The sequence continues at coordinate 5,867 of JBJMIH010000194.1, read as the reverse complement.
ACGGCCGGGCTTGCCGTCCGCGGCCCGGCCCACCGGGTGGCCGCAGCGGCTGCAGAACCGCCGGTGCTCCGGCACCTTCGGGTCGGCCAGCACCGCGGTGGCCGGGTCGCGCCGGGGCACCAGCGGCACCTCCACCAGCCCGGCGCCCAGCCGGCCGCGCCGGGAACCCCGGCCGGACGAGCGGGTCGAGGCGGTGCCGCGCCGCCGGCCCCGCGCGGAGCCGGAGGCCACCGTGGCCCCCGACGTGCTGGACCCGGACGCGACGGTGGCCCCGGAGTTCGCGGCGACCGACACCGCGACGGGGGCGCCGGCGGGGGCCATCCCGCACAGGTCGCAGTAGCCGTCCACGATCGTGCCGCCGGAGCAGTCCGGCCGGATACAGGCGTTCACCGTGCCTCCTTGATCGCGCGCTGGTAGCCGGCCAGCGCCCTGGTGGCCGCCGCGAGGTCGCAGGGGGCGGTCCAGAGCAGGTCGTGGGCCTCCCGGTACCGCGCGGTGAGCGCGGCGTCCTCTGCCCTGCCGATGTTGGCGGCCACCGCCCGGTAGGCGTCGAGCCGGCCGCGCAGCTCGTCCCGCCGGTCCAGCAGGCCGGTCAGCAGCCCGGTGGCGCGGGTGGCCGCGACCAGCGCGGCGGCCGCGTCGGCCTCCAGGGCGGCGAGCGCGTCGGCGCGCCGCTGCCACTGCCCGTCGGCTGGCAGCTCGGACAGCCCTGCCCACCGGCCGCGCAGCGCCGGCACGGGGTCGGCCAGCTCGGGCAGGTTCGGGGCGGCGATCCGGGCGGCCACCCGCTCACGTACCCGCTGGCCCTCGGCGACCGCCTCGGCGAGCCCGTCCAGCGTCCCGCTGAGCGCGGCGAGCCGGCTGTCGAAGTCCGTCCGCAGCGTGGCCAGGTCGGCCAGCCGGTCCCGCAGTGCCGCCACCTCGGCCACCAGCGCGTCCAGCCGGGTGTCGCCGCCGTCCAGCGCCGCGCGCAGGCCGAGCGGGTCGGAGAACACCTGCTCGCGCAGGCTCGTCACCCGGTCGCGGGCCGCGTCGAACGTGGTCGCCACCGGCCCGTCCAGCCCGCCCAGGCTGCCGGCCAGCGCGCTCACCTCCTGCCAGGCGTTCTCGACCGGTACCAGCCGCTCGATCAGCGCCGACCAGCTCGCGTCGACGGCGGCGACCAGCTCGGTGAGCTCCTTCAGGCCGGCGTTCATCCGCTCCACCAGCGTCGACAGCGGGACCTGCTCGTCGCCGGCGGCCGGGTCGTCGGGCGAGCCGTTGAGCAGCCGGTGCAGCTCGGCGTGCTGGGTCCAGGTGAGCAGGCTCATGCTGTCGCGCAGCCGCCGGGCCTCCTCCACCCGGTTCTGGTACAGGCCGTAGTCGGCCCACAGCGCGTCCAGCCGCGGCGCGGCCCGCTCCCATCGCTCGCGGGTGACCCCGGCCAGGGCGGTGTGCCCGCGCAGGATCCGCTGGCCGGGGTGGCCGTCGAGGTCGACGAGGGCGGTGGCCAGCCGCGGGCCCTCGGCCTCCAGCGAGACGAGCGTCCGGTCCAGTTCCTCGAAGCTCATGGCCGGTTCTCAGTCCGCGTAACCGGCCCGCGGCGGGCCGGGGTTCGGCCCGAGCGGGGTCAGCCAGTGGTCGTACAGCCTGTTCCAGGTGCCGTCGGCGCGCATCCGCTCCAGCACGCCGTTGACGAAGCGGACCAGCTCGGGGGAGGTCCTGGCGATGGCGAGGCCGTGCGGCTCGTCGGTGAAGCGGGGCCCGACCATCTCGGTGTACGGGTCCTGCGCCGCCAGCCCGATCAGGATGCTGTCGTCGGTGGAGATCGCCTCCACCTGGTTCTGTTCCAGCATGATCAGGCAGTCGGTCCAGTTGTCCACGGCCACCGGCACCGGGTGGTCCGCCGACTCGGCGAGCGTCCGGATGGAGGTGGTGCCGCCGGCCGCGCACACCTTCCTGCCGGCCAGCGACTTCAGGCCGGTGTACCCGGAGCCCTTGCGGACCAGCACCCGCTGGCCGGCGTCGAAGTAGTCGGTGGAGAACGCCACCTGCTGGAGCCGGTCGCAGGTGATCGTCATGGAGTCGGCGACGATGTCGACCTGCCCGCTGGTCAGCGCCGGGATGCGCTCGGCGGAGGTGACGACCTTGTACTGGATGGCGTTCGGGTCGCCGAGGATCGCCCTGGCGATCTCGTGCAGGACGTCGATGTCGAAGCCCTCGATCTGGCCGCTGGACGGGTTGCGGAAGCCGAAGTAGTAGGAGTTCTGGTCGACGCCGGCGATCAGCCGGCCGCGCTGGACGATCCGGTCCATGGCCGAGCCGGCCGGCATCTGGCCGGGCGGCGGCAGCTGGCCCTGCGGGCGCGGGCCGCTGGCCCGCGGGTCGCAGGGCGGGGCGGGGGCGGCGCTGGCCGGCGGGTGGTACGGCTTCACGCCGGCCGGTCGCGGCGCGCCGGCCGACCGTACCGGGTGGACGGTCACGGCGTGCCCGCCCGCCCCGCAGCCGGCCAGCGCCACCGCCACGACCGTGAGCGCGGCGGCCGCCAGCCGCCGTCGCCGGCTCACCGGTACTCCCAGAGCCGCTGCCGGATGCCGTACCCGGCCGCGGCGGCCGCCACCAGGCCGAGGATCGCGGTGCCGGCGGCCGACCCGGTCAGCGCGCCGCGGGCCCGGCTCGCCTCCCGCGCGAACCGGTCCTGGGCGTGCGCGAGCGCGGTGCCGAGCTCGCCGTCCAGCCGGGCGAACGCCGAGGCGGCGGTGGCCCTGTCGGCGCCGGTGGCCAGCTCGACCGCGCGGTTGTACCGGCCGCTGTCGTCCTCCGCGCGCAGGTCGCGGTGCACCTTCAGCCAGCCGGCGAAGTCGGCGGCGGTGGTGTCGACGGCCGCGCGGGCCTTCGCGTCCGGCGGGTGCGCGGCGGCCAGCCGGCGGGCCCTGCCGAGCAGGCCGCCCCTGCCGTCGGCGCCGCCGAGCCGCCCGCTCGCGGCGGCGAAATCGGTCTCGAAGCGGGCGCCGTCGCCGCGCGCCACCAGGGTCAGGCCCTCGTCGCTGCGCATCTCCAGCGCGGCCGCCCGCGCCTCGGTCAGCACCTGCACCTGCGCGGACCCGCTCTGCCGGCTGGCGTCCAGGTGGCCGGCCTGGGCGGTGAGCGCGCCGAACACCCACGCCAGCCCGATCAGCACCGCGCCGGAGGCGACCAGCAGGCCGGGGTTGAGCAGCCGGTTGGTGCGCAGCGTCAGGTACCGCTGGACCGCGCCGAGCAGGGCCAGCGCGAGCACGCCGACCACCAGCAGCACCCAGGGCGCGGCGGTGGCGTGCGAGCGGTCGCTGGCCAGCTCGGCGGTCTGCAACCGGTACAGCCGGTTGGCGGCCGGCAGCAGCGTGGACCGCATCAGCGTGGAGGCCTCCCGCAGGTAGCCGGAGCCGAGCGGGAAGTTCTGCCGGTTGTAGGTCCGGGCGGTCTCCACCAGTCCGGTGTAGACGGGCAGCTGGCTGGAGATCCTCGCGAGGTCGTCGTGGGCGGGCCCGGTCTCGCCGGCCGCCCCGAACGCGGTGGCCAGCGCGGCCCCGGCGTCGGCGATGTCGGCCTGGTACCGGTCCCGGGCGGCGGCCGGCTCCAGCCCGCCGGACAGGAACGCGCTGGCCGCGGTGGCGTCGGCGTCGGACAGCGCCCGGTACAGCTCCTGGCCGTCCACGCTCAGCGGCTCGCTGCGGGTGGCGACCGCCCGGCTGGCGTCGGCCCGGCCGGTCATCGTGACCAGGCCGGACAGCCCGAACAGCAGGCACACCAGTACCACCAGCACGCCGCCGCCGGCCAGCACGGCGGGCGTACCCGCGCCGCGCACCCGCTCTGGCCAGCGCCGCCACGGCCGGGCCGGCGCGGGCGCCGCCGGGCGCGCCGTCGTTGTGGTCACCGGCCCTCCCCGAGGTCCCCCGTTGGAAGCAACAAACAGTTGATCCCACCGGAGAAGGCGCGTCAATCGCGGGAGGGTGACAAACCTCCGATAGAGCGTGCGCCCTCGGTGATGGCGAGGTCGAGCAGGCCGGGGAAGCGCGCGTCGAGGTCGGCGCGGCGCAGCGTGTTGAGGCGGCGGGTGCCCTGGTCGGTCTGGCGGATGACGCCGGCCTCGCGGAGGGTGCGGAAGTGCCAGCTGCTGGTCGACTTGCTGATCGCCAGGCCGAAACCGCCGCAGGGGACCTCGGTGCGCTCGGCCAGCATGACCACGATCGCCAGCCGGACCGGGTCGCTGAGCGCGGCCAGCACCTTCGCGAACTCGATCTCCTCGACGCCGGGGTGGCGGAGGGGGGACGTGGTACGGCTGGCCATGGGAACAGTGTCGCACATGTTCGCAGGTACTCGAACATGTTGTATGTTCGAGGCCAAGCGAACAAGGGAGGACGGGCATGGACACCGCAGTCGTCGACGCGTACCGCGAACGGCTCGGCCGGGTCGGGGTGTGGCTGGGGTCGCGGGCGATCGTCAGCGTCACCGCCGCCGAGGAGCGGGCGGCCGTCGCCGAGATCGAGGAACTCGGGTACGGCTCGCTGTGGATCGGCGCCGGCGGCATGGGCAAGGACGAGCTCACGCACGCCGCCGTGCTGCTCGCCGCCGCCCGCCGGCTGGTCGTCGCGACCGGCATCAGCCCCATCTGGGGGCGGGAGGCGTTCAACACCGCCGGTGGCGCCGGCCTGCTCGCCGACGCCTACCCCGGCCGGTTCGTGCTCGGGCTCGGCGTCAGCCACGCGCCGCAGGTCACCGCCCGCGGCATCGACTACCACCGGCCGTACCGGGCGATGGTCACGTACCTGGACCGGATGGACGCCGCCGGGTATCCCGGCCCGCCGCCGGCCGAGCCGGCGCCCCGGGTGCTGGCCGCGCTCCGCCCGCGGATGCTCGAGCTGGCCCGCGACCGGGCCGAGGGCGCCCACCCGTACTTCACCCCCGTCGAGCACACCGCCCTGGCCCGCGAGGTGCTCGGCCCCGGCCCGCTGCTGGTGCCCGAGGTGGCGGTGATGCTGGAGACCGACCCCGACACGGCCAGGGCGGCGGCCCGGCGGTACATGGCGAACCCGTACCTCCAGCTCCCGAACTACCTCAACAACCTGCGCGAGTTCGGGTACACCGACGACGACTTCCGGGACGGCGGCAGCGACCGGCTCGCCGACGCGATCGTCGGATGGGGCGACGTCGACGCGGTGCGTGCGAGGATCGAGGCGCACCTGGCCGCCGGCGCCGACCACGTCGTCGTGCAGCCGATCGGCGCTGGCCTGTCCGGCGCGCTCGCGCAGCTCCGCGAGCTCGCCCCCGCCGTCGTGAGGAGCGTGTGAGCAGTGAAGGCAGTCGTGTACTCGGAGGGCGGCGACAGCGGCGTCCTGCGGCTCGTCGACCGCCCGGTGCCGGAACCCGGGCCTGGCGAGGTCAGGGTCAAGGTGGTGCTGTCCGGCGTCAACCCGACCGACTGGAAGGCCCGGCAGGGCGGCGCGCTGCCGGCCGGAGCCGCCGAGATGGTGCCCAACCAGGACGGCGCCGGCGTGGTCGACGCGGTCGGACCCGGCGTGGCCGAGCCCACGATCGGGCAGCGGGTGTGGATCTGGGAGGCGGCCTGGCAGCGGGCGGACGGCACCGCGCAGGAGTACGTGGTGCTGCCGGCCCGGCAGGCGGTGCCGCTGCCGGACGGCGCGTCGTTCGAGCTCGGCGCCAGCCTCGGCATCCCCGCGCTGACCGCGCACCGGTGCCTCACCGTCGCCGACGGCGGCCCGACCCGGCTCAAGCCCGGCACCCTGGACGGCCGTACCGTCCTGGTGGCCGGCGGTGCCGGCGCGGTCGGCAACGCCGCCATCCAGCTCGCCCGCTGGGCCGGCGGCACCGTCATCAGCACGGTGAGCAGC
>JBJMIH010000193.1:0-47823 GCA_045806985.1 Mycobacteriales bacterium | reverse complement strand
TCCGCGTCTGCGGTGTCCAGCGCGACCGCGCTCTGCCCGCCGACCAGCACGCGTTCGCCGGGCAGCCGGTGCACGGCGGTACGCACCGCGCGGCGCCAACCGGCGCGGCGGCTCGCCGGAGGTGGATTCGCGGGTGGTACGCAACAGTTTCCTGCGGCTGACGCCAGGGAACGCCGCCCGCACCCGCGGCCCGCGACGTGCCCCCTGGGAGCGCTCTACCGATCCGGACTAAAACGTGCAAAAGTGGCCGTCGAGGTGAAGCGACGTGAACATCGGGCGGAGTGTTCGAACCCTGACCGGACCGCTGGCGGTCATTCTGGCCATCGCGGCGGTAAGCGCTTTCCCGCACCGGACACCGCCCGCCACGGCGGGGACGGCCGTCCACACCGGCGGCGGCAGGACGGTGGACTTCGACCGGGGCTGGCGGTTCGCCCTGGTCAATCCCGACGCCGCCACCGACCCGACCGGGGCGTACGCGCACGCCGCCGACCCCGGCTACGACGACTCCGCCTGGCGCGCGGTCGACCTCCCGCACGACTGGAGCATCGAGCTCGACCCGACGGCCACCGCCGGCACCACCAGCGGCACCGGGTTCTTCCAGGGCGGCCTGGGTTGGTACCGCAAGACGTTCACGCTGCCGCCGTCGCTCGCCGGCAAGCGCGTCTCCGTCGAGTTCGACGGCGTCTACATGGACTCCTCCGTCTACCTGAACGGCGAGCTGCTCGGCAACCACCCCTACGGCTACACCGGGTTCAGCCTCGACCTGACCGGCAGGGCCCACACCGACGGCCACACCCCGAACGTTCTCGCCGTCAAGGTGCAGAACCAGCTCCCGAGCAGCCGGTGGTACTCGGGCAGCGGCATCTACCGCAACGTCCACCTCACCGTGACCGGCCCCGTGCACGTCACCCGGCACGGCACCGCCGTCACCACCCCGGATCTGGCCGCCACCGTCCACAACGGCTACGCCACCGTCCGCGTCCGGACCACCGTCGCCGACGAGAGCGCCCGAGCGGCCGGCGTCGACGTGGTCACCACCGTCACCGACCCGCGCGGCAGGGTCGTGGCGAGGTCCACCGCGCCGCTCCCCGTGGACGCCGGCGGTACCCGCACCGGCACCGCCGACCTGCGCGTCCGCTCGCCCCAGCTGTGGTCGACCGACCACCCCGCCCTGTACCAGGAGCGGACCGACCTCCGCATCGGCGGCCACGTCGTGGACAGCACCCGCACCACGTTCGGCATCCGGTACTACGCCTTCGACCCGAACGGCGGCTTCTCCCTCGACGGCCGGCCGCTGAAGCTGTACGGCGTCGACATGCACCACGACATGGGCGCGCTCGGCTCGGCGGTCAACTACGACGCGCTGCTCCGGCAGATGACGATCATGAAGAGCATGGGCGTCAACGCGCTGCGCACCTCGCACAACCCGCCCGCCCCCGAGCTGGTCGACATCTGCCAGCGGCTCGGCATCGTGATGATGGTGGAGGCGTTCGACAGCTGGCACACCGGCAAGACCACCTACGACTACCACCGGTTCTTCGACGCCTGGAGCGACGCCGACATCACCGAGATGGTGACCGCGTCCCGCAACTCCCCCGCCGTCGTGCTGTGGTCGATCGGCAACGAGATCCCCGACTCGACGTCGGCCGCCGGCATCCCGATCGCGCAGCGGCTGATCGCCGACGTGCGCGCCGCCGACCCGACCCGGCCGATCGTGATGGGCTCGGACAAGTACCGGAGCGTGCCGGCCGCCGGCTCGCCCGCCGACCAGATCCTGCGGATGCTCGACGGCCTCGGCCTCAACTACAACACCGCCCAGTCGGTCGACGCCCTGCACGCGCGCTACCCGGACAAGTTCCTCTTCGAGTCGGAGTCGTCCTCGGAGACCTCCACCCGCGGCGTCTACCAGGACCCGCAGTACCTCAACACCGGCGAGAACCACACCCCCGGCAAGCGCGGCACCTCCTCCTACGACAACAACCTCGCCTCCTGGACGATGAGCGGCGAGTACGGGCTGAAGAAGGACCGCGACCGCCGGTACTTCCAGGGCCAGTTCCTGTGGTCCGGCTTCGACTACATCGGCGAGCCGACGCCGTACGACGTCTTCCCGGTGAAGTCGTCGTTCTTCGGCGCCGTCGACACGGCCGGCTTCGCCAAGGACGCGTACTGGCTGTTCCGCAGCCAGTGGACGACCCAGCCGATGGTGCACCTGCTGCCGATGAACTGGACCGACCACCAGCCCGGCGAGCACGTGCAGGTGTGGGCGTACGCCAACGTCGACACCGTCGAGCTGTTCCTGAACGGCCACTCGCTCGGCACCCGGACGTTCGACCACAAGACGACCGTCGACGGCCGGCCGTACCTGGAGACCACCGAGCCGAGCGGCGACGACAAGACCTTCCCGTCCGGCAGCTACACCAGCCCGAACGGCGGCACCGGCAAGCTCCACCTCGGCTGGGACGTGCCGTACGCGCCCGGACGGCTGGTCGCCGTGGCCCGCCGGAACGGGCGCCAGGTGGCCCGGGACGAGATCGACACCGCCGGTCCCGCCGCCACCGTCCGGCTCACCCCGGACCGGCGGGCCCTCGGCGCCGACGGGCGGTCGCTGTCCTTCCTGACCGCCGAGGTCGTGGACGCGCACGGCGTGGTCGTCCCGGACGCCGGCAACGAGCTGCACGTCACGGTCACCGGCGCCGGCCGGCTGGCCGGAATGGACAGTGGCAGGGAGGAGAGCGCGGAGAGCTACCGGGGACCGACCCGGGCGGCCTTCAACGGCAAGGCGCTGGCGATCGTGCGGTCCACCGGCCGGGCCGGCCCGATCACGGTGACCGTCACCTCGCCGGGCCTCGCGCCCACCACCACGACGCTGTACGCGGTCGCGCCCGGCGGCGACCGGCACCGGCTGGCCGGGCTGGTGCCGGTGACGGTGCGGACGCCGCTCGGCCGCGCGCCGTCGCTGCCGGACACGGTGACCGCGGTGTACGCGGGCGGCGCCACCCGCGCCGCGCGAGTGCGGTGGGCTCCCGCCGGCGACGGCCGCCGTACCGGTACCCGGGTGGTGCACGGCGTGGTCGCCGGCAGCGGCGAGCGGGCCACGGCCACCGTCACCGTGTACTCGCCGGCCTCGGTCGCCCCGGTGTCGGCGGTGGTGCCGGTCGGCCAGCCCCCGACGCTGCCGGCCACCGTCCGGCTCGCGTACTCCGACGGTGTCACCGCGTTCGCGCCGGTCAGCTGGGATCCGATCGACCCGGCCCGGTACGCCGACGCGGGCCGGTTCCGGGTCACCGGCGCGGTCGCCGGCACCCGCCTGCGCGCCGCCGCCGAGGTGACGGTGACCGCCGAGTTCACCCCCGGCCTGAACCTCGCCGTCATGACCAGCCCGGCCCGCCCGGCCGCCGACGCGAGCTACTCGGGCGCGCCGGCCACCGTGCCGGCGGCCCTGCTGGACGGCGTCACGGCCAGCGGCGGCTGGTCGAACTACTACCTCAAGTCCGCCACCGCGCTGCTCCCGCCGGTCAGCAGGTCCCGGCCGGCGGACTGGGTGTCGGTGTCGTGGCCGGCGCCGCAGGCGTTCGGCACGGCGGTGGCGTACTTCACCACGTCGGCGGACGGCCGGTACACGCTGCCGGCGTCGCTGGCGGTGAGCTGGTGGAACGGCACCGCGTACGTCCCGGTGCGGAACCTGCACGTCAGCTGGGCGACCGCCAGTGACCAGCCGACGACGCTGACCTTCGGCCCGGTCGACACCACCAGCCTGCGGATCGGCATGACCAGCCCCACCCCGGGCACCGCCACCGGCTTCCAGCAGATCGCCGAGCTCCAGGTGCTCGGCGACCTGCTGGAGTGACCTCAGCTGAAGGACACCGAGAAGCTGTTGGTGGTGAAGTTCAGCCCACCGGACGAGGAGGTGATCTCGTACCCGAACTGGACGTTGCCCAGGGTGATGTCGCCGAACCAGCCCCTGCCCCTGATCCAGTTCAGCACGGCCAGCACGTCGACCGAGCCGGAACTGGTGTTGCCGTGCCGTACCAGCGAGATGACCTGGTTGGAGCCGTTGGAGCCGCGGTAGACGTCCCAGGTGTGGCCGCCGGCGCCGACCGTGGTCTGGAAGGAGCCGAGCGGACCGACCGCGCCGGTCCTGTTCATCCAGAGCATGATCTCGTTCGCGTTGCCGCTGTCCCAGATGTCGTAGGCGGTCTCGTACGCGCCCGCGCCGGGCACGGTCACGTTGAAGTTGCTGGTCACGCTGTGCAGTGCGCTGAGCGTGCGGCCGACGAAGCGGGTGCAGTTCGGGTAGGACTTCACGCCGCCGGTGTTCGGGTGGTCGGCCCAGACGCCCCAGTTGCTGAATGAGTTCGCCCAGATCGTCTGCGGGCCGTGGCCGCTCCCCCACACGTCGTTGTAGAGCGTGTACCCGCCGTTCTGCCAGCTGCCCCATTGGTCGGAGGAGGACCAGACCGCCGCGGCCGCCGGCGTGGCGAGCGCGACGGTGGCGGCCACCGCGCCGGCGAGCAGCGGCAGCAGCAGGAGGCGTACTCGGGTCATGTGCGTTCTCCCTTCGCCGGAAAGCGCTACCCACGGGGGTACGGCGAGGCGGCGGCGTCCGAGGTGCTGAGAGCGCTCCCACTCATCCGGACATTGATGGGTTTTCGTCCGGTTTTGTCCATTATTCGGGCGGGACAGGACCTGGTCAAGCCGGGCAGCGGTGGTCCAGCCAGGCGCGGAGCAGGTCGATCGCCGCGCGGTCGTCCGGCGCCCACGGATGCCCGCCCAGCACGGTGATCCAGCCGCGCTCGGCCGCGGTCAGCCGGTGCGGCGGACGCTTGATCAGGCTGATGACCTCGCTCGCCATCGGCCCGCGCGCGAACCGCTCCGGCCGCAGCCGGGCGAGCTTCGCGGCGCGCAGGGCGGCGAACAGTGCACGATCCTCGTCGGCGGCCGGCACCCAGTCCTCGATCAGGCGGGCCGCCGTGACCGCGCCCGGCAGCGGCAGCACGAGCGCCACCTGCCACAGCCGCTCCCACTCGCCGCGTGCGGCGAGGTGGCGGAGCAGGTAGTCGCGCTCGGTCTTCCGCATCGCGTCACTCGCCAGCACCCGCGCCAGATCCACGCCCCTGGCCTCGGCCATCGCCGTCCGCAGCCGCAGCCGCTGGCGCACCGTGCCGTCCTGGTACGCCTCCGCCAGCAGCGCGCCGTCCCCGTCCAGCTCGCGGTACCGCTGCCACTGCCCGGTGAGCAGGAAGAACGCCGCCCGCCGGGCCGGGTCGGCCGGCACGTGGCCGGACTCCCGGCAGGCGGCCAGCGCGCACTCGCGGACCGGGTCCGGCGTCGAGCCCGCGAGCACCGCGTCGCACAGCTCCTCCGGCGCCGCCACGGCCAGCGCGACCCGGCTCCACCGCTCCGCCCGGCCGTTCCGCGCCGGCCGGCCGAGCCTCTCCCAGAGCCGGACGTCCGGTGTGGACACCCAGGACAGCCAGGCCTCGTCGAGCGCCTCGTCCGGCACGGGCGCCGGGTTGTCCAGCAGCAGGGCTCGCAGGGCCGCGGCATCCGCACCGGTCAGGTACCAGTGCAGCCGCCACAGCCGGCCCAGCGCCCGGCCGGTGGCCCGGGCGCAGAAGCTCCTGGCGCCGGCCACCACGCCGGGATCCATGTCCGCCAGCAGCTCCGGCACGGCGCCGGCGGCGGCATACGGGTTCGCCTCGTCCAGCCGGTCGTGCAGGGCGAGCGTGATCAGGTGGCCGTTGGTGTAGGCCCGACCGCGAAAGGGATCGATCCGGCCCAACCACCAGTACTCCTCGTACGGCGCCACCGCCCCGGCTTCCAGGACGATCGCCCGCAGCGCCGGGTCGCGAGTGGACACCCACCGCGCCGCGGCCTCCTCATCGGGATCCGGACCGGGCGGCGGCGCGTCCCGCTTCGGCGGCTGCGGCGGCGGCCGGCGTCGCCACCGCCACCAGCGCCCCATCGGTCCTCCCCACTCCGGGCCGGTTCCCTGCCCTGACTGTAGTCAGGGAAGGCGCTTGATCCAGCGGCTCCAGTGCGGCTGGCGGGTGTAGCCGGCGGCGGCCCAGGCGTGGTGGGCGAGGTCGTTGTCGTCCAGCACCATCGCGTCGGCGCGCTGGCCGCCGGCCTCGCGGAACCGCCGCTCGGCCGCGTCCAGCAGGGCCCGGCCGATGCCCCGGCGGCGGTGGTCCGGGTGCACGGCGAAGCGGTACAGGTGGCAGCGCCAGCCGTCCCAGCCCGCGATCAGCGAGCCGACGATCCGGCCGTCCTCCTCGGCCAGCAGCAGCGCGTCCGGGTCGCGGGCGAGCAGCCGCCGCACCCCGTCCGGGCTGTCGTGGCGGTCGGTGCCCTCCCCGGCCACCGCCCAGAAGGCGATGACGGCGTCGACGTCGCCGGTGGCGGCGGTACGCAGGGTGACGGCGGGCACGGTCACGCCGCCTCGACGGGCGGCGCCGGGTGGTCGGCACGCAGTTCGCGCACCAGGGCGCGGACCGCGGCGGCGCGGGAGAGTTCCAGCGTGGTGACATAGCCGACGGTGCGGGTGGGCGCGTCGGCGCCGAGCTCGCGCACGGTCACCTCCGGGCCGGCGCCGGCCGCGGTCGTCCGCGGCACCACCGCCATCCCCATCCCGTGCGCGACCATCGACAGCAGCACGCTGTCGTCGGCCACCTCGACCGTGGCGGGCGGCAGCCAGTCCTGGCCGGCGAACCAGCGTTGGGTGCCGGCCGAGCAGTTCTCGTCCCAGTTGAGCAGCGGCAGCCGGCGCGGGTCGGGGCTGCCGGCCGGGTGGATGAGCACGTACGGCTCGGTCAGCAGCGTCCCGGACACCAGCCGGGTGCCAGGTTCGGCCGACACCCGGTGCGGCAGGTTGACGAGGGCGAGGTCGGCCCGGCCCGCGACGACCTCGCCGGCGGTGCCGGCGCCGAGGTCGCGCACGATCGCCACGTCGTACCCGATGCCCGGGTGCCGGGCGGCCAGCCGGGACAGCGCGGCGGGCAGCAGCTGGGCGGCGGCGCTGCGGAACGCGGCCACCCGCAGCCGGCCGGAGGGCGCGCTGCCGGCGGCGGCCAGCGTGTCGGCGTGCAGCACGGCGAGCAGCCGCAGCACCCCGCGGGCGTGCACGACGGCGCGCTCGCCGGCCGGGGTGGGCCGGGCGCCGTGCCGGCCCCGGTCGAACAGCACCGCTCCGATCTTGCGCTCGATCGTCCGCACCGCGTGGGAGACCGCGGACTGGGCCAGCCCGAGCGCGGCGGCGGCCGCCGAGAAGCTGCCCTCCCGCGCGACCGCGTCGAGTACCCGCAATTCGGGCGGGGTGAGGTCGGACACGGACCCACTCTAGCCGCGACCATCAACACCATTCATGGAAGCCGGCCTTCCATCGACGCCCGGGGCTGCCGCGCCCGGCCGCCGGCTCCCTAGCGTGGCCACATGCGCGCCATCCAGTGCTCCCGCTTCGGCGGCCCCGAGGTCCTCACCCTCGCCGAAGTCCCCGACCCCGTCCCGGCCGACGGCGAGGTCGCCGTCCAGGTCACCGCGGCCGGGATCAACTACGCCGACATCCACCGCGTCGAGGGGGTGTACGGGAGCACCTCGCTGCCGTTCGTGCCCGGCAGCGAGGTCGTCGGGCACGACGGGGACGGCCGCCGGGTGCTCGCGCTCACCGTCGCCGCCGCCGGCGGGTACGCCGAGCGGGCCGCGGTGCCGGCCGCCCGCGCGGTACCCGTGCCGACCGGGGTGGACGACGGCGCGGCGCTCGCGTTGCTGGTCCAGGGGCTCACCGCCTGGCACCTGCTGGCCGGAAGCGCCCGGCTGCGGGACGGCGAGGCGGTGGTGGTGAACGCGGCGGCCGGCGGCGTCGGCTCGCTGCTGGTGCAGCTGGCGCGGCGGTTCGGCGCCGGCCGGGTGATCGCGGCCGCGTCCACCGCGGCCAAGCGGGAGCTGGCGCTCGGCCTGGGCGCGGACGCGGCCGTGGACAGCGCCCCGGACGGGTACGCCGACCGGGTTCGGGACGCCAACGGCGGTCGCCCGGTGGACGTGGTGCTGGACGCGAACGGCGGCGCCGCCCTCCCCGCCGCGCTGGACGCGCTGGCCCCGTTCGGCCGGCTGGTCAGCTACGGCCAGGCCTCCGGCGAGGGCCGCGCGCCGGTGGACCCGGAGGCGCTGGCCGAGCGCAACCACGCGGTGGTCGGCTTCTGGGTACGGCCGCTGCTCGACCTGCCCGGCGGGTACGCCGAACCGCTCGCCGAACTCCTCGACCTCGCCGCCACCGGCCAGCTCCACCCGCGGGTCGGCGCCGAGTACCCGCTCGCCGACGCCGGCCGGGCGTACGCCGACCTGGGCGGCCGCCGCACCACCGGCAAGCTGGTCCTCCGTACCTAACCCTCCTGCCCCTCCGGGTCGACGTGCGGCAACATCCGGTCCAGCCACCGGGGCAGCCACCAGTTCGACCCTCCGAACAGGAACATCGCGGCCGGCACGAGCGCCAGCCGGATCACCGTGGCGTCGATGAGCACGCTGGCGCCCAGGCCCAGCGCGAGCATCTTCACCACGACGCTGCTGGACAGCAGGAAGGACAGGAAGACGCTGGCCATGATCAGCGCGGCGCAGCTGATCACCCGGCCGGTGGCGGACAGGCCAGCCGCGACGCTGCCATGGTTGTCGCCCGTGCGCTGCCACACCTCGCGCACCCGGGACAGCAGGAACACCTCGTAGTCCATGGACAGCCCGAACACGATCGCGAACATCATCATCGGCACGTACGACTCGATCGGCACCTTGCCGGCGACGCCGAGGGACGGGCCGCCCCAGCCCCACTGGAAGACCGCCACCACGACCCCGTACGCCGCCCCGATCGACAGCAGGTTCATCGCCGCCGCCTTCAGGGCCAGCAGCGGGGCCCGGAACATCACCAGCAGCAGCAGGAACGCGGCCACCACGACGACCGCGATGACGACCGGCAGGCGCTTGGAGAGCTGGTCGCGGAACTGCAACTGGGCGGCGATGCTGCCGGTGACGTACCCGGTGGCGTGCGCCGGGTCCAGCACCTTCGGCAGCGTGTGGTCGGACAGCGCGTGCAGCAGCGTGTCGGTCGCCGCGTCCTGCGGCCCGGTCTTCGGCAGCACCGTGCCGACCAGCAGCGCGCCGTCCTGGGTCGGGTTGACCGGGCCGGCCGAGGCGACGCCGCGGGTCGCGGCCAGCGCGTCGTGCAGGGACCCGGCCGGCGACTGGGTGGCGGAGGCGTTGCCGGCCTGGTCGGGTCCGAGCCGGGCGACGACGGTCAGCGGGGCGTTCGCGCCCGGCCCGAAGGCCGCGCTGATCGCGTCGTACGCCCGCCGGTCCGTGTACGAGGTCGGGTCGGCGCCCGGCCCGACGTGGCCGATCCGCATCGAGAGCACCGGGACGGCGAGCACGGCCAGCACGGCGATGCCGGCGAACAGCACCCACCACGGGCGCGCGCCGACGGCCGCGGCGTAGCGGTGCCAGCCGCCGGCGCCGGCCGGCGCCTCCGCCACCGGCGTACGCACGGCCAGCCGGTCGATCCGGCGGCCGGCCAGCCCGAGCAGCGCGGGCACCAGCGTCACCGCGGCGAGCGCGGCGACCGCGACCGCGATGCCGCCGGCCAGCCCGAGCTTGCCGATGAACCCGACGCCGGACGCGTACAGGCCGAGCAGGGCGATGATGACGGTCACGGCGGCGGTCAGCACGGCCCGGCCGCCGGCCGCGGTGGTCCGCCCGGCGGCGGTGACCGGGTCGACGCCGTCCATCACGTACTGCCGGTGCCGGGTGATCAGGAACAGGCCGTAGTCGATGCCGACGCCGAGCCCCATCATCACCGCCAGCGTCGGCGAGACGGTGGCGAACGTGATCCCGGAGGCCAGCATCCCCAGCAGGCCGAGGCCGGTGACCACGGCCAGCGCGGCGGACAGGATCGGCATGCCGCCGGCGTACACGCTTCCGAAGGCCAGCAGCAGCACGACGATCGCGACCGCGATGCCGATGGCCTCGGACTTCACGTCACTGGCCTTGGGCCGGGCCGCCTGGCCGAGCACGCCGCCGTAGTCGACGTGCACGCCGGCGGCGCGGGCGGGCGCGGTGGCGTGGTCGACCCTGTCGACGTAGCCCCCGCCGAACTGGGCCGGGTTGCGGTCGAAGTTGACGGTGGCGTACGCGGTACGGCCGTCCTTGGCGGTGGTGGCCGCCGCCAGCGGGTCGCTGACCAGGAGCACGTGCGGCAGGTCGCGGACCTGGGCGGCGGCCTGCTCGACCGCTGAGCGCTGGTCGGCGACGGTGCCGCGCGGGGCGGTGAAGACCAGTTGGCCGGTCTGGCCGCCGACGGCCGGGTCGTGCTGGCGGAGCAGCGTGGCGCCGCGCTGGGCATCGGTGTGCGGCAGCGTGAAGTCGTCGGAGTACTCGCCGCCGAGGCGGTGGTGCCCGACGGTGGCTCCGACCAGGACCAGCAGCCAGACGGCGAACACCCACGGCCAGTGCCGCGCGCAGCCGGCACCGACCCGACCCAGAAGTGTCATGGCTGACACATTTTCAGAAAGTGTCAGTACTGACAAGTTCGACTAGGGTGTGTGTCGTGAGCCCGACATATCCGGCCGAAGGGAAGAGGGAGGCCCACAAACGCGCGACCCGCCAGGCGCTCCAGGCCGCCGCGGACCGCCTGTTCCAGGAGCGCGGGTACGACGGCACCACCGTGCGCGACATCGCCGCGGCCGCCGGCGTCACCGAGCGCACCTTCTTCCGGTACTTCGACGGCAAGGAGGCACTGGTCGCGACCGAGGCGCTGTCCTGGCTGGACACGCTGTGCGACGGCATCCGGAACCGGCCCGCCGCCGAGCCCGCCCTCGACGCGATCCAGCACGCGGTGCTCGACCTGGAGGCCGCCATGCGCGCCAGCGACGAGCCCAGCATCCTCACGCTGTACCGCGACAGCCTGCCCGCCCACCGCGCCGTCCGGGCCGCCTCCGCCTGGTCGCCGGCCCGCCTGCTGGCCATCGAGCGCGCCCTCGCCCTCGCCATCCGCGACCGCCTCGCCGCCACCGACCCCGAACCCGCCGCCGACCTCGGCTACCGCGCCGACGTCCTGGCCCGCGTCACCCTCGCCGCCGTCCGCAGCGCGCTCATCGAGGACTTCCAGCTCCGCGCCGCCGGCACCGCCGACCGCCCGCCGCTGGCCACCCTCCTCACCCGGGCCTTCGCGGCCCTCACCGGGAGCCGTGGCTGAACGCCCCACCAACCTCCCCCATCCCATCCACCACTGAACCAGCTCGATCCGGGCATCGTGTGTACGGGTAGGAGGCGATTCTCATGGTGTCGATGACGAGAAGGCGCACCACGCTGTGGATCATCGTCGCGGCGGTCGTGGTCGTGGCGGCGGTCATCATCATCGCGATGGCCGCGAGCGGCGGCGGGGGCGGTGGCGGAGGCGGCGGGTACTGATCGCCGGTCCGATAGGCGTCTTCCTGGGGGTTTGCGACTCCTCGCGGGGCGGGCGGACGTAGCATCGGCGGGACGGCGTTCGTGGGTGGGGGGTCGTCCTGCTAAGTGATCAGCACCGGAACGCGGTCGCCGCGAGCAGGCTCGCGGCCCTTCCGGATGCGCTGCTGGAGCGCCTGGTCGGCAACGCGGCGCTGGTGAGCGTGCCGGCCCGCAGCGAGCTGGTTCCGGACAGTTCCGAGCAGCTGACCGCGGTGGTGGTCGACGGCCTGATCCGCACCTACCTGCGGTCCGCCAACGGCCGCCAGCTGACCGTCCGGTACAGCCGGAACGGGGCGCTGCTCGGCGTGCCGTCGCTGTTCAGCGCCGTCGCGCCCGGCATCGCCGTGCAGGCGCTTACCGACTCGCGGGTGCTGATGCTGCGCCCCGCCACCGTGCGCCAGCTCGCCCGCACCGACATCGTGCTCGCCAACGTGCTGCTGGACGAGCTGGGCGAGCGCGCCAACGCCTACATGGAGGCGCTCGCCGCCACCACGCTGTCCTCGGTGCGGCAGAACCTGGTACGGCACCTGCTGGACGTCGCCGCCGAGTCCGGCGGCGGCCTCCCGCTGGTCGCCCAGCTCACCCACCAGGAGCTGGCCGGGCACGTCGGGACGGTACGGGAGGTCGTCGGCCGGATCCTGCGCGAACTGCGCGAACAGGGCCTGGTCAGCACCGGCCGCGACGAGATCACCCTGCTGGACCCGGTGCAGTTGCACGCGCTCACCTGGCCGCGCACCTTCTCGGCCTGATCCGCCCCAACGTGACTTCAGTCACTCTGGCGTGCTCATGTGGTCGCAGACAGTCGCCCGCCGACCGGGCACAGTCGGCCCCGACCCGACCAGGATGGGGGGCCAGAACCATGACAGACCAGCACATGTCCACCGGTGCCAGCCCGGGCGACCACTCGATCGGCGCCGTGGCCGCCGCGCTCGCCACCAACCTGCGGGGCCGGGTGATCCAGCCGGCCGACGGGGAGTACGAGACCGCGCGCCGGATGTGGAACGCCATGATCGACCGTTACCCGGCGCTGATCGTCCAGCCGGCCGACGAGACGGACGTGGCCACGACGGTCACCTTCGCCCGCCGGCACCGGCTGCCGCTGGCCGTCCGCGGCGGCGCGCACAACGTCGCCGGCAAGGGCACCTGCGACAACGGCCTGGTGATCGATCTGTCCACGTTGGACACCATCGCGGTCGACCCGGATGCCCGTACCGCCACCGCCGGCGGCGGGGTGCGCTGGGGGCCGTTCGACGCGGCGACCGCCGTTCACGGGCTCGCCGCCACCGGCGGAGTGATCTCCACGACCGGCATCGGCGGTCTCACCCTCGGCGGCGGCATCGGCTGGCTCATGCGGAAGTACGGTCTGGCCTGCGACAACCTGATCTCGGTCCGGCTGGTGACCGCCGACGGCGAGATCCGCACCGTGGACGGCGACCGCGAGCCGGAGCTGTGGTGGGCGCTGCGCGGCGGCGGCGGCAACTTCGGCGTCGTCACCTCGTTCACCTTCCGCCTGCATCCGGTGAGTACGGTGCTCGGCGGGATGATGCTGTACCGGGCGAACCGGATGACCGAGGCACTCGCCGCGTACACGTCCTGGGTGACCGACCTGCCCGACAGCCTCACCACGATGGGCGCGTTCCTGTCCGCCCCGCCGCTGCCGTTCGTACCCCCCGAACTGCACGGCACCCCGATGCTCGCGGTGGCCCTGTGCGGTACCGACGTGGACGCCGCCGGCGACCAGGTGGCCCGGCTGAGCGCGATGCAGGCGCCCGACGTCGAGATGATCGCGCCGATGCCGTACCCGGCCGTGCAGGCCATGCTCGACGCCAGCGCACCGCCGGGCCTGCGCAGCTACTGGAAGTCCGGGTACCTGCCGACCCTCGACCCCGCGCTCACCGAGGCCATCGTCCTGCAGGCCAACAAGCCGGTCTCGCCGCTGTCCATGATCCACCTGCACCACATGGGCGGCGCGCTGGACCGGATGGCCGGCGACCGCGCCGCCGGCGTGCCGGCGGGGGTGACCTGGGCGATCAACATCATCGGGCTCTGGGACGACGCGCCCAGGGACGCCGAGAACATCGCCTGGGTACGCGACCTGTGGGGGCACACCGAGCCGCACGCGGAAGGGGTGTACCTGAACTTCCTCGGCGAGGAGGGCGCCAGCCGGGTACGGGCGGCGTACCAGCCCGGCGACTGGGACCGCCTGATCGCGGTGAAGACCCGCTGGGACCCGGACAACGCGTTCCACCAGAACCAGAACATCCCGCCGACCGGCGGCTGACCGGGACGGCCGTACCCCCCGGGACCGTCCGGCCCCGGGAGGTACGCGGCAGGATGGCGCGGCTACTCGCCGCCGCCACCACCGTCGCCGCCACTGTCACCGACGGTGCTGAGATCGGAACCCCCGAGGTCGGAACCCCCGAGGCCCCCTCCGCTCACGTCGGAGGCACCACCGAGGCCGGTGCCGCCGATACTGCTCGGCACGGGATTCTCGGTGAGGCTGGGCGCGGTGTCCGCAGTGGACACCGTTGTCGGCTCCGACACGGTGGTCTCCGTCGAAGGCGCCGGCACACTCGGCACATCCGGCACCACCGGAGCGACGGCCACCGGCGGAGTGTCCGGAACCGCAGGCGCCGTCACCGGAGCAGCAACCTCCGGAGCAGCAGCCGGAGCGGTTTCCGGGGCAGGAGCCGGAGCAGCAGCCTCTGGAGCCGGAGCCGGAGCCGCCGCCGGAGCCGCCTCCGGAGCAGGAGCCGCAGCCGGCGCCGTTTCCGGAGCAGGAGCGGCAGCCGGAGCGGTTTCCGTGGCAGGAGCCGGAGCCGTTGCCGCCGGCTCAGCCACCTGCCCGGTCGCGTCCGGGTTCGCCGGAGCCGCCGGTGCCGGACTCGTGGCCTCCGGGCTCGCCGGACTCGTGGCCTCCGGGCTCGCCGGACTGGCCGGCGTGGAGCTGGTCGCGTCCGGGCTCGCCGGAGCTGATCCGGACGCGTCGGCGTCCGGGTTCGCCGGAGTGGCCGGCGCGGGGCCGGTCGTGTCCGGGTTGGACGGTGTGGCGGGGGCAGGGCCTGTGGTGTCAGGGCTCTGCTGATCCGCCGGGGCTGATCCGGGCGCGTTGGCGTCCGGGTTGGTCGGGTTGTCAGGAGCCGGTTGCGCGGGCGCGGGCGCGGGTGCGTTCGCGTCCGGGTTGGCCGGAGTTGCCGGCGCGGCGCCGGAGGCCGCTGGCTGGTTGTCTTCCGGTTCGGGCATCGGGCCCCACTCCGGGTCGACCATCGGCGTTGGCTTGCCCATGTTGCCGGCATTCCGGCCGAGCGGGATCGTCCAGTACCCACTGATCGAGCCCTCGGCTCCGAAGCTCCACCGGTCGTTCGGCAGTACTGTCGACCACTGCCATCCGTTCTCGGGGGTCCAGGACAGCTGGACGCCGCTCCGGGTCTGCAACTTGGTGCCCGGGATGGAGATGCCACCCTGGACCGTGAACGCGTACCTGCCGTTGCTGTCGGCGGTCGCCTGGAATGATCCGCGCAGGATGTCCAGCGAGCCGCTCAGCCGCACGTCGACACCTGTCGAGCCCTGCGTGGCAGGCTGGTCCTGGCCGGCGGCCAGCGAACCGCCGATGCCGATACCGGCGGCGACGGTCACCGACGAGTCCGGCCCGTTCTTGGCGGCGCTGATGCCGCCACCGGGGCCGGCGAAGAACCGCGCGCCGCCGCTGATCGCGTCCTTCGGATTGCTGGCCTGCGGCGGGGCCGGCTGAGCCGGTGCCGGTGCCGCTGCCGGTGCCGGTGCCGCGTCCGCAACCAGGACGGCGGGTGGCGCCACCTGGACGGCTCGCGGCGCGGCGGCCGCCTCCCGGTGTGCGGTGGTCGGGGTGCTGACCTGGATGGGCAGCACCAGCGCACCGAGCAGCAGGCCGGTGCCCGGTACGGCGAACCGTATGCCTAGACGCTTGGGTGGACCGGACATGTCGTCAACCCTCTCCTCATCTGTGGGCGATTCCGTCACCTCCACAGTCGGACATCTGGCCCAATCGCGCTCTAGTCGGACAGCACCGGGGCGGCCGAGCTCGTGGACGACGTCAGGGCGTTCTTCCGGCCAGGCCGTGTGGCGAAGTGGCTGCCGGGTCCGAAATCCGCTGGCCCGCCGTCCTTCTCGTCACGATCAAGGAGTTGTTGCCGCGTTGTCACATGAAAATGCGGGCACAACTCCTTGATCGTGGCCGCAGGGGTCCGAAATCCGCCAACGGCACACAGGTGGAAGCCGACTTTGAGAGACGGTCAGCGCGCTGATGCTTCGCGGCGGGCGCGGAGCGCGGCGATGTAGCGCCGTACCCGCCGCCGGATGAAGAACGTCTGCACCGAAACGGCCAGGCCCAGGTACAGCAGCATGGTCGCGGACCCGGCGCCGGGGGCGGCGACCAGCTCGCCGAAGGCCAGGTGGCCGCCGGTCCCGACCAGCCAGAGCAGCACGGTCAGCCACGTGCCCTGCCGGTACAGGCTGCCGTCGGCGTACCAGATCCGCACCGTGTGCGCCCGCACCACGCCGAGCCCCAGCCCGAACGCGAAGCTCAGCAGCAGGATCCCGACGCCGCTCGCCGTCAGCGGATGCAGCCGCGCGAACGCGAACAGCTGGACCGCACCCACGGCGACGAGCACGCCCCCCGCCTGCCCGCTCCGCCGGCGCCGGCCGCCGGCTGGCCGCCCGATCGCCCGCCGCCGTACCTGCCGGGACAGCAGCCAGCCGAGGACCACGACCCACACCACCACGCCGACAACATCCACGCCGCCGCACATTACTTCGCAGAAGCGAGGTATTCAAGGTCGCATCCCGCTGATAGGCCCGGCTACTAGTTCGTTATGGCGAACTACCGGCGGACTGGAGGGCGGCGAGTACGCGCGGGGCGGTGACGGTGCCGAGCAGGGCGCCGTCGGAGACGACCGCGACCACCGGGCTGCGCTCGCGGGCCATCAGCACGGCGACCTCGACCAGCGTGGTGTCCTCCTGGACCACCGGGAGCGGGCGGCCCTGGTCGGCGACGACCTCGCCGACCGTGCGGTCGTGCCGCTCGCCGCACAGCGCCTCGGCCGACCGCTCGTCCATCACCCTGGCCAGCGCGGGGTCGTCGAGCAGGTACGAGGGCAGCACGAACCGGAGTGCCTCCGGACCGGTGAGCACGCAGCACGGCCGGTCCCGCTCGTCCACGATCACCACACCGGGCAGCCGGCGCTCGGCGATCAGCCGGGCCGCGTCCCACGCGTCGGCGTCCAGCCGCACGGTGGGTACGCGTTCGACCAGGTCACGTGCTCTCACAAGGCGACTGTAGGCGCGAACCATCCGCCGTGCCATGTCATGGATCTTGCGCATTCGTCCCGAGTACGAACGGAACTCGCCCTACGATGCGTTCGTGTCCTCGCCCGACCGCGGCCAGGCCGGCAGGCCACCCTCCGGCCTCGAACCGCACTCCGAGTCGGCCGACCCGCGCCGGCAGCGGGTGGCCTGGCTGCTCCGGCAGAGTCGGTACTACGGCGCGGACGAGCGGTGGGCGAAGGGCGGGGCGTTCGCGGCGGCGTTCCACGGCGGGTCGTGGCCCACCCGGCTCAGCCCGACGCAGATCTCCCGCTGGGAGAACGCCGAGAACAAGGCGCCGTACCGGGCGGTGCGGCGGTACGAGGAACTGCTCGGCCTGCGGCCCGGCGCGATGGTGGCGGCCGCCGACATGGTGCACCGGTACTGGGCGACCCGCCCGACCGGGCCGCCCACGCTGCGCCGGCCGGACGGCGGCGCCGGACTGTCGCGGCTGGACGACCTGCTCGCCGCCGCCTGCTCGCGGGCGCCGGTCAGCGGCGCGGACTGGGACGACCTGACCGGCATCCTGGCCGGCAAGGCGAGCCGGCGGCGCTGGCCGGCGGCGCCGTGGGCGGAGCTGGCCGGGCGGCTGCTGGCCGAGATGGTCATCGCCGACGGCGTGCCGTGGATGCGGCGGTTCGAGTCGCTGAACCGCCTGCTCAACCACCCGCACGGCGCTCCGGCGGCGGTGGACGCCTGCGCCAGCCTGGCCAGGGACCGGTCGCACCTGGTGCTGGTGGAGGTGGTGTGCGCGCTGGACGCGAGCGGCCGGCCGGACGCCACCGGCGCGGTACTCGGGCAGCTCGACTCCCCCACCAACGACCAGGCCTTCTACGGCGCCCTGCTGGCCTGCGTGCGCAAGCTCGACTACCGGCACTTCGATCTGGCGCAGGCGCGGACCGTCGCCGGGGTCGCCGGCGAGCTGCTGGCCGGCGAGGGCGTCCCCGAGGAGCTGCGGTCGCTGGCCGCCGACCTGATCCGGCGGATGCCGGCGCGTGCCCGCGACACCGCCGACCGGGTACTGCCGTGGCGGGTCCGCAACGATCCGTCGCTGCGGCCGGTGTTCGCCGGCGGACGGCTGGTCGGCGAGGAGTCCAGCGCGGCGCTGGTCGGGCGCGTCGAGGCGGCCGTCCTGGCCGGCACGTCCCGGGAGATCCCGCGCTACCACGACACGTTCCTGCCGGTGCTGCTCGACGAGATCCTGCACAGCCCGGTCCCGGACGTCCGGCTCTACACGTCGATGCTGCTGGCCGCCAGCCCGTACCGGCCGGCGATCGCCGCCGCGCTGGCCGGCGAGCTGCGCCGGAACCGGGCCACCCGCAGCGTCCCGCTCGCCGTGGCCCTGCTCGGCGCCCTCCGCATCCTCGGCGGCGACGCCGAGCGCCCGCTGGTCCAGGGGCTCATCCTCGACCCGGTCCTGCCCGGCGAGGTGTCGATCGCCGCCGCCCAGGCGATCGGGCACATGGCCGGCCGCAGCGACCCGCGGTTCTGGTCGCTGGCGCTGGACCGGTACGGGCTGGCCTGGCGGCGGGACCGCGACCCGGTGGCCGCCTCCGTGCTCCGCCAACTGGTGTACGCGCTCGGCATCGCCCGCGCCCACGACCTGCTGGAACGGATCCGGTCCGATCCGTGCACACCGGGTCCGGCCCGGCGGGCGTCGGCGTGGTGGCTGGCCATCCCGGCCGTGATCACCGAGAGCGCCCAGACCTGACCGGCGCGGCGCGGCCGCCGTGCCGGGTGTGCGTTAATGCGTCACGCGTGACGTTTTGGCGGAGGAGGCCCGGTGGCGGAGGACGAGTGCCTGACCTGCGGGCGGCCGCTGCCGGCGCGGCCGGCCGGCCGGCGGGGCCGCGCGTCGCGGTACTGCTCGGCGGCCTGCCGGCAGAAGGCGTACCGGTCGCGCACCGCCCCGGCCACCGAGGGCGCCGTGCACGAGCTGATCGACGACATCAGGAAGCGGGCCGAGGGGCTGGCGCCGCGGCTGCCCGGTGCCTTCTACACCGAGGTGAGCGCGCTGTCGTCCGCCGTGGGCCGGCTGCGCCGCATCGCGCGGGCCGCCCGGGACGCCGCCCAGGCCGAGGAGACCAGAAACGTCACGCCCGAGCCCGTGACGGAATTGGGCGACGAGTGGGGCTTCGCCGGGCTGGTGGAGCCGTACCGCCGCGAGCTCCAGGTGCACTGCTACCGGATGGTGGGGTCGTACGACGACTCCGAGGACATGGTGCAGGAGACGTTCCTGCGGGCCTGGCGGCACCGGGACACCTTCGAGGGCCGGTCGTCGTTCCGCGCCTGGCTGTACCGCATCGCCACCAACACCTGCCTGGACTTCCTGCGCCGCACCCAGCGCCGGCCGCAGCGGTACGAGGCGGTGCCCGGGATGGCCCCCGACGACGTGCCGCCGCCGCCCCGGATCGCCTGGCTCCAGCCGTACCCCGACGAGATGCTGGCCGACCTCGCCTCGCCGGAGGCCGGGCCGGACGCGGCCGTGGTGTCGCGGGAGACCATCGAGCTGGTGTTCCTCACCGCGATCCAGCACCTGCCGCCCCGGCAGCGGGCCGTGCTGATCATGCGCGACGTGCTGGACTGGCCGGCCGCCGACACCGCGAGCCTCCTGGACATGAGCGTGGCATCGGTGAACAGCGCGCTCCAGCGGGCCAGGCCGGCGCTGCGCCGGCACCTGCCGGAACGCCGCGCCGAGTGGGCGCCGACCGCCGAACCCAGCCGGGCCGAGCGCGAGCTGCTGCGCCGGTACATGGCCGCCGCCGCGCACGCCGACGCGGACGCGATGGCGGAGCTGCTGGCCGAGGACGCGACCCTGACGATGCCGCCGAACCCGATGTGGTTCCACGGCCGGGACCGGATCGTCGCGTTCGTCCGGCAGTCCTTCGACCGGACCTCGCCGCGGTACCTCGGCCGGTGGCGGAGCCTGCCCACCCGGGCGAACGGGATGCCGGCGGTGGCGCACTACGTACAGCGTGTCGGTACCACGGTGTACCGGGCGCAGGTCCTCGACGTGCTGCGGATCGAGGACGGCAGGGTCGCCGAGATCACCGCCTTCGAACCCCACCTGTTCTCCGCCTTCGGCCTGCCGCCCACGCTCTGAGCGATGAGTCGCCCCGGTCGCGTGCGTCTCAACCCCCGAATCGAATACGCGAACGGAGGCAGGAGAAATGAGCAAAGTGGTATCGGAGATGTCGATGTCGCTGGACGGCTTCATCGCGGATCCGGACGACGGGGTGGAGCACCTGTTCGGCTGGTTCCAGAACGGCCCGGTGGAGGTGCCGTCGGCCGACCCGCGGTGGTCCTACCACGTGTCGCCGGCCAGCGCCGAGGTGCTGCGCGGCGCCTTCGGCGACACCGGCGCGATGATCTGCGGCCGGCGACTGTTCGACCACACCCGGGGCTGGGGCGGCAACCACCCGCTCGGCGTGCCGGTCTTCGTGGTGACCCACCGGGTGCCGGAGGACTGGGCGCACCCGGAGGCGCCGTTCACCTTCGTCACCGACGGGGTCGCCGACGCGGTCGAGCGGGCGAAGGCCGCGGCCGGCGGGAAGAACGTGGCCGTGGCCAGCCCGACGATCATCCAGCAGTGCCTCGACCTGGGGCTGCTGGACGAGATCAACGTCAGCCTGGTCCCGGTGCTGCTCGGCGCGGGCATCCGCTACTTCGACCGGCTCGCCGCCAGCCCGGTCCGGCTGGACGACCCGGAGGTCGTCGCCGGCACCGGGGTGACCCACCTCAGGTACCGCGTCCGCAAGCTCTGAACCCCGGCGGCCAGGCCGCGGGCGCGGACTACCTGCCGGCCTGGAGGGCCGTCCAGGTTTGCGGGCCGGCGATGCCGTCGGCCTGGAGGGTGCGGGACTTCTGGTAGTCGGTGACCGCGGTCTTGGTCTGGGAGCCGAAGGTGCCGTCGATGCCGACGGTTCGGCCGAGGGCGGCGGTGAGGGAGCGCTGGAGGCGGCGTACCGCGGTACCGGTGGAACCGCTCTGCAGCGTCGGCTGGTCGCCGGCGGACAGCAGGGCCGTCCAGGTGTGCGACTCGACGGTCCCGGTCACCGGGAGGCCGAGGCTCTGCTGGTAGGCGTTGACGGCGGCGACGGTAGAGGCGTCCACGACGCCGCTGGGGCTCGTCCCGCCGGTGTCGTACCCGCTGCCCTTGAGCATGCACTGGGCGGCGGTGACCGCGGCGCCGGTGGCCCCGGCGGCGAGCGTCGGGTACGCGGTGAAGTCGAGGTTCGCGGTCCAGCACGACGCCGGCACGGCGGTCGACACGAAGCCGATGCCGTTGGCGACCAGGCGCTGGGAGCCGTCCGACGGGGTGTTGCGCACGGACAGCGCGGTGGTGCCGGGCATCCGGGCGACCATCGTGCTCGACCCGCCGCCGTCCAGGTTGAGGGCGTCGTCGGCGCCGAGCGACTTCATGTAGTTGGCGAGGTCGAGGTAGGTCATGCCGATGCTGGAGCTGGTCCTGCCGTCGACGACCACCAGCCACATCGTGAGCCCGTCGGCGGAGAAGCCGACCGCCGTGCGCGGGTTGAGCGGGTGCTCGGGCACGTCGATGACGCCGTCCTTGACCAGGACCAGGTTGCCGCCGATGGCGACCGTCGCGCCGTCGTCGCCGCGCGGCTGGTAGTTCACGCCCACCGCGTCGCCGACGGCCAGCCCGGCCAGCGCGTCCGCGCCGGCGTCGACGCCGAGGATGTCGACGCTGCCGTCCGACACCTTCCCGCCCGGCGTGGTGCTCACCCTGCTGACCTTGCCGCCGGTGACCTCGACCTCGCGGGACCGGGTGGCGCCGTCGAGCACCTGGTCGCGGGACTCGCTGCCCCAGGACGCGTTGTAGAGGCCGATCCCGTCCTTGGCGAGGTTCGGCGAGTTCAGGTTGGTGACGGTCAGCGCCTGGCCGCTCGGCAGGGTGACCTTGCCGTCCAGGAAGACCTGCGCCAGCCCGCCCCGGGTGCTGGCGCCGCTCGGGTACAGCGCGGCCACGTTGTTCCAGCCGGACGACGGCCCGTGCAGCAGCGTGCCGTTGTCGATGCCGACGCCACGCGGCGCGCCGGTGTAGCCGATGTCGAAGAAGTCGCCGTTGACGGCGGCGATGGCGCCGGCGCGGTTGGCCTGCGTGGTGACCGTCGCGGTGGCGCCGACCGTGCCCGGGCTGAGGTAGCGCGGCTTGAGGGTCGGCTCGGTCAGGTGCGCGGTGAGGACGTAGGCCTTGTTCGGCCCGCTGAGCGTCACGTTGCTGAGCGTCAGGCCGGGGGCGATCGTGGTCGTGGTGGTGGCGAGCGGCCGTACCGCCGTGGTGCTGGTAGCGGCGGCCGGCCTGGCGTGCGCGGAGGCGGCGGGTCCCGCCGTCAGCCCGGCCACGGCCAGCGTCGAGGCCAGCAGGGCGCCGGCCAGTACACGAGGTCGTCGCACGACCGTCCTCCTCGGGTGGGGCTGCGGGGCGGTGCCAGCGTGCCGGACGGCGTCCCGCATCCGTCCCCGGCCGGTCCCGCGTCCACCCGAGTCAGAACATGCGGTGGCCGCCGCCCACGTGCAGGATCTGGCCGGTGAGCCAGCGGGCCTGCTCGGAGGCCAGGAAGACGACGACGTCGGCGATGTCCTCGGGGCGGCCGACGCGGCCGAGCGGGGTGGCCCGCTCGATGTCGGCGACCATGTCCGCGCTGATCCAGCCGGTCTGGATCGGGCCTGGCGAGACGATGTTGACGGTGATGCCGGCGGCCGCCATCTCGTACGCGGCCGACCGGCTCAGGCTCTCCAGCGCGTGCTTGGTCGCGCCGTACGACACCTCGGTGGGGAAGGCGGGCGCGCCGTCGGTGCTGATGTTGACCACCCTCCCCCAGCCGGTGTCGCGGGCCAGCTGGCGGCGGTGGTACTCGGCCATCAGCAGGGCCGGCGCGCGGCTGTTGACCGCGAAGTGGGCGTCCAGGCCGGCGGCGGTGAGCGGCACCATCTCGCCGTAGAAGCGCGGGCCGGACTCGGGCATGAACGTGTCCGGCACGCAGTACGCGGCGTTGTTGACCAGGATGTCGACCGGTCCGAGCGCGGCCTCGACCCGGTCCAGCAGGGCCGGCACGGCCGCCGGGTCGGCCAGGTCCACCGGGAACAGCTCGGCGGTCCCGCCGGCCGCCCGGATCCGGTCACGGACCTGGTGGCCGTCGGCGGCGTTGGCGGCCGTGTACCGTTCCGCGCCGGGCTCCAGGTGGTCGAACGACTCGTCCGCCCGGTCACCGGGCAGGAACGCCAGCGCGACGGCGGCGCCCTGCGCGGCCAGCGCGGCGGCGATCGCGCCGCCGATGCCCAGCGGGCTGTTCGCTCCGGTCACCAGCGCCACCCGGCCGGCCAGTCCTGTCTCGATCATGTCCCGATCTTCGCATCTGTGACCGACAGTAGTGGTCGAGGACCTGCCGGTTGTCGTCGTTTTCAGTAGTTCTTACGGTTCGTATCGTCATTTCCCCAGGTCAGCGGCTTGAGTATGGCATGAAAGTGAACACGCGTAAGAGTCCGGCCTTGAACCACATCGTGACCGTCCCGTAATCTTCCCCGCGGTTTGACCGGCTTGTCGCCACCGAGCCACGGTGGCGTCGGCAGGCCACCGCCGAACCGGCGTCACGTACCCCTCCCGTGACGCCGGGCCGGGGACCCACTCGCACGACCTGGGGTGAATCCTCCGCGGAGGTAGGGCGAACTTCCCGCCCGAACCCGGCAGCTAACCCGGTAGGCGGTCACGGAAGACAAGGAGTCTCAACCACCGTGCCCGTGGCGCGAAGGACCTCCTACACCCGCTTCACCAAGCGGCTGCTCACCCTGCCCCTCGCGGCCGTGATCGTCGTCGTCGGCTTGGCCACGCTGGGCCGTGCCGATCCCCCGATGACCCCGACCCAGGCCAAGCAGAAGGTGCTCGACCTCAACAAGCAGGTCGCCGACCTCAACGAGGCCTACAACAAGGCCATCTCCGACCGCGACGCGGCCACCAACCGGGCCAACACGCTCCAGGCGCAGATCGACGCCCAGCAGGGCAAGATCGACGGGCTGCGGGTGGCGGTCAACCAGTGGGCCGCCTCGGCGTACCGCGGTGGCCCCAGCCAGATGAGCGCGCTGACGTCGCTGCTGAGCACCGGGTCGCCGCAGGACTACATCGACGAAGTGGCGATGCTCAACTACCTCAGCGCCGACCAGCGCCGCAACGTCAGCGACCTGGTCAAGAGCCGCAAGGAGCTGGACGTCCAGCTGGCGGACGCCAAGAAGCAGACCGACGCGGCGAACACGGCGGCCAACACCGCCAAGCAGCAGCTCGACCAGGCGAACGGCCTGCTCGCCCAGGCGCAGAAGATCGCCAACCAGTACAACGTGAGCGGCAACGACACCGACAGGGGCACCGCGCCCGTCGATCCCGGACCGGTCAGCGGCAGCGTCGCGGCCGTGATCGCCTACGCCAAGAACCACCTCGGCGACAGCTACGTCTGGGGCGCGGCCGGGCCGAGCTCCTTCGACTGCTCCGGGCTGACGATGATGGCCTGGAAGCAGGCCGGGGTGAGCCTGCCGCACAACAGCTACGACCAGTACAAGGCCACCCGGCGGGTCTCGCTGTCCGCCCTCCAGGTCGGTGACCTGGTCTTCTACGGCAGCAGCGCGTCCAACATCCACCACGTCGCCCTGTACGTCGGCGGCGGCGAGGTCATCCACGCGCCGCAGCCCGGCGAGGTCGTCAAGTACGCCTCCGTGCACATGGAGAGCGACCTCTTCGCCGGCGGGAGGCCCTAGGGCCAGATCGCCGGCAGGGTCGCCGGGAGGGTCGCGCCGAGAAGGTCCAGCTCGGCGCGGCCCTCTTCGGCGCGTTCGGGGAGCAGCAACAGCGTGCAGGCGCGCTCGAAGCGGGCGCCGATCCGCTCCCAGCCGGCGACCGCCTCGGCGAGCGCCCCGCGGTCGGCGCGCAGCCTGCCGCTGGCGCGGGCCAGGCAGGCCGCCGCCCACGCGTTCTCCGCCGCCGACGGCATCGCGGCGGCCAGCCGGTCGGCCGCGTCCGGCAGGCCGGCCGCCACCGCCAGCTCGGCTCCGGCCGCCACGGCGTAGTTGCCGTACCACCAGGGTTCCGTGAACGAGCCGGTGGCCCGCGCCACCAGCTCCGCGCCACCGTCCCCGCCGCCGTCCCCGCCGAGGTGCAGCGCGACGCGGGCGTCCACGAAGGCCATGGCCGCCGCCAGGTCGGCCGAGTCGGCCGGGTCGGCCACCCCGCCGGCCGCCTCCAGCGCCCTGGCCCGCCACCGCTCGTAACCGCCGTGCCCGTCACCGTCGCGCAGCGCGGCGGCCATCGCCGCGATCGCGACGGCGGTGGACATCCACTCGCGGGGCGGTGAACCGTCCTCCCGCCACCGCTCCCACATCGTGCCGGCGTACCGCAGCGCCTCGGCGAACCGGCCGGTCAGCGTCAGGACGCGGACCATCTTCGGGGCGGCGAGGTACGGGTGGTCGCCGATCGGGTCCTCCACCTCGGCGCGGCGGGCCACGTCCAGCGTGGCCGGCAGCTCGCCGGCGGCGACGGCCGCCGCGGACGCGGCGTGGAACGCGTCCACGATCTCGGCCGCCGCATACGGCTGGTGCCAGGGCAGCGCGTCGAGCATGGCGAGCCGCTCGACGGCGAGCTGGTGCGCCCGCCGGGCGTGGCCGGCGACGATGATCGCCGCGCCGAGCGCGTCCAGCGCGCCCATCGCCAGCACCGCGTCGCCGGTGGCGCGCGCCGCCGCCACCGCCGCCTCGGCCAGCCGCAGGTCGGGACGGCCGCCCCGGTTGCCGAGCCAGACCCTGGCGGTGTCCAGCAGCGCGACCGCGTGCGGGTCGGCGGGGCCGGCCGCGACGGCCTCGTCCAGCAGCGCCGCCAGGGTGCCGGCGGGCAGGCGGAGCAGGTCGCCGGCGGCGTACCGGACGCTCACGATCACGGCGGAGGCGAGCGCGGCGGCGCGGAGGTCGCCGTCGCCGGCCTCCCCCGCCCGGTCCGCCACCTCGAGCAGCAGCGCGTACGCGGTGGGGCCGTCGGCGATCGCGAGCGCCGTGTCGGCGGCGCCGCGCAGGTCGCGTGCTGCCACGGCGGCGTCGCCGGCGCGGGCGGCGGCGGTCCGGTAGTGCTCGCGCGCCTCCTCGTAGAACCGGCGGGCGAAGGCGAGGTGGCCGAGGGAGCGGGCGAGCTGGTGGGCGTCCGCGCCGGTGGGGGCGGCGGCGAGCGCCGCGCGGAGGTCGTCGGCGATCTCGTCGAACGCGGCCCGGTCGAACTCGCCGGGCGGCGTCCGCTCCAGCCGGCCCTCGAGGTCGGCGGCCGTGGCCACCGCCCACCGCAGGTGCAGGCGTACCACGTCCGCGCGCTCCGCGTCGCCGAGCTGGTCGGCGGCGAACGCGCGGACCGTCTCCAGCAGCCGCCACCGACTGCCGCCGCCGGTACGCGTTCCGTGGACCAGCAGGCTCTTGTCGACCAGCCGGCCGAGCAGGTCGGCCAGCTCGCCGGGTGGCCGGCCCGGGTTGGTGGCGGCCACCGCGGCCAGGTCGAACCCGCCGGCGAAGACCGCGAGCCGCCGGAACAGGGCCCGCTCCTCGGTGTCCAGCAGGTCGTGGCTCCAGTCGAGGACCGCGCGCAGCGAGCCGTGCCGGGTGTCGGCGCCACGGCGGCGGGTGAGCAGCCGCAGCCGGTCGTCCAGCGCCGCGACCAGGCCGTCCGCGCCCAGCGAGGCGGCGCGGGCGGCGGCCAGCTCGATCGCCAGCGGCAGGCCGTCCAGCCGGGCGCACAGGGCCGCGAGCACGCCGGGAGCGGCCGCGAAGCCGGGCGCGGCGGCCCTGGCCCGGTCCAGGAACAGCGTCTCGGCCTCGTCGGCCAGCGGCGGCACCGGCACGATCCGCTCGCCCGGCACGCCCAGCCGCTCCCGGCTGGTGGCCAGGATCGCGGCCTCCGGGCAGGCGGCCATTACCCGGCCGGCGAACGCGGCCACCTCGTCCACCACGTGTTCGCAGTTGTCCAGGACCAGCAGCGACGGCCCGGACCGTAGCCGCGCGACCACGGCCTGTTCAAGTGACCGTGACGGCAGTTCGGCCACGCCCAGCGCGCCGGCCACCGCCGGTACCGCGAAACCGGCGCGGACCGGGACGAGGTCGACCCACGCGCCGCCGGCCGCGAAGTCCGGCGCCGCCCCCGCCGCGACGGCCGCCGCCAGCCGCGTCTTGCCGACCCCACCCGGCCCGAACAGCGTGACCAGCCCGGCCCCGTCCAGCGCCGCGAGCACCGCCGCCCGCTCGCGGTCCCGGCCGACGAACGTGGTCCGGTGGGCCGGTACCCCGGTGACCGCCAGCGGGCTGGGCCGGTACCGGGCCGCGAGTTCGGCGAGCGCCCTGCGGTCGGCGACTCCCGCCTTGCGCAGCAGCGACGACACGTGCGTCTCCACCGTCCGGACGGACAGGTGCAGCGCGCCGGCGATCTCCGCGTTCGTCCGGCGCTCACCCACCGCGGCCAGCACCTCGGCCTCCCGCGGCGAGATCTCCCGCTGCCACCCCGCGCTCATCCGCACATCATCACCCGTACCTCCCTCCGTGGTGGAACCGGTGGTGAGCACGGATGTCCGCGCCGCCAGGCCGGAGCAGGCTCGAGGCATCGACAAACCCGAACAGGAGGCTCCAGAAATGGATCACGCTCCCACCCTCCACCGGCGCCGGGCCGTGCCGGCCGCGCTGTGGACCGGTCAGGCGCTGCTCGCGCTGGCGTTCGTCGGCGCCGGCTGGCCCAAGGTCAGCGGCGACCCGGCGATGGTCGACATGTTCGCCCGGATCGGCGCCGGCCAGTGGCTCCGGTACCTGGTCGGCGCCCTCGAACTCGCCGGCGCCGTCGGCCTGCTGGTCCCCCGGCTGCGCGGCCTGGCCGCGCTCGGCCTGTCCGCCCTGCTGGTCGGCGCCACCGTCACCAACGTGGCCGTGCTGCACGAGAGCCCGGTCATCCCGCTCTGCTTCCTGCTGTTCAGCGCCGCGATCGCGGCGGCTCGGCTGATGAGGAGGAACTCATGGGACGCGTGATCTCCGACATCTCGATGTCGCTCGACGGGTACGTCACCGGCCCGAACGACAGCCGCGAGAATCCGTTCGGCGACGGCGCGGGGAGCCTGCACGACTGGCTGTTCAGCGCCGCCACCGACCGCGACCGGAAGCTGACGGAGGAGTACCGGCACGTCGGCGCGATCGTGATGGGCCGCCGGGGGTACGACAAGAACGAGGGCGACGGCGGCTGGGGTGACGGCGGGCCGGCCGGGAAGGTGCCCTGCTTCGTGCTCACCCACCGGCCGCCGCCGCCGGACCGGGTGGCCGCGCCGGACGTGTTCACGTTCGTCACCGACGGTGTCGAATCGCTGATCGCGCGGGCGCAGGCCGCGGCCGGCGACCGCACCATCGGCGTGCACGGCGCGACCGTCGCCCAGCAGTGCCTGCGCGCCGGCCTGCTGGACGAGATCTTCGTGCACGTGGTGCCGATCCTGCTCGGCGGCGGCACCCCGCTGTTCGGCAGCCTCGACAGCCGCCCGATCGCGCTGGAGCGGACCATGGTGGTCGAGACGCCGGCAGCCACCCACCTGCGCTTCCGGGTGGTGAAGTGATGCGTACCCCGCGTGACTTCGACGGGCTCGTGATCGAACCGGGCGATCCCGGCTACGACGCGGCGCGGGCCGTGTGGAACGGCATGGTCGACCGGCGCCCGGCCGCGATCGCCCGCTGCGCCAGCACGCCGGCCGTGGTGGCCGCGCTGCGGTACGGCCGCGCCGCCGGCCTGGAGATCGGCGTGCGCGGCGGCGGGCACAGCGTGCTCGGCCTGCCCGTCGCGGACGGCGGGCTGGTCATCGACCTGTCACTGATGGGCGCGGTCCGGGTCGACCCGGACCGCCGCCGGGCCTGGGTCCAGGGCGGGGCGCTGCTCGGCGCCCTGGACCGGGCCGCCCAGCCGTACGGGCTGGCCACCACGGCCGGCAACGTCTCGCACACCGGCGTCGGCGGGCTGACGCTCGGCGGCGGGGTGGGCTGGCTGGCCCGCCGGTGCGGGCTGTCCTGCGACAACGTCGTGTCGTTCGAGGTGGTGACCGCGGACGGCGAGGTGCTGCGGGCCAGCGAGCGCGAGCATCCCGAGCTGTACTGGGGGCTGCGCGGCGGCGGCGGCAACTTCGGGGTGGTGACCGGGTTCGAGTTCCGGCTGCACCCGGTGGGTACGCGGGCCCTGGTCGCCGAGTGGTACTTCGCTCCGGAGGAAGCCGCGGCGGCGCTGGCCGGCTGGCGGGACCTGGCGGTGGACGCGCCGCGGCCGGCGACGTTCGTGGCCAGGACCGGCGTCCCGGACGGGGTGCCGGGGCTGCCGGCGCGGTGGCGCGGCCGGCCGCTGGCCAGCGCCGGGTACGTGTGGGTCGGCGACCCGGAGGAGGGCCGGCGGCTGGCGCCGGCGCTGCGCGGGCTCGGCCCGGCCGTGGCCGAGCGGGTGGTCGAGCTCAGCTACCTGGAGTTGCAGACCGGCGACGACGACCGGGAGGGGCACGCGCGGCGGCGGTACTGGAAGGGTCACTACCTCGACACCCTGCCGGACGCGGCGATCCGCGCCTTCCTCGACCGCGGCGCCGGGCCGGGTACCGACCCCGCCACGCTGCCGTCCGGCCGGCTCACCACCAACGCGGGCGCGATCGCCGACGTCGGGCCCGGCGAGACGGCCTTCACCCACCGGGACGCGGCGTTCGAGTTCAGCACCGGCGTGGGCTGGTCGGACCCGGCCGAGGACGCCGCCCGGATGGCGGTGGCCCGCCGGTACGCCGGCTCGCTGGAGCCGTACGCCAGCGGCGTGTACGTCAACCTGATGTCCGACGACGGCCCCGACGGAATCGGACGCGCCTACGGCGCGGGTGTCCTCACCCGACTGACGGCGCTGAAAGACCAGCTGGACCCGGACAACGTCTTCCACCTGACGCAGAACGTCCGCCCCAGCGGCATGATCGGCGACCCCACTCCGAGGGTCCGGGCCCTCAACACCTGAGGCTGCGGAGGAGGAGGCCGCGGGTGGAGCCCATGCCGTACCGGTCGGTGGTGCTGGAAAGGGCGGCGACCTCGGTGAGGATGGGGGCGGTGTCGATGCCGGCGGCGCGGGCCTCGGCGCAGAGGTCGTTCAGGAGGAGGATCTCGTCGCGGGTGTCGGCGCCCTGGTCACGGGCTGACAGCAGCAGGAGGTGGGCGCGGAACTCGGCGGCGGTGCTGGCGCCGTGGGTGAGGATGGCGACCCACCGGAAGGCCGGATACGTGTCGAACAGGCGGCGGATGCGCGCCCGTACCTCGGCGCCGCCGGCCGCGTAGAGCGCGATCAGGCTGGGCAGGATCGCCGGCCGGCCGTCCGGCGGCATCACCCGCCGCAGGTCGGCCGCCACCTTCGCCTGCCAGCCGCCCTCGGCGGGATCGGCCGGCTCGCGGAGGATCGGCGCGACGGCCGCGTCGAGGCTGGCGGCCTCGGATTCCAGGTCGGCCAGCTCGGCCAGCACGGTGGGGTCCACTGTGGATTCAGCGGCGTGGTCGGGACGCATCGCTCACCTCTGTCGGGCGCAGGTCGCTCAGGTGTGCCGCGAGCCACGCGGCGGGCCCGGCCACCAGCTGGCCGTGTACCAGCTCGACCCGGTGCACGAGCCGGGGCGCGGTCAGCGGTACGCCGGTCACGTCCGGACCGTACGCCAGATCGGCCAGCACGTCGGCCGGCAGCAGGGCGATTCCGTGCCCGGCGGCCACCAGCGCCAGCAGCCCGGCACAGTCGGCGCCCTTGTACCGCACGGCGGCCCGCCAGCCCCCACCGGCGCCGGCGGCGCGCAGCACCGGCGCGGGCGCGGCCAGTTCCGGCGCGTCCAGCCAGCGCGCGTCGGCCAGGGCGGCGAGCGCCAGCCCGGCCCCGCCGGCGAGCGGATGCCCGGCCGGCAGCACCACCACCAGCGGCCGCTCCTCGACGCCGACCGCGGTGAGCGCGCCCGCGTCCCACAGCCGCAGCGGGTCGTTCGGCGCGGTGACGCCGTCGACCAGGCCGAGGTCGTACCGGCCGGCCGCCACCCCGGCGACGACCTGGTCCCGCCCGGCCACCGCGACCACCAGGTCGAGCCGGGGCCGCTGCCGGCGCAGCGCGGCCAGCGCGCCGGCCACCGGCCGGGTCACCGCCAGCGCCGACGCGCCGAGCACCAGC
The DNA here is from genome assembly GCA_045806985.1 of Mycobacteriales bacterium. Classification (GTDB taxonomy): domain Bacteria; phylum Actinomycetota; class Actinomycetes; order Mycobacteriales; family JBJMIH01; genus JBJMIH01. The sequence goes on along the minus strand of JBJMIH010000193.1, from coordinate 16,784 downwards.
CGGTCCGGCGGGTCGCCGGCGACCCTGGCCACGTCGGCGCGGGCCGCGTCCAGCCGCAGCAGGATCGGGCCGGCGTGTTCGAGCAGCCGGCCGCCGGCCTCGGTGGCCAGCACCGGCCGGCGGGTGAGCAGCGGCGTGCCGAGGTCGCTCTCCAGCGCGGCGATCTGCTGCGACACGGCCGACTGGGTGTAGCCGAGCTCCCTGGCGGCGGCGGAGAAGGAGCCGAGCCGGGCGACGGTCACGAACGTGCGGAGCAGGTGCGGGTCCACGACATCAGTATCACTAATGAGGGAAGCGTTTATTATCGTTGGTGCTTCACACCGGGCCGGGCCCATGATGAGGCCATGGCTGACCACCCGCTGGCCCGGATCGCCCTGGTGGGCGACCGCTCGCCGCACGTCCAGGCCCATGTCCGCATCCCGGCGCTGCTCGAGGCGCTGCGCCGGCACGACCAGACCGACCTCGACGTCTACTGGATTCCCACCGACGAGATCACCGCCGACAGCCCGTCGCTCGCCGGCTTCGACGGCATCTGGCTGGTGCCCGGCAGCCCGTACCGCAGCGAGTCCGGCGCCGTCGCCGCCGTCAGGGCCGCCCGCGAGGGCCGGATTCCCTTCCTCGGCACCTGCGGCGGCTTCCAGCACGCGGTGCTGGAGTACGCCAGGAACGTGTGCGGGCTGGCCACGGCCGGGCACGCCCAGAACGACCCCGGCGCCGAGCGTCCGGTGATCACCGCGCTGGCCTGCTCGCTGGTGGGTCACGAGGGCGCCGTCCGGATCGAGGCCGGCTCGCTCGCCGAGCGGGTGCTCGGCGCGGAACGCACGGTGGAGCGGTACCACTGCTCCTACGGCCTCGACCCGGAATACCTCGACGTGCTCACCGCGCACGGGCTGCGCTTCACCGGCCACGACGACGGCGGCGACGTCCGCGTGCTGGAGCTGCCCGACCACCCGTTCTTCCTGGCCACGCTGTTCCAGCCGGAACTGGCCGACACCAGCCCCCGCCCGCACCCGGCGATCCGGGCGTTCGCGGCCGCGGCGACGGCGCGGGCGGCGGCGGTGCCGCTCCCGGGCCGGGCGGGACGGTAAACCGGCAGTTCAATCGCGGTATACCGGCGGCGACGAGGGTCCACAGCGGACGCCGAGGGCCGTACCATCCGCTGTCATGCGGAAACTCCACGCGCGGCGTTGGGCGCTCGGCGCCGCCGCCCTCGGCTCGACCGTCCTCCTCACCGTCTCGCCGGCCGGCGCGGTCGCCTGGAACAACGTGGCTCCGCACATCGACTCCGGCAAGAGCGTCACCAGCCTGCCGAAGCTGGTGTGGAGCCCGGTCGCCGCCGCGAACACGGCCGCCGTCACCGCCGCGTACTCCTCCGGCGCGCTGTCCGCGGACGGCGGCCCCGGCCTGGCCCAGGTGTACAGCCACAGCAACCGCACGATGTACTACAAGACCGCCAGCCAGTGCGCGAACGCGCGGAGCGCGATCTCCGCCGCCGACTCGGCCTACACCCTCGCCGCCTGGTGCTTCGACGGGTCGGAGGAGACCTCCAACGCGTGGGTGCCGCAGTCGGTGACCAGCTCGCAGGACGCGTCGCAGTACTCCGGGTACGCCCCCGGCGGCGACGAGGTGGTGGCGGTGTGGCGGCAGGAGGCGGCCAGCGGCAACCGCGCCCGCTGCCCCGGCGTGGCCGACGACTCCGGCAGCTCGGTCGGCCTGCGCGCCACGTTCATCCAGCGCCCGTACACCGACGGCACGCACAGCGCGTACCGGCACGTGCTGCTCGCCGTGCCCACCGCGCCGGACGCGAACGGCGGCGCCACCTTCGCGCCGATCTGCGACGTGCACGGCGGCGGGGTGGCCTGGTACGGGCCGTACCTGTTCGTGGCCAAGCACGGCTCCGGCGTGCTGGTCTTCGACACCCGCCAGACGTACCTGATCCCGAACGACACCACCTGCGGCCCCGACCACGCGGCGCCCGGCCCGAACGACGTCGGCGTGGTGACCGACCCGTCGGCCGGCGGCCAGCAGCTCTGCGCGGGCGGCTACCGGTACGTGATGTTCCAGGTCGGCAGCTTCCACACCACGCCGGGTGGCTGCTCCACCACGCCCGCCACCTTCTACGTCGACCTGTGCTTCTCCTCGATCTCGTTGCAGTGGTCGGACAACTCGCTGGTGAGCAGCGAGTACCGCACCGGCGCCGACCTGTCCGCCTCCGCCGCCGACGAGCGGATCGTCAACTGGTCCACCGCCGACCTCATCGACCGGATCACCACCGGCTCCACCACGCCGGTCACCGCGACCCGGCTGGCGGCCACGAACTTCGAGGGCGTCCAGGGCGTGGTGGAGCGGCCGGACTCGGCCAACGGCCGGCCGCAGTTCTTCGTGGCGCGCACGCTGCCCGGCAGCGACGGCAGCGACCTGTGGTACGAGGAGGACGGCGACGGCGTGTGCGCGGCCCGCGGCACGTTCGTCAAGAACACCGAGTCGATCTCGTACTGGGTCGACTCCTCCGGCAACGGCCACCTGTGGACGCTCACCGAGTACGCCAACGCCCGGATGCTCGTCCGCGTGTACACCAACGAGTACAACAACGCCCCGTCCGGCTGCCCCACCCAGTGACGGTCAGCCCGGCGGTCAGTCCAGCTGCTTGGCCAGCAGCGGGATCTGGCCGCCGGCGAGTACGGCCTCGACCTGGCGGGGCGAGAGCCGGTGGCGGACCGTGAAGGTCTCGTCGCGGGTGGTGTTGCGGACGGTCAGCTCGCGGCCGGCCGGCAGGGCGGCCCGCAGGTCGGTGAGCTCCAGCGTGTCGCCGGGCTCGATCCGGTCGTAGTCGTCGGGGTCGGCGAACTCGAGCGCGAGGATGCCGAAGTTGGCCAGGTTCTGCCAGTGGATGCGCGCGAAGCCCTTGGCGATCACCGCGTGCAGGCCGAGGTGGCGCGGGGTGATGGCGGCGTGCTCGCGGGACGAGCCCTGCCCGTAGTTGTCGCCGCCCACCACCACGTGTCCGGTCTCCGCGCACTCCCTGGCGCGGGCCGGGTACTCCGGGTCGATCCGGGTGAAGGTGAACTCGGCCAGCTTCGGGATGTTGGACCGGTACGGCAGCGCCCGCGCGCCGGCCGGCGAGATCTCGTCGGTGGACACGTCGTCGCCGACCTTGAGCAGCACCGGCGCGGCGATCCGGTCCGGCAGCGGGTCGAAGTCCGGGAGCGAGGAGATGTTCGGCCCCTTCACGAGGTCCTCGCGGCCGGCCTCGTCCGCCGGCAGCGGCGGCACCAGCATCGCGGTGTTCACCGTGGCGTGCTCCGGCAGGTCCAGCGCCGGGTACTCCAGGCCCAGATCGGCGGCCAGGTCGCGCGGGTCGGTCAGCACGCCGGTCAGCGCGGCCGCGGCCGCGGTCTCCGGGGAGCACAGCCACACCGAGTCCTCCCGGGTACCGGAGCGGCCAGGGAAGTTGCGCGGGAACGTGCGCAGCGAGTTGCGGCCCACCGCCGGCGCCTGCCCCATCCCGATGCAGCCCAGGCAGCCGGCCTGGTGGATGCGCGCACCCGCGGCGATCAGGTCGAACGTCGCGCCCATCCTGGTCAGGTCGGCGAAGATCTGCCGGGACGACGGGTTGATGTCGAAGCTCACCTCGTCGCGGGTCTGCCGGCCCTTCACCATGGCGGCGGCGACGGCGAAGTCGCGCAGCCCCGGGTTGGCGGAGGAGCCGATGACGACCTGCGCGACCGGCTCGCCGGCCACCTCGCGGACCGGCACCACGTTGCCCGGCGAGGACGGCTTCGCGACCAGCGGCTCGATCGTGGACAGGTCGATCTCGTCGGTGACGTCGTAGCGCGCGTCCGGCTCGGCGACCAGCTCGGTGAAGTCGTCCTCGCGGTCCTCGCCGCGCAGGAACTCCCGTACCGCCGCGTCGGCGGGAAACACCGTGGTGGTGGCGCCCAGCTCGGCGCCCATGTTGGCGATCACGTGCCGGTCCATCGCGGTCAGCGTGGCGACGCCGGGGCCGTGGTACTCGATGATCCGGTGCAGGCCGCCCTTCACGCCGTGCCGGCGCAGCATCTCCAGGATCACGTCCTTGGCCGACGTCCAGGGCGGCAGCTGACCGGTCAGCCGTACCCCCCAGATCTCCGGCATTCGCAGGTAGAGCGGCCGGCCGGCGATCGCCATCGCCACCTCCAGGCCGCCGACGCCGATCGCCAACATGCCGAGCGAGCCGGCCGCGCAGGTGTGCGAGTCGGAGCCGACCATCGTCTTCCCCGGCGCGCCGAACCGCTGCATGTGGGTGGGGTGGGAGACGCCGTTGCCCGGCTTGGAGTACCACAGCCCGTACCGCCGGCACGCCGAGCGCAGGAACAGGTGGTCCTCGGCGTTCTTCTCGTCGGCCTGCAGCAGGTTGTGGTCGACGTACTGGACGCTCACCTCGGTCCTCGCCCGCTCCAGGCCCAGCGCCTCCAGTTCCTGCATCACCAGCGTGCCGGTGGCGTCCTGGGTGAGCGTCTGGTCGATGCGGAGCGCGATCTCCTCGCCGGGCGCCGTCATGTCGCCGTCGACGAGGTGCGACTCGATCAGGTGGTGCGCCACGGTACGTGCCACCGGTCATTCCTCCTCGGGCTTCAGGCGCGGGCCGGGAGGGGCAGGACGACGAGCCGGTACCCCAGCTCGCCGAGCCGCTCCGCGCTCACCGGCGGCGCCGTGCCCACCTCGGTCCAGCGGAACAGCAGCGGGATGCCGGCGAACGCCAGCGCCACCGCCTCGATCTCCTGCTCGCTCCCCAGCCCCGCGAGGAACAGCACGTCGGCGCCGGCGTCCCGGTACCGGGCGGCCCGCTCCACCGCGGCCTCGAGACCGCCGCCGGCGGCGTCCGCGTCGGTCCTGGCGACGAGGGTGAACTCCGGGTCGGTGCGGGCGCCGGCCGCCACCCGCACCCTGGCCTCCATCGTCTCGGCGGGCAGCACGCGGCCGGCGATCCGGTCCGCGAGGTGCAGGCCCGCCACGCCGGCCGCCTCGTACCCGTGCACCGTGCGGACCACGTCGCCGTTGCCGGCCGGGGCGACGACGGGCAGCGGCGTGGCCGCGACCGCGTGCCGGGCGGTGGCCGCGCCGGTGCCGGTCAGCGACACGGCGGCGAACCCGGCCTGCTCGGCGAGGCGCGCGCTGGCCGCGTCGGCGGCGCTCGCGGCGAGGATCGGCTCCGGCCGGGAGAGCAGTTCCCGGAGCCGCCGCGCGCCGTCCCTTCTGGCCCTCAGCCTGGTACCCATCGCCCGCCCCCCTCCTCCACCCTCCACCGAAACGCGGACGGCGGAGATTGTCGAGCAGGTGAGGGCCTACTTTCCCGGTTAACCGCCGGGTTTGGCGGCCACCACGGTGAACAGCAGGCTGGTGGCCAGGAACGGCCCGTCCCGCATCCCCGAGATCCACCGGTCCGCCGCGTCCCGGTCCAGGTGGCCGCCCCGGACCGCCCGCTCGGCGTTGCGGCTCAGCCCGAGGATCTTGTCGGCGACCGCGAAGTCGCGGAAGACCGGCGCGGTCGGGCGCACCGCCAGCACCCGCAGGCCGGCCCGCTCGGCCAGCCCGGCCAGCCGCCGGCCGGCGGTCGCGTTGCGCACCATCGTGTCGCAGACGAACCGGTTGAAGGCCCGGGTGGTCGCAAGGTCGCCGGGGTCGACCACCAGCGTGTCCCAGTCGGGCTCGGCCACGCAGGCCAGCCCGCCCGGCCGCAGCACCCGGTGGAACTCGGCGAACACCCCGGCCGGATCGGCCACGTGCTGCACCATCCGGTCGGCGCGGACCCGGTCCACGCTCGCGGTGTCCACCGGCAGCGCGTGCGCGTCGCCGTGGCGTACCTCGATGGTCGGCGTGCCGGCGGTGCGGCGGCAGGCCTCCGCCACCATGGCCGGGTCCAGGTCGACGCCGATGACCGTCCCGGTGTCCGCGACCAGGGCCGCCATGGCGGCGAGGTCGGTACCGGGCCCGCAGCCGGCGTCGAGCACGGTCTGGCCCGGGTGCAGGTCGAGCGCTGCCAGCAGCTCCCGCTTGTAGTCCCGGCCGGCGGTCGACTCAGCGACCTGACCGTAGTAGCCGATCTTCTCGGGTCCGGGCACGCCGAAGTCCTCCGCCATGATCGCCAGTCAAGCAGCTGGCGGCGTGCCGGGCGAGCGCGACCAGGGCCGCGGCCGCGACGAGCGCGCACACGCCGGGCCAGCCGAGCGCGGTGTACGCGCGGACGCCGAGCCACGAGCCGGCGCTGCCGCCCAGGAACGAACACGTCATGTACGCGGTGTTGATCCGGCTGCGGGCGGCCGGGCGGAGGGCGAAGATCCGCGCCTGGTTGGCGACCTGCCCGCACTGGACGGCGACATCCAGCAGCAGCATCCCGGCGGCCAGCGCGACCAGCCCGGCCGCCCCGCCCGTACCGCCGGCGACGAGCACCCCGGCCGCGGCCAGCACCCCGACCATGCAGACGAGGTTGACCAGGTCGGACCCGCGCCGGTCCACCCACCGCCCCGCCGCCGGCGTCCCGACGACGCTGCCGGCCCCGACCAGCGCGATCAGCCCGACGGCCGGCGCCCCCAGCCCGTACCTCGGCCCCGTCACCAGCAACGCGAGGCTGGTCCACGCCGCGCTGAACCCGCCGAACAGGGTGGCCTGGTACAGGCAGGAACGGCGCAGCTCCGGCTCGGCCAGCCACAGCCGGACCGGCGCGGCGAGCAGGGCGGGGTACCGCTGCCGGGATGGCGCCGCCGGCGCGGCGGTGCGCAGGACGGCGGGCAGGAGGGTGGCGAGCAGCAGGGCCAGCACCGCGGCCGCGAGGTAGGGGGCGCGCCAGCCGAGCCAGCCGCCGAGCATCCCGCCGAACGCGCGGGCCAGCAGGATGCCGGCGATCAGGCCGCCCAGCAGGGTGCCGACCACGCTGGCGCGGCGGCCCGGCGCGGCCATGCCGGCCGCCATCGGGATCACCACCTGCGGTACCACGGTGGTGGCGCCGACCACCGCGCTCGCCACGATCAGCGCCGGCAGGGTCGGCGCGGCGGCGGCCGCGAACAGGCCGAGGCCGGTGAGCACGAGCAGGGTCGCCAGCAGCGGGCGGGGCGGCAGCCGGTCGCCCAGCGGTACCAGCAGGAAGATCCCGGCCGCGTACCCGAGCTGGGCCGCCGTGGCCGCCAGCGCCGCCGAGCCCACCCGGACGTGCAGGCCGGCGGCGACGAGCGGGCTGACCGCCTGCGGGAAGTAGATGTTGGCCACGCTCACACCGCAGGTCAGGGCCAGGATCGCGGTCAGGCGACGGTCGAGCACGGCGGCTCCTCGGTCGAACGAACTGGTTGGTTCGAACCTAGCCGGACCGCTGGCCTCGGTCAAACGAACTGGTTCGTTACTCTGGACACATGCCGTACGACTCGCAGGCGACCCGGGACCGGATCATGGCGGCGGCCACCGTGGAGTTCGCCCGCCACGGCGTCGCCGGCGCCCGCATCGACCGCATCGCCGCCGCGGCCGGGGCGAACAAGCGCGCCATCTACGACTACTTCGGCGACAAGGACGCGCTGTTCGCGGCCGTACTGGAACAGCAGCTCAGCGACTGTGCCGAGGCCGTGCCGGTGGAGGGCGGCGACCTCGGCGACTACGCGGTGCGGCTGATGGAGTACCACGCCGCCCACCCGGAGGCGCTGCGGCTGCTGCTGTGGGAGGCCCTCGAACTGGCCGGCCCGGACCCGGTGCCCGCCGAGCAGGTCCGCGTCGACAAGTACGCCAAGCGCGCCGAGTCCATCGCCGCCGCGAACGGCGTGGCCGTCGACGACGCCCGCGTCCTCCTCTTCCTCACCATCGGCCTGGTCAACTGGGGCGCGGCCGTGCCGCAGCTGCGCGGCATGATCCTCGGGGACGGCTACCCCGCCGACCGGTACCGGCAGGCGATCGGCGGGGCGGCCCGCGCACTGGCGGCGGGCGTTACAAGGCGGTAACAGCGCTTGTTCCCCCGGTGTAACCGGCCACCGCGTACAAACCCGTCACATGTGGAACCGACGCGAGTTCTTGGCCGGTACCGGCCTCGCCGCCACCGCCGCCACCGCCGCACCGCTACTGGGCCGGGCCGCTGCCCGCGCCGCCGGCCCACCGGCGGACCTCCCGGACCCGGACCCGGACCAACTGTTCAGGGCGGGCTGCTTCGCCGCGGCCGATCGCGGCTACGCGGCGCTGCTGCGCGCCGATCCCGACAACGCGCACGCGCTGGTGCAGCGCGGCTACTTCGCGGCCATGGGCAACCGGTTCGCGGCCGCCGAGCAGTTCCTGACCAGGGCGATCCGGCTGGCGCCCGGCGACGCGTTCGCCAAGGGGCAGCTCGCCGACTGCTACACCCGCCAGGACCGGCTCGCCAGGGCGGTGCCGCTGCTGCGCGACTCGGGCCGGGAGCCCTACGCCACGCTGTACGCCAGCGTGACCGGTCCGGCGTTCGCGACGCGCGGCGCGCGGGCCACCCGGCTGCCGTGGGTGGCGCTCGATCCGCTGCCGATGGTGGAGGCGTCCGTGAACGGCGGGCCGCCCCGGCCGTTCGTCATGGACACCGGGGCGCCGCTGGTCCTGTCCACGGCCGAGGCGGAGCGCGCCGGCCTCCGCGCCGTCGCCACTGTCCGGGGTGGACCTCCGGGCCAGGTCAGGACCCAGTACCTGGGCGTGGCCAGTTCGTTCCGACTGGGCGACATCGAGCTCAGGAACGTCCCGCTGCTGTGGGACGACGATCCGATCCCCGCCCCGCCCGGCGGCCCGCGGCCGGCCGGTGTGATCGGCACGTGGATCTTCTGCCGGTTCGTCACCACGATGGACTACGCGAACCGTGTACTGGTGCTGCGGCACAGGACCGCCGACCAGGTACGGCAGGTGCGGGCCGAGGCCCGGCGGGCCGGCGCCACCCTGCTGCCGCTGTGGCTGGCGCTTGACCACGTCCCGTTCACGATGGGCAGCATCAACGGCTACGGCCCGAGGGTGGCCCGGCTCGACACCGGTGCCGCCGGGCTCGGCGTGATCATGACGGAGGAGAAGGCGAAGCGGGCCGGGGTCCCCATCGACTACGCCCACCCGATCACCGCCAACGGCGCGATCGTGGCCTACCCGATCGCCCCGGACACGATGTCGCTCGGGACGGCGACCGGCCGGCACGTACCGGGCATCGCCGGCCCGATCTCGATCGACGATGAGGTCCGGTTCGAGACCCTCGCCGACTTCGCCCACGAGTTCTTCAAGCCCTTCGCCCTCACCTTCGACTACGCCACCATGACGTGCTTCGTCAGCCGGCCAGTTCGGCCAGGTGGTGGTTGAGGGCGCGGAAGGCCTTCCAGGTCCGGGTCACGCCGAACTGCGCGGTGAACAGCACCACCGCCCGGACATCGTCCGGCCCGGCGCCGGCGCCCAGCGCCCGCCCGGTGTGGACGCGCAGGGTCTCCTCCAGCGTCTGGTACAGCACGTCGCAGGTGATCGCGCTGAACGCCCGCTCCCGCACGCTGATCCCGGTCAGCTCGCCGAGCATCCCGGACTGGAGGTCCAGGTACTCGCCGTAGCCGGGGTCGACCTCGTGCCACAGGGCACGGGCCGCGGCCGGCGGCGGGGACGAGGGCGCGTTGGCGGCCCCCGGGACCTCGCCGTCGCCGGTCGCGGGCAGGCCGAGCTCGCGCTCGACCTCGGCGAGCCGGCCGTAGGCGGCGAGCGCGGCCGGGTATCCGGTCTCGAACGCCACCAGCCGGATCAGCGCGCGCAGGTCGTCGGGGTACACGCCGTGCTTCCCACCGGCCGCCACGTGCTGGGCGAACGGTGACCCGAGGGTCTGGTTGCAGACGTCGGCGACGACGGTCAGGAACACCTTCTCCCGGTCGGTGAGCCGGGGGATGTCCCAGGCGTGCCGCTCGGTGGCGGCGACCAGGCGGTCGAAGTCGGGGTCGAGCTGGATCATCGCGGGCTCCATAGGTTGACGACTGTAACGTTACGACCGTAACGCTATTTGCGCCGCCATACAATGGCCGATCATGGAGGCGCCCACATCCACCGCTGGCGGCCGCCGGCGCAACCCGCGCGGCCAGGGCGAGCGGCTGCGCGAGGAGATCCTGGCCGCCGCCGCCCGAATGCTGGACCAGCTCGGCGACGACGAGGCGCTGTCCCTGCGCGCGGTGGCGCGGGAGATCGGCGTCGCCGCCCCCTCCGTCTACCTGCACTTCGCCGACCGCGACGCGTTGGTCTACGCGGTACTCGAGCGCTGCCACGACGACCTCGTCGCCGCCGCCGAGCGCGGCGAGACCGCCGCCGCCGATCCCGCCGGCCAGCTACGCGAGCACACGCTCCGCCACGTCGAGTGGGCGCTGCGCCACCCCGGCCTGTACAAGGTCCTGCACGAGAGCACCCTCAACCAGCGGATCGACATGCCCTTCAAGCGCCAGCTCGCCAACCGCGCGGTCGACCTGATCCAGCGCTGCGTCGACGCCGGCCAGGCCCCGCCCGCCGACCCCGACCCCGCCGCCGTAGCCCTCGACCTGCGCACCGCCGTCTACGGCGTCGCCTCCCTGCGCATCAACCAACCCCGCTACCCCTGGCCACCCCTCCCCGACCAGCTCGACCGCCTCCTCACCAAACTCGTCGGCATTGGCCCTGTGATTGGCACTGGTGTGGCGGAAGGGGAGGGGTGAGGGTGGGCGGCATGGAGAGTGCCGAGCCGGTTTCGATCGCGGAGGTCGTGGCGGGGTTGCCGGGGGCGTACCAGCCTCGGGACCTGGTGACGGCCAACGATGCCGTGGTCCGGGTGGCGCGGTTCGAGGGCGAGTTTCCCTGGCACCATCACGACGAGGATGAGCTGTTCCTGTGCTGGGACGGGAGTTTCCGGGTCGAGATCGAGGGCCGGGAGCCGGTGACGCTGCGCGCGGGCGACCTGTTCGTGGTGCCGAAGGGCACCCGGCACCGGCCGGTGGCCGAGGAGCCGGCGCACGCGCTGATGCTGGAGCGGCCGGAGACCAAGCAGTACGGGAACTAGGCAGTACGGGAGCCAGGCAGTACGAGAACCAGGCCGTACGGGAACTCGGCCGTGTCTCGAAGTCGGCTTCCGTCTGCATGCCCTTGGCGGATTTCGGACCCCTGCGGCCACGATCAAGGAGTTGTGCCCGCATTTTCATATGACAACGCGGCCACAACTCCTTGATCGTGACGGGAAGGGCGGCGGGCTGGCGGGTTCGGAGCCGGCGGCCACTTGGAGACAGGACCTAGCTGAGCGGTGGGGCCCAGCCGGGGCGGCGGATGAGGCAGAAGGGGTGTCCGGCGGGGTCGGCGTAGACGCCGTAGCCGGCCTCCTCGACCTGGAGCTCCCGGCCGCCCAGTTCGAGGACGCGGCGGCGGGCGGCGGCCGGGTCGTCGACCATCACGTCGAAGTGGATCTGCTGGGGGCGGCTCGGGTCGCCCCACACCGGCGGCTGGTGGTCGGGGGCGAGCTGGAACGCCATCCCGGAGTGCCGGTCGTCCGGCGCGACCACCACGAAGTCCGGTTCCTGCCAGGTGATGGGCTGGTCGAGCAGCGCGGACCAGAAGGCGCCGAGGGCGGCCGGATCGCGGCAGTCGACGATCACGTGGTGCAGTCGTCCGAGCATGGCGCCAGTATGACCGGGGTAACCGGTTAACCCACGGTGTATCAGCAGTTGAACGGACACTTGCCGGCGGCTAGTCTCAGAATGCGTTTTCCGGGGCAGAACGGGCGCTATGTGGGTAAAGTCGTGGTAAAGGTGCGCCGTGCAGACCTCGTTGCGCTATCGCGTTCTGGGCCCCGTCACCGCCTGGGGCGGTGAGGGCTGGGCGGCTCCCCCCGCCGCCAAGATCCGTACCCTGCTGGCCGTCCTGGTCGTCAACGCCAACCAGGTCGTCACCGTCAACTCGCTGCTCTCGTCGCTGTGGAAGGACCGCGTCCCGCCCACCGCGCGCAAGCTCGTCCAGGTGTACGTGTCCCGGCTCCGCAAGGACCTGCCGCAGGGGTCGCTGGTCACCCACGGCGCCGGGTACGAACTCCAGCTCGGCGCCGAGGAGAGCGACCTGGCCGTGTTCGAGAGGGAGCGCCGGGCCGGCCGGGAGGCGCTGCGGGCCGGCCGCCCCGCCGACGCCGCCGCCCACCTGGACACCGCCCTCGCCCTCTGGCACGGGCCCGCGCTGGCCGACACGGTGGACTCCGCGCCGGTACGGGCGCTCGCGCACCGGCTGGAGGAGTACCGGTCGCTGGCCCAGCAGTCCTGGTTCGACGCCCGGCTCGACCTCGGCCAGCATGCCGAACTCGTCGCCGACCTGCGCACGCTGGTCTCCGAGCAGCCGCTGCGGGAGGAGCTGTGGGGCCGGCTGATGCTCGCGCTGCGCGGCGCCGGCCGGCAGGCCGAGGCGCTCGCGGCGTACGCGACAGCCCGCGAGCTGCTGGTCGGCGAGCTGGGCGTGGAGCCGGGCGACGAGCTGCGCCGGGTCCACCGCGACATCCTCACCGGCGCCGGCACGCCTCCCCCGGACCTCGGGTCGGGGCACGACCCGCGGCCCGACGACGCGCACACCGAGGAGCCCGCCGGCGCGGGCAGGGGCCAGCCGGGACAGCCCGCCGCCCCCGCCTGCCAGCTGCCCAGCGAGCTGCCGGACTTCGTCGGCCGGGACGCCGAGCTGCGCGCCGCCCGCGAGCTGCTGGCCACCGCCGGCACCGGCGTCCTGGCCCACGCCGACCCGGACGCCTCCCCGGCCGTGGTACCGGCGCTGGTGGTCACCGGCCCGGCCGGCGTCGGCAAGACCAGCCTCGCGGTCAGCCTCGCCCACCGGCTGCGCGCCAGCTACCCGGACGGCCAGCTCTACACCCAGCTGCGCACCGGCGCCGGCCCGGACGCCGACCCGGCCGCCGTGCTCGGCTCGTTCCTGCGCGCGCTCGGGGTCCCGGCCTCCGAGATCCCGTGCACGCTCGCCGAGCGCGCCCAGCTCTACCGGGAACGGCTCGCCGACCGCCGCGTGCTGGTGGTGCTGGACGACGCCGCCGACGAGCGGCAGGTCCGCCCGCTGATCCCCGGTACCGCGGGCTCGGCGGTGCTGGTCACCAGCCGGGCCCGGCTGAGCGGCCTGGAGGGCGCGCGGGTGCTGGAGCTGGAGGTGCTGTCCCGGGACGCCGCCCGCGAGCTGCTCGGCGCCCTCGCCGGCGTGGAGCGGGTACGGGCCGAGGCGGACGCCGCCGACCGGGCGATCGAGCTGTGCGGCCGGCTGCCGCTCGCCCTGCGCATCATCGGCTCGCGGCTGGCCGCCCGCCGGTACTGGACGCTGGCCCGGCTGGCCACCGCGCTGGCCTCGGAGCGGCACCGGCTGGACGAGCTCACCGCCGGCGACCTGGAGGTGCGGGCGAGCCTCCAGCTCAGCTACTGCCGGCTGCCGGCCGCGGTGGCGCGGGCCTGGCGGCTGCTCGGCACCATCGACGCCCCCGACTTCCCGAGCTGGTGGGTGCCGGTGCTGACCGGCCAGCCGCACGCCGACGCCGAGCAGGTGGTGGAGCAGCTGCTGGACGCGCACCTGCTGGAGGTCGCGCCGGGCGGCGAGCGGTACCGGTTCCACGAGCTGACCAGGCTGTTCGCCAGGGAGTGCGCCGAGCGCGAGGAGCTGGACGAGGTACGCGCGGCCGCGCTGGCCAGGCTGGTGGACACGTACCGGTCCGTGGGCCGCAGGTCCGATGCCCGGCTGGGCAGCAGCTTCCTCGGCGAGGTGCTGCCGGCCGACCCGCTCGACGCGCTGCCGCCGGGCCTGCTGGACGAGGCCCTCGCCGACCCGATGGCGTGGTTCACCGCCGAGCGCGCGACCGTGCTCGCGCTGATCCGCCAGGCGACCAGCACCGCCACCAGCACGGCTGACACCGCCGGTACCAGCGTGCCGGCCGAGACGTGGCAGCTCGCCGCCTCGCTGGCGACGTTCCTGGAGATCCGCGGCCACCTGGACGACTGGCGGCAGTCGCACGTGCTGGCGCTGGCCGCCGCCACCGGGACCGGCGACGTCCGCGCCGCCGCCGTCCTGCACCGCGGCCTCGGCGAGCTGCACACCGTGCAGGACCGGTACGCCGACGCGATGGCGTGCTTCGACAAGGCCGCCGCCGGGTTCGCCGCCATCGCCGAGCCGGCCGGTGAGGCGGCCGCACTGTCCGGCATGGGGCTGCTGCACCGGCTGGCCGGCCGGCACGACACCGCGCTGGACAGCTTCCGGCGGGCGCTCGCCCTGTGCCGGCGGTCCGGCAACGCACGCGGCGAGGTGTACGCCGGCTCCGGCATGAGCCTGGTGTACCTGGAGAAGGGCTGGCTGGACGAGGCCGAGGGCTGCCTGCTGCGGGCGCTGACGCTGGCACACCGGATCGGGTACCCGGCCGGCGTGGTCGGCCAGTTGCGCGCGCTCGGCCTGGTGCACCGCGGCCGCGGCGCGCTGGCGGAGGCCGAGGCGTCGCAGCGGGAGGCGCTCGCGCTGTCGGCGATCCTCGGCGACCGGCTCGGCGTCGCGCACGCCCGGCAGTGGCTCGGCGTGCTCGCCGCCGACAACGGCGACCGTGACACGGCGGCACGCCTGTTCCGCGAGTGCCTGGCCACCTACCGCGCGCTGGAGAGCCGGTTCGGCCACGCGCTGACCCTGTACCACCTCGGCGACCTGCACCTGAGTGCCGGCCGCGAGGAGCCGGCGCGGGCGTGCCTCGCCAGGGCGACCGTGCTGTGGGACCGGATCGGCTGCCCGTACTGGCAGGCCCGCACCGGGGACCTGCTGGTCACGCTGGCCGAACGGTCGGCGGGCGGCACGGGCGCGGCGGCCAGCCGGGCCAGGGTCCGCGAACTGCGCCGGCTGGCGAACCTGCCCGAGCCGGTACCCGGCATGCCCGACCCGTACCGCCCGCTCAGCCGCACCCGGTAGGCCCGCGGACGGCCGGGTGGCCGGGACCCGGGGGCGGGGGTCCCGGCCACTCGGCCTCCGGTGCGGCTAGCCGCAGTAGGACGGTCCACCCGACGGTGCGCCGCAGGTGAACGTGGCGTTGTACAGGTTGTTGACGTAATTGATCACGTTGTTGCCCTGGGTGACCAGGCCGGACACGATCCGCTGGCTGGTACGGCCGAGGGTGGCGGGCGAGCGCCCGACGTCGCCGCCACCGGCCAGCGCCAGCCGCGACTCGACCGGCCGCAACGCGCCCACGTCGGCCCCGTTGACGAACGGTTCGAGACCCTTGGCGGCCCCGTACCCGAGCGCGCTGAACCCGACGCCGATCGCGAACTCCTTGAGCGAGTCGCGGACCGAGTGGCCGTCGTACAGGTCGGCCCCCAGTTTCACGGCGGCGAGCGCCACTCCGGCCGCGAAGCACGCGCCCGCCGAGGCCACGACGCACACCCCGAACACGGCCGCGCCGGCCACGGTCCGCCAGTTCTTCTTCGTCCAGTTCCAGGTGGCGGTGGCGCCGACGGCGATGCCGGCCCCGACCGTGCTCGCCGCCGCGGTGGTGGCGTGCCATGCCGCCGCGGCTCCGGAGGCGACGGCGTGCGAGGCCACCGCCGCCGCGTGCGACGTCCAGCGCTTGGCGACCTTGTACGCGTGACTGAGCGGTTTGGTGACGTGTTTGGTGACCCACCCTCGTGTCACGTGGATGTAGTGGTGGACGACGCGCCTCGCGACGTGCCAGTAGTGCGTCACGGTGTGCGCGAAGTGGTGGATCGCATGGGAGATGCGGTGCGTCACGGAGTGCCAGGCATGGCTGACCCGCTTCGCGATGTGCTTCACCTTCTTGACCGCGGCGTGGTAAGTGTGCACCCAGAAGTTGCTGAAGGAGCTCCAGCCGGAGTTCCACCAGTGGCTGACGTGGCTGGTCACCGCGTGCTTGACCTTGTGCCACAGGTGGCTGCCCCACCACAGGCCGGTCGGGTCGGAGCCGGCGATCGGGCTGTTGTTGGCGTAGGAGTAGCCCTCGAGCTGCTGCACGTCGTCGGTGTCCTGCACCGGGTCGACGCTCACGAACCTGCCGAGCGACGTGTCGTAGTCCCGCGCGCCCAGGTGTTCCAGCCCGGTCACCGAGTCGGTCGTGCCGCCCACGTAGCCGCGGTCGCCGGGGTAGTTCGAGCTGGGCGTGCCCCTGGTCTGGCCGAACGGCGTGTAGTACCGCCGGGTGACGGCCTGGCTGGAGGTGTCCACCGCGACCGTCGAGGTGCCCTGCGGGTCGGTGAGCATCCAGTACAGGCCGGCGTTGGTGCGCAGCGCGACCAGCGAGTCACCGCAGTCGTAGTACCGCTGGCCGGTGAGCGTTCCGTTGTTGTCCGCGTGCACCTCCTGGTCCGGCAGGTACAGCGTGGCGCCGCCCGCGTCGTGCCTGATCAGCAGGTCGCCGTCGGCGTCGTACAGGTAGCTGCTGGTCTGGCCGTTCACCGTGGCAGAGCCGAGCCGGCCCTCGACGTCCCAGTTCAGCACCTGCGCGCCGGCGGTGCCGGTGGCGAGGTTGCGCGCCGTGGTGTTGCCGGTCGCGTCGTAGCCGTAGGTGTCGGTCTTCCCGCTGTCCGGCCCGCCGGTGGTGGTCACGGACTGCACCGCGTGCGGGTGCGCCGCGCCGGCACCGGTCGGGTAGGTGTAGGTGTGGATGACGTCGGCGACTCCGCTGGACGTGCCGTGGTCGGTCTCGCCGGTGCGGTTGCCGTCCGCGTCGTAGCTGAAGGACTGCCAGTACGGCGCTGGTCCGCCGATGCTGCTGGTCTGGGGTGCGCCGGCGCAGTTGTCGGTGGCGCTCCATGCCTGGGTGAGCCGTTGCAAATTGT